>CAZRBS010000053.1:0-9866 GCA_964598405.1 uncultured Dehalococcoidaceae bacterium
AGGCACGAAAAACCCATCCAAAACCCGTTTTTCAAACTATCTTGGACAGCAGTGCTTTGATTGCCCGGTTGCGTAACTCCGTTGCGGTAGTCCCGTTGAGCAACATCATTCTTATCTCATCGCTCAATTGCAGTATTTCAAAAATACCGCTCCGCCCCTGGTAGCCGGTACTGGCGCATGATTTGCAGCCGCTGCCGCAAAGGAATTCGTTTCGCTCTTCACCGGTTTCCCTGCGGTAGATGGTTCTTTCCAGCAGGGGGACGTCAACCGGCCGGGCGCAGTCAGGGCAAACCCGCCGTACCATCCGCTGGGCAACCACGCCGATTAGCGCTGAGGCGACCAGGAACGGCTCAATGCCCAGGTCAAGGAGGCGGAAGATAACGCCGACGGCATCATTGGCGTGGATTGAAGATAGCACCAGGTGTCCGGTAAGGGCTGACTGGACGGCAATACGGGCCGTTTCGGCGTCCCTTATCTCGCCGACCAGTATCACATCGGGGTCGAGGCGCAGTATGGACCTCAGCCCGCTGGCAAAGGTAAGGCCGGCCCGGGGGTTGACCTGAATCTGGTTGATGTGCTTGAAGCGGTACTCTACCGGGTCTTCAATGGTAATGATATTGCGCCCCACGTTGTCCAGGCAGTTGATTGAGGCGTAGAGACTGGTCGTTTTGCCTGCGCCGGTGGGACCGCTGACCAGAATCATCCCGTAGGGAACTTTGAGCATCTCCTCATATCTGGCCAGGTTTTCGGGGAGGAAACCCAGCTCGGGAAGGGTCCTGACCGCTCTGGACTTATCGAGGAGCCTCAGTACCGCCATCTCGCCATAGACGGTGGCGATGGTGGCAACCCGGATGTCTATCGCCTGGCGCCCCTTCGTCTTGATGGAGAACTGACCGTCCTGGGGGCGGTGATGGTCGGCTATATTCATATTGGCCAGGATTTTGATGCGGGAGATAAGCGGAGTGACCGTCTTCCAGGGCAGAGAGAGCATGTCATGCAGCGTGCCGTCAATCCGGTAGCGCACCCGCAGCTTATCTTCCTGAGGCTGAATGTGAATATCAGAAGCCCGTGCTTTTACCGCCTCTTCGATGATAAGGGTAAGAGCCCGGGCTACCGGAGCATCAGTAACCGTGTCCAGCTTGATCTGCTCTTCGGCCTTCTCACCCGGCAGCGATATGCTGGAAATCTGTTTTTCTATCTCATCATAGGACTGATAATTGAAGTCGATTGCTTCCTGGACTTCCTCGGCGCTGGCTGCCTCGGGCTCGATGCGCATCTGGCTGCGGGTGGCCAGAGCCTCCAGAGCGAAGATGTCGGTCGGGTCTGCCATTGCCACTCGCAGGACGTCGTCGGTCATCTCCAGAGGCATGATATTGTATTTCCTGGCCATTGCCTCCGGGACCAGCCGCAGGACTTCCGGCTGGATTAAATCTTTGCGCAGCCTGGCGTGCGGCTCTTTCAGAGTCGGGTTTGGCATCGTCGCGGTACTCCTCTTTTCAAGCAGGATGTCCCTAATTTACAGCTTTATCTTATCCAGCTTCGCTTCCCTTTACAATAGCTCTTTGGTCATAGGTAATTAGGGATATATGCCATTGACAGTAATGGAGGGCAGGTGAGAAGGTCGGAAAGTAGATGCGCTTCCCCTTGAAGGCAGTGCTGGCTGCCTTGAATCTGAAAGGGCCCTTGATTTCAGCCGGCCTGCGGCTTTGTAGGGCCGCCTACCCGCTTACCTTGTGGCTGGCGAGCTTTTCCAGCGCCAGCACCATGGCGGAGTGGTCCAGGTCAATGTCACCCTGTGCCGCAAGGGCGTTGAAGAGTTCCTGTGCGGTGGCCGTGTTGGGCAGGCTCAGACCAAGGCTGCGCGCCGATTGCAAAGCCAGATTCAGGTCTTTTTGGTGTAGCCGGATGCGGAAACCGGGGGCAAAAGTACGCTTTATCATCCTGTCCCCGTGGACTTCCAGAATCCGGCTCTGGGCAAATCCGCCGAGGAGCGCCTCCCTTACTTTCCCCACGTCAGCGCCGGCTTTGGAGGCGAAGACGAGGGCTTCCGCAACTGCCTCAATGTTCAGTCCAACCACAATCTGGTTGGCTACCTTGCAGGTCTGCCCATCCCCGTTGCCGCCGATATGGACTATGTTCTTGCCCATAAGCTCAAAGTAGGGTTTAATCCGGGCAAACACTTCGGGTGGACCGCCCACCATGATGGAGAGGGTGGCTTTCTCTGCTCCTGTCTGCCCGCCGGAGACGGGGGCATCCAGCACCTTGACACCTTGGGCGTTGAGCTTCCTGGCGAACTCCTTGGTGGCTATCGGCGAGATGGAGCTCATATCCACCACGGTAGAGCCTGCCCTGATGCCTTCCGCCACGCCGTCCTCGCCGAACAGGACCGCTTCCACATCTGGCGTGTCCGGCACCATGATGAAGATGATATCCGACTTCTGGGCTACCTCTTTGCTGCTGCCGCAGACCATGCCTCCTTTTGAGCTCACTTCCTTGACCGCCTCCGCGACCACATCATAGATGTGGACGGTGTTACCCGCAGCCAGCAGATGACCGGCCATTGGTTTGCCCATTATACCGAGTCCAATAAATCCAAGTTTTGCCATTACTCTCCTCCTTTGAGATAAGTTTTAGCCCATTGCAGGCTCTTTTCAGTGGTGACGGACGGGATGTATTCGCACCCGAGCCAGCCGTTGTATCCCGCCTCGTCAATAAAGCGAAGCAGGTTGGCAAAGTTAATCTCGCCGGTCCCCGGTTCGTGTCGCCCGGGATTATCGCCGAGCTGGATGTGGGCGATTTTCGCCAGGTTGGCACCAATAGTCCCGGTCAGGTTGCCCTCCATTATCTGCATGTGGTAGGTGTCATACTGGAGCCACAGGTTGGCGTGATTGACTTCTTGAAACAGCCGGAGAACGTCTTTGGTATGTGTCAGGTAAAATCCGGGGACATCGCAACCGTTTAGCGCCTCGACCAGCAGGGAAATGCCTTCCTTTTCCAGAGCAGTGGCGGCAAAACGGAGGTTTTCCACCAGCGTCTGGCGGACTTTTTCCGCTGATGACCCCTCCGGAGGTATCCCGGCAAGGCAGTTCAGGCGGGAACACCGCAGAGCTTTAGCATAGTCGATGGCCAGTCCAGTTCCGTCCTGAAATTCTCCTGACCGCCCCGGCAGGCAGGCAATACCGCGCTCTCCGGAAGGCAGATCACCGGCAGGCAGATTGTGCAGCACCATCTCCAGTCCGTACCTGTCCAGTTTCTCGGCCAGCTCTTCTTTCTTTGAGTCATAGGGGAACTGGCATTCGACTCCCCGGAAACCGGCTCTGGACGCGCGCCCAAAGCGGTCCAGGAAGTCAACCTCATTGAATAATGTGCTCAAGTTGGCGCTGAGTCTGAGAATGAGTCAATCCTCCGCAGGGTATTAATCTTCCGGGGCGGGCTGAGCGGACGGCTGCTTTACCGCTAATAATATCACCCTGGCGGTTTCAAAATCAACCGTCCGGCCGGTAATCTGTAAGCATGGGGCTGGTTAAACAGGGTCCTTCTGACGCCGCGGCTATTTTGAAGTTAGCCGGGGTTCGGGTCTTATCAGCTCCGGTGGCGGGCGCGGTTATTTTTTCTGGAAATACTGCTCCGGATTTTTCTATAATTAATGGTAGACGCCCTGCCCCTTCATTCTGGGGGGCTGGCGAAAATGGTGAAGGAAGTAAAGAAGGAGGTAGAAATGGCAGCAGTTAAAGACCCGGTTTGCGGAATGGAAGTTGATCCCCAAAATGCGGCGGCCAGCGAGGAGTACCGGGGGAAAACGTATTACTTCTGCGCAAAGGCCTGCCAGGAGAAGTTCAAGGCGGAGCCGCAAAAGTACGCCTCTTAAGTTAGCCGCGGACGAAGATGTGCCGGGAAAAGGGAGCTTTTGGTACGTCTTTGTTTCGTCTGTGACCTGCCGGTCATGTGCAGCAAGGCCGGCTATGGTACGGCTTTCTTAGCAATTTCTTAACATTCATGTTATAAATTAGTTTAGGATGTTATCAGGAATCGTTGAGGGGGCTGACGGTGGCGGCTAGAAGAGTTCTGGTGGTTGATGATGATGTGAAAACGGCGGAACTGGTCAAGCTCTACCTGAACCGTGGCGGATACAGGGTTTTCACCGCTCATGATGGTGCTGAAGCTCTGCGCCTGGCTAGGGAGAGCCGTCCTGACCTCATCGTTCTGGACCTCATGCTGCCCGGTATTGACGGTCTTGAAGTTTGCCGCACTCTCAGGTATGAATCCGAGGTACCGATTATCATGCTTACCGCCAGAACTACCGATCAGGACAAACTGGACGGCTTGAGTTTGGGGGCGGATGACTATGTGACCAAACCTTTCAGTCCCCGGGAACTGGCAGCCAGAGTTCGTGCCGTGCTCAGACGCCTTCCGGGAGAGCGCGGTCCGGAGAGGATTAGGCATGGTGAGCTTACCGTGGACTTTATCAAGCATGAGGCATTTCTGGGTAATCGTAATCTAAATCTCACCCCGGTTGAATTTAAGCTGCTGGGCGTCCTGGCCAAGGAGCCGGGCAGAGTATACAGCCGGGCACAGCTAATCGAGAAGGCGCTTGGTTATGACTTCGAAGGCTTTGACCGCACCATTGACGTTCACATCCTCAACCTGCGGCGAAAACTTGAGCCTGATTCCAGGTACCCCAGATATGTAAAAACAGTATACGGCGCCGGATACAAACTTTCCGAGGTCTAAAATGTGGCAGAGTTTACAATTTCGTCTCCTGGCAGCTTTTACCCTGGTAATTATAGTGACCATAAGCTCTGTCTTTTTCTTTATCTACCAGACCACCCGGGCGGAGATAAACCGGTTTGCGGAGCAGCTTGAGCTGATACGTGCCCACAGGATAGAAATGGAGTTGTCCAGTTATTACTTCCGGATGGGGAGCTGGCAGGGCATTCAGCCTTTAGTGGAGCAGTGGGGGAACCTCTACGAGCGGCGCATCATACTTACGGACGCCGGGGGAACGGTGGTTGCTGATTCCCAGGGAGACCTTCTGGGAGAGTCATATGAGTCTGATGCGTCAGGTATACTCGTATCATCCTATCGGGAAAACTATTACCTGGGGAGACTTTACATGAGCCCCGGAGCGCCGCCGGAGGTATTGTTTCCTTCGCTCAGTATTATTTACCTGGCGGTAGGTCGCTTCCTCATATGGGGAGGTCTGGTGGCCATCGTCTTTTCCCTGCTGCTCACCTTCCTATTATCACGGCGAATTTTATCACCGGTCAGAGCCCTGACCCTGACCGCCAGACAATTGGGAAAGGGCGATTTCTCTCAGAGGGTTCAGTACAGGGGCAAAGGCGAAGTGGGCGAGCTAGCCCGGGCTTTTAACTCTATGGCTGGCAACCTGGAGCGAGCCGAGCAACTGCGACGAAATATGGTGGCTGATGTTGCTCATGAGTTGAGAACTCCCCTGTCTAACCTTAGAGGTTACCTTGAAGCGGTGGGTGACGGGGTGATAAAGCCGGATGCAAAAACTTTCCGTTCCCTTAATGAAGAAGCATTGCTGTTGTCGCGGCTGGTGGACGACCTTCAGGAACTGAGCCTGGCTGAAGCAGGCGCATTAAAAATGAATTGTCAGCCCGAGGATATTGCCGGGCTGATTAACCAGGCGGTCGCTGCAGCACAGACCGGCGGGGAGGCAAAGAAGTTAGCAATCCATACGGAGTTGCCCGCCAGGCTACCCAGGGTGAATGTTGACCCCCATCGCATCAGCCAGGTCATGCGCAATCTGCTGGATAACGCCATAGCTCATACTGCTGAAGGTGGTGGCATCACCGTAAATGCCAGCCAGCGGGGTAACTGGATTGAGGTAAGCGTTACCGATACCGGTGAAGGCATTTCTGCGGAAGACCTGCCCAACATCTTCGAGCGTTTCTACCGGGTGGATAAGTCTCGGGCCAGAGTCACCGGCGGCAGCGGTCTGGGACTTACCATTGCCAAGCGTCTGGTTGAAGCCCATGGCGGCGAGATGGAAGCCCGGAGTGAGCCGGGAAAAGGGAGCCGCTTTTCTTTTAAGCTTCCGGCATCAGGGTAGTTTGCCCCATTTTGTTCATGTGTTTGCCTTCACCAGGTCACCTAGCCCCAGCCTGGTTAGACAGGCATCGGTCGGTTCGCCGGTATCGGGGTCCCATTGCATGGCCCTGTAATATTCCCTGACCAGTGAGTCAATATCAATGGTGACACCTTTCAGCGGACCTCCGGTTTTCGGCGGTATGCCGGCCAGGCGGTCCGGCAGGCGGCTTTCCGATGGGGTGATGCCTTCCCTGAGGTTGAACATGCGGCGCAGGGTCTGTATTCTGGCACCTGTTTCCATGGTCTCTTCCAGGGAGAGGCCCCAGCTGGTGACGGCATTAAAGAACTCCAGGAAAGGATAAATTCCGGAAAAGAGCGTCGGGAAAAGGCAGACGCCGGCGCTCGCCGCCACCTGCCAGTAGTTTGAAGCCGCTGCGTTGGCGGGCCCCTTGCTCCGGTATTCGTAACGCTCAAAGCCGGAGAACTTGAGTTCCGGGTATGGGGCGGCAGCCGCATTTATGTCACAGCGTATAAAGGGGACGGCTGCGGTATGCCGGCCCGGAGTCGGGTCGACGACCATGCCGGTGCCGCGCCCGGGCAGAAAAAGGGCATTGTGCAGCCCCGGTTCCTGCCCGCCAACGTGCATGGCGAATTTTTCGGCGCCCCTGCCTATTCGCTGAGCGGCCAGCTTTACGCCATCCGCCAGGACATCGCCGAAGCCTTCCCGGCGAATCATCCTATCAATGAGGGCAATGATGGCTTCAGAATTTCCCCAGGTTAGCTCTATGCCATCGGTGTCTGCTCTGGTGATGACGCCGTTCTCGTAGCACTCCATGGCAAAAGCAACCGTGCTGCCGGCCGAGATGGTATCCAGTCCGCTGCGGTTGCACATGTCATTCAGCTTGAATATCGAGTTAAGGTCGTCATTCAGGCACATATTCCCGAAGGCGGCTATCGTCTCGTACTCAGGTTTATGGGTTTCGCCTACGGTATATTTCCCCCGGGTTACACTCGTGATACCCCCGCAGGCGATGGGACAGTTGGCGCAGGCATATTTTTTGGACTGGAACTGGATAACATTGTCCCCGCCTATTTTGTCAACAACCGGAAACGAATCGGTGCCGGTGAGCAACCAGTTCTTCACCGGGCTGGCACCCTGCGCCACCAGTGACGGGGTCATGCCACAGGTACCGTGTTTCATCAACCCCTGGACGAAGGTGATGTCACGCATTTTGGTAATAAATTCTTTGCGCAGCTGCTTTAAACCTTCAGCGTCGGCGAGCGTCACCCGTCCCTTACCTCTGACGGCCACCGCTTTCAGTTTCTTGGACCCCATCACGGCACCTACCCCGGAGCGGGCCGCAACCCGTCCTTTATCATTGACAATGCCGCTTATGAGGGAAAGTCTTTCCGAAGCCGGGCCGATGCAGGCTGTTCTGATTTTGGGGTCGCCGAGCTCCTCCAGCAGGGCATCTTCAGTCTGAACGGCGTCCTTACCCCACAGGTGGGAGGCATCCCTGAGTTCAATTCCGTCATCGGTTACCAGCAGATATCTGGGCGATGAGGCAGCCCCGGAGACAAAGATGGCGTCCCAGCCGGCCGCCTTCAGTTCACTGCCAAAGAAGCCTCCGGAATTGGCATCTCCCCACCCGCCGGTAAGCGGGGACTTGCAGACCGCCATGTAACGGCTGCCCGTCGGGACGGGGGTGCCGGTAAGCGGCCCGGTGGTAAAGCCGAGCATATTCTCCGGGCCCAGCGGGTCAACGCCTCCTTTCTGGTGTTCAAACAGAACGCGTGCTCCCAGACCGTGTCCTCCGATAAAGTCACGCGCCGTTTTCTCGTCGAGGTTTTCCGCTCTTACCTGCCCGGTGGACAGGTCAACAAATCCTATTCTTCCCGTGTAGCCTCCGGCCATTGTTATACCTCCTTTCAAATCGGCAACAAACTCAGGGCTGTTTCTTCTCTTCTGGAGAGATAATCAGGGGTATTGTTAGAAAGCGGCAGAGTAGATATTCTTCACGTCCGCTTCGGTCAGGTCTCTCGGATTGGGTATGAAAAGCCGACTTTGTTTCATGCCGCCTTCAACCAGCTTGGGGATGTCTTCTTCCGGCACTCCGTAAGCGCTAATCTTGGACGGAATGGAGACGTCTTCCAGCAGCCCGTGCAGGCTGGCGACCAGCATTTCGGCAGCCTCATGTGCTGAAAGTCCTTCGATGTCCTCTCCCATAGCCTCAGCGATATCGGCATATTTGCTCAGGTTGCCAATCTTATTATAGTCCACCACATACGGAAGCATGATGGCGTTTGACCTGCCGTGCGATAGATGATATTCGGTCCCCAGGGGGTAGGCTAAAGCGTGGATGGCTCCCAGTCCGCCGCTGGTAAAGGCCATACCGGCCAGAGTGGCGGCGAGGGACATGTTGAACCTCGCTTCAATGTTGGCTGCTTTGGCGTAAGAGGCGGGCAGGTTTTCCGCGATTAGCCGAATTGCCTCAAGGGCCAGAACATCGGAGAAAGGCGTGGCATTGACCGAAGCATAGGTTTCCACAGCATGGACCAGCGCATCGATACCGGTATCAGCGGTTACTGCCGGCGGCATCGACAGGGTGAGCAGCGGGTCAACAATGGCAATATCAGCCAGGACGAGGTCGCTGAATATTGCCTTCTTACTGCCGTCTGAATCATCGGTGATGATAATCACGCGGGTTACCTCACTCCCGGTCCCCGCCGTCGTCGGGATTAAAATCTTGGGCAGTCCTCTGAGGGGAACCAGGTCAGTGCCGGCATAGTCAACAATCTTTCCCCTGTTCGTTGCCATTATCGCCGCGCCCTTCGCTACGTCCAGCGAACTTCCCCCCCCAACGCCGATGACGATGTCATACCCGCCGTCACAGGCTGCCTGTTTGCACTCCTCGATTAATCGGGCCCTTGGTTCAGCCTCCACCCTGTCAAATATCCCGCTCTCTATTTTCTGTGCCTCCAGTGATTCCTCGATGTCCCGTGTCAGGCCAGCTTTGACTACTCCGGCATCGGTGACGATTAAAGCCTTTTGCGCGCCGAGTTTTTTAGCCTCGTTCCCGACCTGAGTGGCCGTCCCGTTACCGAGGATCACTCTATTCGGGGAGAGGAAGGTGTTTACTTTAGCCATCATGGAAGCGCTTTGTTTCATCTTGTCCTTCTTTCAGAAGATAATGGGCACTTACGCCCTTATTTTATTATTATCTTGCCAAAGTATCAAGGGCGTGAACGTGTGAAAAACCCGGCTGGCGGCGTAATCTACTCCTATGAAATGCCGGGCAGAATCCGGCCCGGGTTGGGAAATATCATGCTGCGGTTTGCTTCCGTTAATATTGTTGCGCTACAATTCACTCTGGTGAAACTCAGGTCAGCAATTTCAGGAGGAAAAATGAAAATCGCGCGCTTCCAGTGGCAGGGTAAGGTGAGCTGGGGCATCGTGGATGGTGATTCCGTATTTGCCCTGGCCGGAGACCTCTACCGGGGCTTTGAGCGGGGGGAAGAAATATGCCGGCTGCCGGATGTCAGACTTCTGGCTCCGGTGGAACCCGGTATTACCATCGCCTGCGGCAGGAACTACATCGACCATGTCAGGGAGATGAACTGGCCGGTACCCGAAGAGCCGTCCCTGTTTTTTAAGCCGGCCAGTACTGTAATTGGCACCGGGGATAATATCGTCTATCCCTCTGTATCTCAGGACCTTCGTTATGAAGCCGAACTGTGTGCCGTTATCGGGCGCCAGGCCAGGAATGTTGCTGAGGAAGAAGCGCTGGACTGCGTTCTGGGCTATACCTGTG
>CAZRBS010000054.1:0-9838 GCA_964598405.1 uncultured Dehalococcoidaceae bacterium
GTAGCGCAGCCTGGTAGCGCACCTGAATGGGGTTCAGGTGGTCGCCGGTTCAAATCCGGCCACCCCGACCATAAATCAGCTACAAGAAATCATTCCCTTGTTCACGAAGGCTCGAGCATTTCCAGGACGACTTGTTCAGCGCTCTATTTCAGATACCTGAAGATTTTTACCGCCGGTACCGTTATCCCGCCCCCGGGCCCGGTTATGGTTTCCTCGGAGCTGTAGACTAACTCATAATCTTTGACCCTGGCAAGTAGTACCGGGCTGATGAATGGGTTATCACTCACGATTCGATGGTTGCCCGAGTTTTGCGATGAGATGTAGTCCTCTGCCTCATCGTAGGTGGAGAATTCTTCCGCGCCGGTTATCTCTTTGTAGAAGACCCCTTCCCGGGCAATTTTTTCCTGGTAGGATATCACGAAGGTTTTTCCGGGGGTTGCCGCCTCGCCGTCGAAGCTATAAAGCCGGGTTGATAATGAGCGGTAATATTCGGGATGGTAGAGTTTTACCGGTAAAAGCCGTTCACCCTGTGACACGTAATAGATGTCAAAGAATTTGGTTTGCTCCTCTTCCGCCCACAGGGTAAGCGCCCAGAACTTGCTGGTGGCTGTCTCGTGGTCGATTATTATGTATGGGGAATTCAGCTCTTCTCTTATTTCCCGGGCGGAACTTTCGTCCTGTGACAGAAAGAACCGGGCGACATCAGCCCGTCCCTGGTATGGGCCGGGACAGGCATCGGGTATCCTCTTCCCGATGCGGGTAATCCAGTAGCCGTAGTCCCACCAGGCCATTACCCCGTAGGCTGATTCAGGATAAGAATAACTCTCTCCTTCAGGCGGTTTCTCATAGTGCTGGTAGTAAAAACCGGGATCGCCAAAAGGCTCGGGGGTATTTTCTTTCAGCCAGGTGAGGGATTCTACCCAGGCATCAGAAGGGGTAAAACGCGCCTGCGAAGCGGCAGCGACTGCTGGCATGATGTTGGGGAAGGCGGCCAGGAAGAAGACGATTATCACCGCCAGAGCCATATTTACGCGCCTGGTGGTAAGGCGGGGGCCTTTCTTCCGGTTCTTTCTCGCCCCGGCTTCTCCCTGTCGTGATGACTCTGAGGTTTCCTCCGGCTCGCTTGTTCCCTCTCGAAAACCGGCGAGTTTCAGGAACTGCCAGGACAGGTAGCCGGTGAGCAGTGCCACATTTACGGCAAAGTAATAGGCGAAGCGGCGCTGTCCGAAAGTGGCCATGAGTATTACCAGACTCCAGACGAGCAGGACGTTTTTTTCACCTATGTTACGCTTGATAATAAGGCGGTAAACCAGCAGGTAAAGGAGCGCCGCCAGACTGATGAAAAAGCCGGTGGTGAAATTACCCCAGGCCAGCCTGAGCGTGAAGTCGCCAAAAGGAAAAAGAAGAGGCTGCATCTCCATGGTAGCAACTTCAGCTCCCGTTACCGGGACGAAGATTTTGAAATTACGTATCATGGTCTGGAGCAGGGAGGGATTAATGAGGTAAAAGATGCCCAGCCCTGCCAGCCCGAGACCAGTTAAGGACAGAGGGTAATAGGCTGGCTTCAATTTCCAGCGCGTTATCAGCCGGGAGATGGTCTGCAGAACCAGTGGCATGAGCAGGGCGATGAGCATGGAAGTCATAAGAAAAACGCTGCTGGAATAGGGCAAAAACACTATTAAGGGAATAAAAGAGAGGATAGTTCCGACTATGAAAAGATAATCGGTAGATTCCTGCCTTAGATGGTTAATTATGAATTGAATTATAAAGTAAAAGGTGATGATAAAGGTAAAGAGCAGTGCCCCCTGCCAGGTGTAGAAGTAAATGCCCAGACAGACGCCGGCGAGCAGGCTATAAACGAGAGGTCTTGTGATTACGGCCCACTCCTGCTGCTTGAGGTGGTTCAGGGCCAGCTGCCTTTCCCTGGAAGTTTTGACGGCAAAAATAAGGAACATCATGAGCGTGGTGGTGACCAGCACCTCGGCAACGTGGTAGTCGGTGAAGCCCAGTATCGACCGCCCCAGAAATTCACCGGGCAGCACTGCCAGCAGACCGGCTGATATCACTCCGGCCCAGCGGCCGACCAGCTCTCTGCCGATGAAATAAACGGGGACGACGGTCAGGGCTCCCAGAATGGCCGGGAAATAGACCCCGATAACGTCAGTAAGGTGCTGGCCGGGTGAACCAAGGCCGACGGTCCAGATAATGCCGCCCAGGAGCCAGTGAAAGAAAGGGGGTGTGCTTAATGGCCCGGCAACCGGGTAAATGAAGAAAGGGTCAAACCGGATGAGGTGGGGAAAATTGTGGACCAGGTTGTCAATCAGGCGCATGTGGTAATAGACGTCAACCCCGGTGAACTTTATCCCCTCCCCGCCGAAGACCTGTTCATAGGGAAAGTAGACACGGATAAACAGGGCAACGCCGAAGCACAGGGCTACGAGTATGCCGGTAATCAGTTTGGCTGGTATCTTGCTCAACTTTGACCGACTTCTCCCGGGTATACCTTTCTCACTGGCGGCGGTTGTCAGGTTAAGTATTGCACAGGGGGTGCCGCTTTGGCAAGGCTTGAGCAAATAAAGCCATCTGTTGATACGGGGCCAGCAGCCATGCCAGCTGGCAATCCTTATTGACAAATGGGCATACCGGTGTTATAATCCCAGCGTGCTGCCCGAAGTGGAGTCTTGCTTGATGCAGCCCGGGTGAACTATAATGAAACAAGTCTAACAAGAGTGAAGGGCGAAGGGCGCTGGCGACCAGACCAATTTCGTTGCGGTCGCTGCAGTGCGGGTGCAGTTATTCCCGGAAAGTGAAATAGAAGTTCCTGGCTCCATCTGAAAGCAGGTTTCGCCTGAAGAGGCTTTTGTTGGAGAATGGCAGGGCCCAGTGAGCGAACCCAGAATAACAGTCATAATTCCGGTACGAAATCAGGCTGACAAAATTGAGAAATGCCTGGAAGCAGTTTTCTCTCAGTCGTGTCAGCCTCATGAGGTACTTGTGGTCGATGGACATTCCAGTGATGGCACCGTAGAACGTGTGGAAAAATTCCCCGCCAGGATACTCTATGAGAATTATCATACCAGGGGCGGTGCCTGTCAGATCGGCGTGGAACATGCTGGGGGTGAATACGTGGTCTTCACCGATGCCGACTGTATTCCCGGCAGGGACTGGCTGGCGAAACTGGCGGGAGGATTTGGTGATGGCGTTATTGGCGTGGGTGGTGCCATCAAGAACATCGGTCAGGACTTCTGGGTCCGTTCCATAAACCTCGCCTACGGTACCTTTCTGGGGAGCGCTAATTCGGTGCAGGGCAGGTTTTTCCCGGATAAGCGGTCTGTCAATAGTATCAGCGGCTGCAATAGCATGTACCGCCGGAAGGACATCCTGAATGCCGGCGGATTCAACCCTGCTTTGCCCGGGGCGGAAGACGCCGAGCTTAACGGCAGGCTGCTGAAGAAGGGAAAGCTGCTTTATCTGCCGGATGCGGTTATCCTTCATGACCACGGTCGCGGGCTTAAGGATTTTGCCCGGCAGATGTTTCGCTACGGGAGGGACCGGGGCGTGGCACTCAGATTCGGCCTGCCGGTTATCATGCCTCTGGCGGTGCCGTTGCTTTTGCTGTTGCTAATCTTCCTTCCCTGGCTTTTTCTTGTCCTGGTTGCTCTGTACCTGGCCGTTTTGGCTGGTATGGGACTTAAGTTAGCCGTTCAGGAGAGAAGCATTAAGTACCTTCTTTCCATAGTAGTTGTTTACCTTGTCGAGCACGGCTTATACGCGGCCGGTTTCTGGAGAGGCCTGATACTGCGGAGATGACCCGGCCGGCAGGAGCGGGGGAGATGTACTTGGGACGATGAAGATATTTGTTACCGGCGGAGCCGGATTTATCGGCAGCCACCTTGTCGACAGGCTGATGAGTATGGGCACGGTGACCGTTTATGATAACCTCAGCTCGGGGAGAAAAGAGTTTATCAGACATCACCTGGGCAGGAGCGATTTTGCCTTTGTTCAGGCTGATTTGCTGGACTTCAGTGCCCTGCGGGAAGAGATGAAGTCCCATGACGTGGTCTTCCACATGGCAGCCAATCCGGAAGCACGCCGGGGCATTCAGAATACCCGGCTGGACCTGGAACAGGAAACGATTGCCACCTATAACGTTCTGGAGGCAATGCGGGTGAATAAAGTCGGGCAGCTAATCTTCGCTTCCAGCGGCACCGTTTACGGCGAAACGCCGGTCATGCCATTACCCGAGGATTACGGTCCGGTGCTGCCGATATCGCTCTACGGGGCGGGCAAACTGGCTTCAGAGGGCTTGATAAGTGCCTTCTGCGGCACCTTCGCCATGCAGGCCTGGATTTTCCGGTTTGCCAATGTGGTCGGGAAAAGGACCACCCATGGCGTCATCCTCGATTTTCTCCATAAGTTGAGGCAGAATTCTTCCGAGCTGGAAATCCTGGGCGACGGCAACCAGTGCAAGCCGTACCTGCATGTCGCCGAATGTATTGATGGCATGCTCTTCGGCTTCCAGAAATCGCTGGAGAGTGTAAACGTATTCAACCTTGGCTGCTCCTCGGCGACTGACGTCAATACCATCGCCGGGATACTGGTGGCAGAGATGGGACTCAGAGGGGTGGTCTTCAGGCACACCGGAGGTGATAGAGGCTGGCCCGGCGATGTGCCCCAGGTCAGGCTGAATGTGGAGAAGATAAACCGGCTGGGATGGCGGGCGAGGTATACCTCCGATGAGGCGGTAAGAAAGGCGATAAGGGAAATACTGGAGAAGGAATGAGATGCAGATGGTTATTCTGTCTGGTGGCCTGGCTACCAGGCTGAGGCCCTTGACCGAGACGGTACCGAAGTCCCTGGTGGAAATTGGCGGGAAGCCATTTCTGGAATACCAGGTCGGCTTCGTCAGGAGGGGCGGAATCAGGGACATAGTCCTTTGCGTGGGCCATCTGGGAGATAAGATAGAGGAGTACTTCGGTAACGGCAGGCGGTTTGGAGTGGACATAAAGTACAGCTATGAAAGGGAGAAGCTCCTGGGGATGGCCGGCGCCCTGAAGAATGCCGAGGATTTGCTCGAGGGCAGGTTCTTTTTCATGAACGGAGATTCTTACCTCTTCCTTGATTTTGGCGCCGTGATGTCTTACTTTGAAAAAAAAGATAAGCCGGGGTTGATGGTGGTATATAAAAACTATAACCGGTACGACAGGAGTAACGTGGTTGTGGAGGGAAACCTGGTGAAACGGTACAGCAAGCAGGCGAAAACCGAGGACATGGTTTATATTGACTACGGGGCAGGTATTTTGAGAAAGAGCGCTCTGTCACCGGTGCCGCCCGACCAGCCTTGTTCCATGGATGAGCTTTATCAGCAACTGGTACGGCGGCAAGGACTTCTGGCTTACGAAGTGGATAAACGGTTCTACGAGATAGGGTCTCCGGAAGGACTGGCGGAGTTTAGAGAAGTTGTTGCCAGGGGGGAGATTACCCCATGATTCTGTCGCGGGCTCCGGTAAGAATTACCCTGGGCGGGGGAGGAACAGACCTCAGGTCGTACTATTCCAGATACGGGGGATTTGTTATCGCCGCTGCCGTTGATAGGTACTGCTCCATTTTAGCCAGCAAACGATTTTACGACTCGATTCGCCTCAGCTACTCGCAGATGGAGATAAAAAACGGAGTCGATGAGATAGAACACCCTATCTTCGGTGGGGCATTGAAGTTTATTGGTATAAAAAAGGGTATTGAGCTGCATTCGGTGGCTGATGTCCCGGCTAACTGTGGGCTGGGCTCGTCTTCCAGCTTTACCGTGGCCCTGCTCAACGCCCTCCACGCGTACAAGCGTGAGTTTGTTACTCAAAAACAGCTTGCCGAGGAAGCGTGCCATATTGAAATAGACGTCCTGGGAGAGCCCATCGGCAAGCAGGACCAGTATATTGCTGCCTTCGGCGGGCTCACCTGTCTGACTTTTGAGAAGAGCGGAGAGGTGCTGGTGGAGCCTTTGCGAATCTCCGATGAGGCGGTGGAGCAGCTGGAGAGCAACCTGATGTTCTTTTTTACCGGCAAGGAGCGGAGTGCCTCTGAGATACTTCTGGAACAGGACAGGAAAAGCCAGCAGGGCTCTCCGGAGATGATTGAAAACCTCCACCAGGTTAAAGAGATAGGACTGGAGACACGAAAGTATCTGGAGAGGGGTGAGGTAAACAGGCTGGGGGAGTTGCTGCACACTCACTGGGAAATAAAGAAAAGACGCTCTGCCAGGATGTCAGACCCGTTTACCGATGAGTGTTACGAGGCAGCCCGGAAGAACGGCGCCCTCGGCGGCAAGTTAATCGGAGCCGGTGGGGGAGGGTTTTTCATGTTTTACTGCTATAATAGTGACAGGCCCAGGTTAGCCGGAGCGATGAAGAAGATGGGACTTGAACCTCACAGGTTCCATTTCGACTTTGAAGGTGCCAAGATTCTGATCAATATGAAAAGGTTCTAGGTGGCAGGATGAAGGACCGGGAATTTATCCGGAGTTATTTCTCGGAAGCGAGGAAGGTAATCGAACGGATGCCCGTCGGCGATATCGAGCAGGCGGTTGCGCTTCTCTTTGACGCTTGGCGGAGGGGTAGCCAGGTTTTCATCTGTGGCAACGGAGGTTCAGCTTCCACGGCGACCCATTTCGCCTGTGACCTGTCCAAGGTAACGGCCGTAAAAGGGAAGAGGAGATTTAAAGCATACTGTCTCAACGATAATATTCCCCTGCTGACGGCGCTGGTCAACGATGACGGCTTTGATAATCTTTTCTATGAGCAGTTGGAAGGGCGCTTTGAGGAAGGCGATGTCCTCATCTGTATTAGCGTTCACGGTGGGGCGGGAAAGGATAAAGCCGGGTTATGGTCGCAGAACCTGCTCAAAGCGATGACATACGCCGGTGAGATGGGAGGTAAGACTCTGGGGCTTGCCGGTTTTGATGGCGGGCCGATGAAACGGATTGCCGATGTCTGCATCGTCGTCCCGGCTGATTCGACTCCCCAGGTGGAGTCATTTCATGCTGCCCTGGAGCACCTTATTTGCGAGTGTCTGCGGGAGAGGATAGCCAGTTATGCCTAAAGCCGTTTTCCTTGACCGGGATGGAGTGATAAATGAGCTCGTCTATTATGAAGAACAGGGAATAGTTGACTCCCCGTTTACCGCGGCGCAGCTAAAGCTCTTCCCTTGGGTCGGCGGGGCGATACGGAAGCTGGCAGCAGGAGGATTTAAGGTAATCATCGTTTCCAATCAGCCGGGGATAGCCAAGGGGCATCTTTCCCGGGAGGCTTTTGCCGAAATCAGGGATAAGACGAGAGAGGAACTGGCCGGGCAGGGGGCGTTTGTTGACGGTGAGTACTATTGCTTTCATCATCCAGAGGCGGCGGTTGCCGAACTCAAAGCGGATTGCGAATGCCGGAAACCCAAGCCAGGGCTTCTGCTTCAGGCAGCCGGAGAGCATGATATTGATTTGTCGCAGTCCTGGATGGTAGGCGATAACCTTACCGACATCAAGGCCGGTAAAAGCGCCGGATGCAGGACGGTGCTACTGGGAAAAATGAAGTGCCACCTTTGCCGGCTGATGGATGAAGAAGACGCCAGGCCAGACGATATTGCCCCAAATCTTCTGGAGGCGGCGTCTATCGTTTTAAATTCGGAGGGTAAACATGGAGATATTCATTGATTCGGCGAACATAGCCGAGATTGAAAAGTGGCTGAGTATGGGAGTTATTGACGGGGTCACCACCAATCCCACCGTCATGCTCAAGGACAGGGTTTACGACATGAAAGGAAAGGCGAAGGAAATTGCCTCCCTGGTCAACCCCCGCCCGTTGAGTGTGGAGGTGACCACCAATGACCTCGGCGAGATGATAGCTCAGGCACGGCAATTCGCCAGCTGGGCAGAAAATATCGTGGTCAAGATACCGCAGGAGACGCAGGACGGTGTGCCGTGCTACGGCGTGATGCATCAGCTGGAAAGCGAGGGGATAAAGGTTAACGCCACGGCGGCTTTATCGCTGGGGCAAGTGATGCTGGCGGCAAAGGCGGGAGCCACCTATATCAGCATCTTTGCCGGCAGGGTGAGCGATGAAGGGGGGAACACCTTTGAAATCATCGCCAATGCGGTAGAATGGCTGGAACGCTGGCAGTTCGGCAGCAAAATACTGGTGGGGAGTATAAGGTCGGTCGGGGACGTCCTTCAGGCGGCACTGGCGGGTGCGCATACCGTCACCATCCCCCCGGAGTTTATCTCCAAAATGGCTGACCACAAGTACACCCGCGAGACGGTAAGACAGTTTGTCAATGATGCCGGTAAGGCGCTGGAGATGATGAAGAAAGTTCATTCAGGGAATGTATAAATGAGAGTTTTACTGCTTATGCCACCGCATGTGCCGGGGTTTTCCCGGAATGCTCGCTGGGAGGGTGTGCAAATCAGCGGCAGCTGGTGGTACCCCATTTATCTGGCTTATGCTACCGCGCTGCTGGAAAGAGAAGGACATGAGACCAGGCTGGTGGATGCTCCCGCTCATGCCCTGAGCCATGAAGAGACCTTCCGGATAGCCCGGGAGTTTTCCCCGGAGCTCACCGTTCTGAATTTTTCGGGGAAGAGCCTGGATAATGACCTGGCGGTGGCGGGAAAGGTTCGGGAACTAACCGGAAGCGAAATCGTTCTGGTGGGGCCTTCTTCCTACTATACTCCTGAGGAAACTCTCAAGCAGTCGGAAGGAGTCCGCTGGCTGGCGAAAGGCGAGTTTGATTTTACCGTGCTGGATTTGGCCAATAAGGTTTCTGAAAAAGAGATTAAAGGGCTTTTCTGGAAGAATGCAGAGGGAGAGGTCGTGGAAAATCTCCCGCGGGAACCGGTATCGGGAGAAGAGCTGGACGGGTTTCCCTTCGTTACCGATGTATATCGACGGCACCTGGATATCCGGAAATACCGCCAGAGCTGTCATCCCTATCCTTACGTTGACCTTTTTACCGGGAGGGGGTGTGCCTGGGGAAAGTGCACCTTCTGTTTCTGGCCCCACACCATTAACAAAGGAGTCAGCTACCGGAAGCGGAAGATTGAAAACGTTATCGACGAACTCAGGTTTGTCAGGGAAGAGATACCCTACGTTAAGGAAGTATACATCCAGGATGATACTCTGCCTAGGGAAAGGGCCATTGAGCTATCGGAAGCTATTCTGGAAAATAAATTAAAGATTCGCTGGAGCTGTTACTCAAGGGCGAACCTGGACTTCCAGACCCTCAAATTGATGAAAAAGGCCGGCTGCCACATTCTTGAGACCGGCTTTGAGAGTTGTAATCAGGAAATCCTGAAGAACATAAAAAAGGGCATTACCGTATCGGGTGCGGAGGAATATATCAGGAATGCACGAAAGGCGGGCCTGGAGGTTATCGGGGCTTTCATCACCGGGCTGCCCGGCGAGACTGTGGAGACGATTAAAGCCACCACCGAGTGGGCGAGGAGACTGCCCTGCCTCCGCTATACCATTGAGATAACCAGACCCTACCCCGGAACTCCTCTGTACCGGTGGCTGGAAGAGCAGGGTTGTTTGAATGACGGCAGGCCTGATTATCCTCATCTGTCTACCGAGGAAATCTACCGCTGGAACAAGTGGTCATTGAACCGGGTGTTTTTCAGTCTTAATTATCTCTTCAGGGTGCTGACCCGACCCAAGATATGGAGCTCGGTAATTTACTCGGCGAGGCATTACCTTCCTTACGCCCTTTCCCGGAAGAAGTCCAGGGAGACAGAACTCGGATGGTAGCGTTAAAAGAAAAAGATAAACTGGGGGGTGTGCTGGAGTCAAGGGAGTATCTGCAA
>CAZRBS010000055.1:0-9820 GCA_964598405.1 uncultured Dehalococcoidaceae bacterium
ATATCATCATCGGCAAAGGCCCCGGCGCCAGAAGCCTCCGGCTGAACCTGCCCAAATTTACCCTTATCGGCGCCACCACTCGCTTTGCCCTGCTCAGTCCACCCCTCCGCGACCGTTTTGGCGCCGTCTACCGCCTTGACTTTTATGACCAGGAAGCAATCGAACACGTCCTGAAACGCTCCGTCCGCATCCTCAAGATAGAAGCCGAGGACGCGGGTCTGCAAGAAATAGCCCGCCGGGCGAGAGGCACACCACGCGTGGCCAACCGGCTGCTCAGGCGGGTCAGAGACTACGCACAGGTAATAGCCGACGGCATAGTCACCCGGCTGGTAGCCACCGAGGCGCTATCCAAGCTGGAAGTCGACTCCATAGGCCTGGACGAGGTAGACCACAAGATACTGCACACCATCATCGAGAAGTTCAACGGCGGTCCGGTGGGGTTGGAGACCATCGCCGCTGCCATCAGCGAAGAATCGGATACCATTATGGATGTCTACGAGCCTTATCTCCTGCAGCTAGGATTCCTGGAGCGGACCCCCCGGGGCAGACTGGCCACCCAGCTGGCTTACCAGCACCTCGGCCTTCCCTGCAACAGGGGAAAACCCCCTCAGACAACGCTCTGGTAGAGATAGCCCCCCGGGTTAAACCACCTCTTACAGCCTTCTTCCGGCTGTTCTATTTCTGATAGTCCTCCCGCGGCGGGCTGAAGATGTCCAGAACCTGCGCCGGTTCAGAGTAGGTGGTGCCGCCATGGCTGACATTGGACGGAACAATATACATATCCCCCCTCTTGAGCAGCCGGGACTCATCACCGATGGTCAGCTCGAACTCGCCGTCCAGGATTACCCCTATCTGCTCATGGGGGTGGTTATGAAGGGGTACCCTGGAGTCAGGCTCAATAGAGAAACGAGCGAACATCATTCGCTCCCCCCATACCGTGTGCAACACAACACCCGGTGCCGGTTCCAGCCTCTTGAAGTCCTGCGGGAAATTGCAAAACATATTTACCTCCTCATTCCTGCCCGGGCATTTACAATGTCAACACGTCTTCCTTGCTCCGGGCGGGCTCAGCCTAGATACCCTTTAATGTAGCGAGCTGCGCCAGGGCATCGTACTTTAAATCGGCCGCCGAACTCACGTACAGCGTATCCGGCAGAGTCACCGGCGGCTCGCCCTTGATTGACTTGACCAGTTCAAAAGCCTTTTCCACCCTCTTCTCGTCCCCTTCCAGGGCGAGCACCACCGCCCCCTCCGAACCTCCAACCCCGCCGGAAGCCAGATGATAAGCCTCAACGCCGGCCAGCAGGGCCAGTGCCTGAACCTCGGTGACCACCTTGCCGAGAACTACCGGCGTCAGCTTTGCTGGAAGTCCGGTACTGTATTTAAAGTGGTATATGCCGGAATGCCGGGCCGCCTCCATAACCGAGGGAACCAGCTTCTCCAGCCCCACGGGCATTATAAGATGGCTGCCACGGGGAGTTACTATGGGCCAGGCCGCCCCGATAGTGCCGCCCTTCGCCGAGGAAGTTAAAATGCCGGCATTGCCCTCCCCGTCTACGGCGTTGGCTCCCTTGATGAAAACATCATCCGGGCCAAAGTTAAGTATTTCAGCGTTGGGGTCAGCACCTTCGGCCACTTTCCCCTGCTTTACCACGTGCCAGTGGCAGGGAGAGCGCCCCGAATTGGAGTTGGTTATCCCGTTGCAGACCATGCCCGCAGTCTGCCCGGCCTTGGGCTCTACCGAGATGCCAAAAAGCTCCTCGCTCACGTAAGCATTGGTTATACCCCTGGCGATAATAATAATGCCGTTTTTATAGGCCTTCTGCACCTCGGGAAGCGCCACCGTAGCCCGGGCTAAAAGCCGTCTGGACTCGGCAGGGTTCAGAACCACCAGGGCTGAAATCCGTTTCTGTCCCGGTTCCGGTTTTGGAATATCAACTTCGTAAAACATGGTCACCTCCTTGAAAAACTGGTATATTCTAGCATTTTATCCCGTGGTGAAGCCAGTTTCAGGGGAACGCTACTTGATTAATCGTCGGGAATAAAGCTAAGATTACACTAATGAGGTCGGTACTGGTTCATTGCTGCTGTGCTCACTGCGCCGCCTACACCGTTGACCACTGGCGAAAGCAGGATTACAAGGTCAGCGCCCTGTGGTATAACCCCAATATTCACCCTTATCAGGAACACCAGCGGCGCCTGGAAGCACTGAAATCCCTGGCCCTGGAAACGAAGCTGCCACTGATTGTCACCGAAGGCTACGACATGATTGAATACTTCCGGCGGGTGGTCGGGCATGAAGGCGGGCGCTGCCAGCATTGCTTCAGGCTGCGCCTCTCAAAAACAGCCGAGACGGCCTCCAGCCTGGGCAGCAACGCGTTTACCACCACCCTCCTCATCAGCCCCCACCAGAAACACGACCTGCTCCGGGAGATTGGTGATGAGCTGGCACGGGAAAAAGGCGTCGAGTTCCTCTATGCCGACCTGCGGAAACGCTATTCGGTTAGCCGCCGCATGACCAAAGGGCTGAACCTTCACCGGCAGCAGTACTGCGGCTGCATTTACAGTGAGTGGGAGCGTTACTCCGGCAAACCAATCGAAGATGAAGCTTAAGTTCTGCCTCACCGCCATTTTTATTTCGCTTTTGACATCCGCCGGCTGTGCCCCGGCACCGGATACAGCGGCGGTCACCCGGGTCATCGACGGCGATACCATCACCGTAGAAGGCGGCTACCGGGTAAGGTATATCGGCATTGATGCTCCAGAAGTTTATCCCGGCCTGGAAGAATACGGCACTGAAGCCTGGCAGGCCAACCGTCAACTGGTGGAAGGCAGAGAAGTTCGCCTGGAGAAAGACGTCTCAGAAACGGATAAATATGGCCGGCTGCTGCGCTATGTCTATGTGGGTGACATTTTCGTTAACGCCGAGATGGTAAGACTGGGGCTGGCTGAAGCCAAAGCCTATCCACCTGATACCAAGTACCAGGACTTTCTGGAGAGACTGGAGTCAGAAGCGAAAGAGAAAGGCAGAGGAATATGGGCAAAATAACGGGGGCTCCCCAATGAAGCCCCCGTTAGCCGCCCGCCGGGATAGCAATCTATTAAAACACTACTGGCGACCGCGCATCGCCCTGAAAATGCGGGCATGTATCCGGTTCGAAAAGTTCAGTCCTTCTCCATCCCCGCCCTGCCGGTGCATTGCGGCTCCCTGCCACCAGCCACCATCCTGCATATTTTGAATACGGGGTCCGGAAACGCCGCAGGCACGCCGCAGAAGGCCCGGTTCCAGGGCTTCAGGCCTCTGTTCCCACCATTCTCTGGCCTCATCGGCTTCTTCCAGGGTAAGTATTCCTTCCTCCACAGCTCTGTCCAGCATCTGGTTAAAAACTTCCGCGCCCCTCTCCTCCATTATGTCCTCCCGCGCCTGCCGGAAGGCATCGAGCAACTCTTCCTCCGGGATGTCGAGGGTTCCGGCAACTCTGGACAGGAGGCTACCCGCTTCCAGTTGAGATTCGGGGACCGGTTCCTCTTCATCGTCAGCCAGTGCCACCGCGGTGCCACCTGCGGTGAGCAAGAGCGCCACCACCAGCACCGAAATAAAGGCTTTCATTTTCTTCGACATTTTTTATCTCCTTTCCTGGTCAGATTTTACGGATAAATCAGTCCGTAATAGAATAGATTACCTGAACGTTTAGCCTGAGTTCCATCTCGCCGGGACTTATCGGCGTCTCCACCGCCGGTGCAGCAGCGGCTTGCTCCAGGAAGTCCTGACGGTAAACGGGCGATGGCAACTGAGAGCCTTCGCTGATGTAAGTTGGCCTGCCCAGCTTCACGCCCGCCAGTTCAGCTATCTGCTGCGCTTTTTCCCCGGCGTCAGCCATTGCTTCCCGCCTCGCCTCATCAAGATAAGGCGACGGGTCTTCCACAGAAAAGCCGACATTATCTATCCGGGTGAGGTCTCCGCCCGCGGCAGCCGCAGCATCGATAACGGTGCCAACATTGTCAAGCTCTCTTATCCTGGCGGTAACCATGTTGGTTACCCGGTAGCCGATGACAACCTCCTGCTCCTTGTCCCGGTCCCACCTGGTTACGCGCTGGATGCTGAAATGCCGGGTCTGGATATCTTTCTCCGCCACGCCGTTGCCGGTCAGAGCTGTCTTTACTTTCTCCATTGCTTCGGCCGCCTGTGATTGGGACACAGCCACACTGTCTCCCTGAGCCTCAATGCCCAGCCGCAGAGTAGCCACGTCCGGTTCCACCGAAACTTTGCCGGTGCCGCTGACCCAGATCCCTTCCTGCTGACTGGTCAAGTTGACGCGGAAGTTTGATGCTTCAGCACTCAGAACACCTCCGTCCTGACCGCAGCCAGCCAGTCCAATTACAGCCAGCAGCATTACCAGGCTTGCAGTTAACAGCCAGACTTTTTTCACTTTTCACCTCCTTTCTTGAACTGCTTACAACATATAAAACGAAAAAGTCGCCACTTGGTTAGTGACGACTCAGACATATCTGGTAAATTTTTTATTATGAACGGCAGCCCGGCCCCGGGAAACATTCCGCCGGGCTAATCTCTATCCCTTGCCATGAGGATTTCCAGCAAGTGCTGGTATTTAGAGTCCGACCTTTCAATTGCCCGGCGCAGTGCCGGTCTGGCTGCTTCCGGTGCCCTATCCAGCGCAGCGCGGAGTTTCGCCCGGTGCTCCGCTATATTGCGAATAACGGTTTCCGTGAGCCTGGCCCGTCTATCAAGCTCCGGCCCTTCGCCCGGTTCGCCTTCCTCCCTTCCGGGCACCCCCCTTGCTTTTTCCGTTGCCGGGGGTGCCGGCTCCTCCATCACGCCGGCCTCTTCTTCCGGTACCTCCATCGCCGCCTCTGGCAGCGGGGACTCCTGAGCCGGCGGTGCCATCATCATGCCACCTTCTTCACCCGCAGGCAAAGTCAAGCTCGCTATCCTCTCAAGATGAATGTTTAACTTCCGGGCGGTACGTTCCACCTGTTCCGGCTTGCCCTTCTCCGCCATGTTAATTATCTCCGTCACCCTCTTCTCCGCCAGGCTGGTATACAGCTCCGCCTTACCCAGGGGTGAAAGGGTTAGCGCCAGCCTCACCCTCTCGGTAGCCATCTTCACCGGATACAGCGGCTGGTCGGGCATGCTGTTGCTGGCGGCGGCTACCGTGCCGCTGCCCGCCATGAGGAAAACCAGAACCGCAATCAAAGCCGTCGCCCAGCGCGGCTGCCAGCTAAAGAGGGAGAAGCGACGGCGCTCTTTCTCAGGCTCCATTTCCTGAAGCGCCATACGCATCTGGTGCCTGGCCCTGTCCCTGAACTCAGGGCGGGGTTTGATGGCCAAAGCACCTTTGGTAACCAGAGCCGTCTCCAGCAGCGGCCTGAGCTCATCCGCCTGGTCAGGGTAGCTCGCCAGGCACTGCTCCAGCGTCTCGCCTCCGGCGATTATTCGCTCCAGGCATTCATCCAGCACGTTATCGAATTCTTTTCTCTTCATCATCTTACCCCTGCTGATAGCACCTTGCGCAGAGACAATATCGCGCTGTGCTGCAGCGCCTTTATTGCCCCCTCGCTTTTGCCCATCACCTTGGCCACCTGAGCAATGGACATTTCTCCGGCAAAACGGAGGGAAATTACCTCCTGCTGCGCCCTGGTTAACTTCTTCGTCGCCAGAGCCAGGCCTTCCACCTCCAGGTTCCGCTCCACCTCCGCCCTCGGGTCATTGTTGCCCACCGCCAGCGCCTCGTTGAGAGGGACGGTAACCCGTTTCGACTTCTTCCTCAGGTAGTCAACCACCAGATTATGAGCGATACGGAACAGCCAGGCGGAAAAAGGCATCCCCCGGTACCTGTAGGAGGAGATGCTCTTGAAGGCTTTCAGAAAGACCTGCTGAGTCATATCTTCCGCCTCTGTTCTTTCCCCTATTTTGAGAACTATATACCGATAAATCTTATCGAAGTTCCCCTCATATAATTGAGTTAAAGCCGTCTGGTCGCGCTGCTGCGCCCGCCGTACCAGGCTCTCCTCATCTTGCACCTGACAACTCCCTGACTGCCAAACACCGGTCACGCCTGTCTCCGGTGTCCGGCTGGCAATTATGGCGTTACCCTGTGCATATAGTATAACGAATGAGTCGGTAAAAAGATAGCTTCAGCAGCTGCCAGTCAGGCGCTGCGGACAATTCCACGGACCGAACGGCGGCGTATCAACACGAGACAAAATATGTTAGAATCAACCAGGATATTATCACCGATATCCCAAAATTCTGCCCATGGAGATAAAACATCGTCCCTATTATATTCGCCCGATGTACCCGGAAGATGTTCCACAGGTCAACGAGATTGACCGTGAAGCTTTCCCCACGCAGTGGCCCCCGCCCAACTATCGGCGCGAGCTACAGAACAAACTGGCCCGCCTCATTGTCGCCTGCGATGAGACCAGAGTCATGGAGACGCCCGGACCGGAAACCCGTCCCGGGAAAGGCGCCTCGGGACTGATAACAAAGATAAGGCGCTTATTCGCTTCCGGGCGCTCCCCTGACAGGCACCTCCCCCCCTCGCAAAGGCACTATGTCGTTGGCTTTGCCGGCATCTGGGTTCTGGCCAATGAAGCCCATATCACCAATATCGCCGTCAGGAGTTCCTGCCAGCGCCGCGGTATAGGAGAGCTTTTACTCATCTCGGTCACAGAACTCACCGCCGAGCTAAATGCCGCCATCATCACCCTGGAGGTACGCGCCTCCAACATCTCCGCCCAGAGCCTGTATAACAAGTACGGCTTTAATCAGGTCGGCCTGCGCCACGGCTACTATACGGATAACAGAGAGGATGCAATACTGATGTCCACGGAGAATATAACATCAGCCGCATTTCAGGCACGCTTTCAGCAACTGAAGCGTGAGTACTGCTGGAAACACGGCGTGGACTATAACTCGTTGACCAAAGCTACGGGAAGATAAACCGTGGCTTCTGACTTTCCGGTGCCCCCGCTTCCTATCCTGCCCGGCGGCTCTTTGACCACCGGCAGGTGAAGTGTTAGAATTAAAAAACGAAGGACTGTAACTGGCAGCTAAGGAGGACACGGGCGATGTCAGGTCACTCGAAGTGGGCGTCAATCAAACATCAAAAAGGAGTGGCTGATGCCAGACGGGGTCAACTTTTCACCAAGCTGACCCGGGAGATTATCGTTGCTGTCCGCGAAGGCGGTAGTAACCCCGAGGCGAATGTCCGGCTGCGCCTGGCCATCCAGAAGGCGCGCGACAATAATATGCCGACGGATAACATAGAGAGAGCCATCAAGCGGGGTAGCGGGGAACTGGAGGGTGCCACTCTGGCAGAACTCATTCTGGAAGGCTATGGGCCCAGCGGCACCGCTATTATGGTGGAGGCTCTGACCGACAACCGCAACCGCACCATCCAGGATGTAAGAAGCTCCTTTTCCCGCCACGGCGGCAGCCTGGGGGAAAGCGGCTGCGTCGCCTGGATTTTTGATACCAGAGGGCTGATTACCATCAAGACTGACGGTCTGGATGCCGATGACCTGGCGCTGAACGCGATTGATGCCGGCGCCGACGATGTCAAAGTGGAAGAGGGTTACGTGGAGATTTACACCAAGCCGGAAGAGCTTGAGATGGTCAGGTCAGCTCTGGAGGGGAAAAACCTGCCCATTGCCTCGGCGGAGCTTTCCAAAGTGCCCAAGACCATGGTACAGCTCGATGAAAAAGCAGCCCAGCAGGCCCTGAAGCTGCTGGACAGGCTGGAGGAACTGGACGAAGTGCAGCGAGTTTCCAGCAATGCCGACTTCCCCGATGCCATTCTGGAGCAATACCAGCTACAGGCCTCAGGCTAGTCATGTCAACCTGCCTTCTCCCGTTGTAACAAGATGAGAATTTTAGGCATTGACCCGGGCACAAAGTCAATGGGCTACGGGGTGATAGAGAGTCGCGATGATGAAATAGCCCTGATTGATTGCGGTGCTCTGGTCAGTTCGGAGCGCTCTCCCATCGGGGAGCGTTTGAGCTACCTGTACCGGGAGCTTCTGGAGATTATCCAGCGCCACCGCCCGGAAACCGTCGTCGTCGAGCAGCCTTTTCTGGCGAAGAACGTGCGGTCAGCCCTGGCCATCGGCAGGGCTCAGGCTATAGCCCTTCTGGCAGCCGCCAGCAAAGGCGTCCCCTCCCATGAATACACTCCGGCACAGATAAAGCGGATGGTGGCCAACTACGGCGCCAGCAGCAAAGAGCAGGTCCAGGAAATGGTCAGGCTCCAGCTGGGACTGGCGGAAGCCCCCCACCCGGACGATGCCGCTGACGCCCTGGCCGTAGCCATCTGCCATCTTCGCGAGGCACACCTGAATAATCTGCTGGCCGCTCACAAGGAGAGACCATGATATCAAGCCTTCACGGAAAAGTAGAGCTGCTGGGCAGCGACTGGATAATCATTAACGTCAGCGGAATCGGCTTTCAGGTATATACGCCATCCTCCACTCTGAGCGCGGTGGGCACCATCGGCAAGGAAGTTCAGCTATACACCCACCTCCACCTCCGGGAGGACAATGCCACCCTTTACGGGTTTACCACCTCAGAAGAGCTTGCCCTTTTCCAGACCCTTATCGGCGTTACGGGGCTGGGACCGAGGCTGGCACTCGCCATGCTCTCCGCAATGAGTGCCGAGCAGCTGGTTACCGCCATCGCCACCGGCAGTGCTGACCTGCTTACCGTGATTCCCGGAATCGGCAAGAAGGTGGCCAACCGCATTGTCCTGGAACTCAAGGAGAAAATCGGCTCCGGCTGGATAACCACCCCGCCCCCCGAGTTCGCCCGGGAAAACGCCGATGTTTTGGCCGCCCTGACCTCCCTGGGCTACTCCTCCTCCGAAGCCGCCAAGGCGGTAGCCACCCTGCCCGCCTCCCCGGACCTGAGCCTGGAAGAGAAGATAAAGCTGACGCTGGCGTATTTCGGGGGGAATAAAACTTGAAAAAGGAGGGCATGCAATCGTGGCAATACCAGATTATCAGACGATAATGCTCCCTCTATTGAAATTCTTAATAGATGAAAAAGAACATTCGCTAAGGGAGGCGATAGATGCACTTGCCGATCAATTCCATCTCACGGCCGAAGAAAGGCGAGAGCTACTACCAAGTGGAAATCAGGCAATATTCGATAATCGTGTAGGATGGGCTCGCACATATATGAAGAAGGCAGGTCTGCTCAACTCAACTCGGCGTGGGTACATGTGTATAACTGATAGAGGCCTAAGTGTACTCGAACAAAACCCTCAAAAAATTGACGTGACGTTTCTATTACAATTCGAAGAATTTAGAGAATGCAAAACTTTCAGACGACAGAAACAAATAGAACGACCAGAAGAAGGACAAGAGGGAACGCCTGAAGAAATACTAGAAAATGCCTATCAAAACCTCAGAACTAACCTTGCTAATGACCTTCTTAAACAAATCATGGCAAGCCCTCCAACCTTATTCGAGAGCATCGTTATAGACCTTCTCGTAAAAATGGGATACGGAGGTAGCAGAAAGGACGCTGGAGAAGCGATAGGCAAAACTGGGGATGAGGGAATAGATGGCATCATAAAGGAGGACCCACTAGGTTTAGATATTATCTATATTCAGGCAAAAAAATGGGATAACACTGTTAGCCGACCTGAGATTCAAAAATTTGCAGGTGCTCTCCAAGGAAAGCACGCAAGAAAAGGCATATTTATATCTACATCAAACTTTTCAAGAGAGGCACGCGATTTTGCATCTAGTACCAACTTTCATAATTGACTATACCTATGTTTGAGATTGCCGGAGCGAA
>CAZRBS010000056.1:0-9753 GCA_964598405.1 uncultured Dehalococcoidaceae bacterium
CGGCGCAGGCATTCGTCGGTAACCTCATAGATGGCACCGGGAACTTTTTCTCCCCGGAACGACTTGATAGTAGCCACCCCGCCACGCCACTGCCGTGACCAGTCGACAAACACCAGCTTGTAGTGATAAAGGGTAGCTACAAACATGGGCTTGCTATCCGGGCAGCGTTCCCGCATCTGTTTCTTGCTGAGATTAGAGCCGTAAGCAAAGTAGTACATTGTTTACCTCAAAGAGGGATAGTAGGAAGCAAATCTGATTCTGGTGCCGGGGGCGGGACTCGAACCCACAAGGATTGCTCCGGCGGATTTTAAGTCCGCTGCGTCTGCCACTTCCGCCACCCCGGCACTGGTGCTATTGTAGGTGCTGGCAGTGTTGGCGTCAAGCCGCCGGGTGCGCTCTTCAGGCTCCGAAACGCCATGCCGCTGCCGGGGCTCCTTTTCCTATCCTTTGAGTTCTTTGCCGGTGCTGAACGCTTTACCTATCACCTGCCCGTAGGCCTGGTACGGATAGCCCGTCTCTATGGTGTAGATAAAAGGCCTGATTTTGTGGATATCCGGCTCGCCATCGGTGAGGCAACCTTCCGATACGTGAGCTTCCTCAACCCTGCCGATGACGAGAGAATGGCTGTCCAGCCCCAGTATATGCACGACCCTGCATTCCAGGTTGATGGGGCATTGCTCAATCAGGGGAGCGCTGCCCAGTTTCCCGTAAAATACGCCGAACTTGCAGACCCCCGCTTTATTGACCCTGGCGCCGGATATGATTCCGCAGTAGTCCGTTTCCTTCACCAGGTCAACGGAAGGTATGTTGACCGAGAAGGTCATGTTCTGCCTAATACCTTTGTAGGTGTAATGTTTTGGTCTTATGGGCACGCCGAGCATGGGAGGTTCGCCGTTGGCGATACCGGCCCCGGCTACCGCCATAAAGTTTGGCTTGCCGCTGACGTTTACCCCGACCAGCATCGTGGGTATGGTCTCCAGCACCTGGGTTTGCCCCAGAAGAATTTTTTCCATGTCCCTCCTCCTGCGGGTGATAAAATTCGCCGGCAATCGTTCCTCCAGGATTATAGCCCCTGAAACCGCCGGGTGGCAAAGATTTGGGGTGCCATGAGATTGACACGCTTCGTCCTGGCGCGTAGAATGAGTGCGAATATACGTCCGGAATAAATATAAGCAGGAGATAAAAATGGCAGAACTGGCAGAGAGACTGAGAGTAATGGCAGAGCACACCTACGGCACCTGGAAGACGCAGAAGGGATGGAAGCCGCTATTCATCAAAGATGCCGAAGGGGTCTATATTTATGACGAAAGCGACAAACGCTATATCGACTTCTCTTCTCAGCTGATGTGCGTTAACCTCGGTCATAAGAACAAAGCGGTTATCAGGGCTATCGTCAGGCAGGCGGAAGAACTGCCTTACGTATTCCCCGCCTTTGCCCAGGAACCGCTGGTAAGCGCCGTTGAGGCTTTGCTGACGGTGATGCCCGCCGGTCTGGACAAGTTCTTTTTCTCCACCTCCGGAACGGAGGCGAATGAAGCCGCCCTGAAGATGCTGAGGCAGTATATGGCACCCAGCTACAAGGTGATTTCAAGGTATCATTCATATCACGGTTCCACCGCTGCCGGGATATCATTTACCGGAGACCCGAGGCGCTGGTATGCCGAGCGCGCCAGATGCACGGTAGAGGGCGCCTGTTTTGCCCCCGATGTGTATTGCTACCGGTGCCCTTTCGGGCTGAGTTATCCCGATTGCAAGATAACCTGCGCGGAATACATCGATTACATGATAAAGGAGGAGGGGAATGTAGCGGCGGTGCTGGTTGAACCCGTGGTCGGCAGCAACGGCAGGATGGTGCCTCCGCCGGAATATCTTCCCCGGCTGAGGCAAATCTGCGATGATAACGGCGTGTTGCTGGTTGCCGATGAAGTGATGAGCGGCTGGTACCGCACCGGACCGGCCCTGGCGGTACAGAACTGGGACGTAATGCCAGATATCCTGGTCACTGCCAAGGGGTGCACCAACGCCTGTACCCCGGTGGGCATTACCGCCACCACCAGGAAAATTGCGGACTTTTTTGAAGAGACTCCCTTGATGCATGGACATACCTATTCCTTCCATCCCCTTGCCCTGTCCGCCGTGGCTCCGTCAATAGCCGAATACAGGAAGCTCATGGCAACCGGGCTTCCCGGGAGAGTGAGCCGGCATATCGAAAAAAGGCTGTATGAGATGGAGGACCGCCATGAGTGTATTGGCGACGTGAGAGGCATCGGGCATTTCTGGGCTCTCGAGATAGTGAAGAATAGAAAGACCAAAGAGCTCTTTGACACCAAAGCGGACAAATTCCAGAGACCTCTGATGCTGGAAAGGGTAGCTGCGGAAGCATTAAAACTCGGTTTGTTAACGCAGGCCTGGTACGATACCCTTATGGTTGCGCCTCCCCTGACCATTACTGAAGCACAGGTTGATGAAGGCATAAAAATTCTGGACAAAGCCCTGGAGATTGCGGATAAAGAAGTGGTGCACACTGATACGCCGGGGCAGAGGAGCGCGGAGCGTTTCCGTAAGGTGGCCGGGTAAAGTCTGTAATCGGTGAAAGCACCTTGGAGCCACGGGTGACGTCTTTATGTTGCCGCAAGCAGCGTAATGCTCAAAGGCTCTCCCTCCCTGACGGCGGGTATTGACAAACACGGCGCTTAGTATTATTATTCGCCAATAATTTGGAAAAGGGCGGTCCGGTGGTTGCTAAATACGGGATAGGACAGAAGGTCATCCTCAGACCGGCCAAGAGCGAGCCTTTGTCCCCCAGGGATGCTGGTCTGGAAAGGTATGAAGGTCAGATTGGAGAGGTTACCAATTACTACTGGCTGAGCCTGGAACGGGGGACCAAGGTCTTTTGCATTTACACCGTGCGCGTGGGAGAAGGCTACGAAGAGGTCGTTTTGCACGAAGATGAGCTGGAAGCCTGTACGGCATGAGTATCTCGATTCAAAGGAGGCAGTCGGCATGGGCGGGTTAATCTCCATCGGGGGGGTTGTGGGGGGTATCATAACCGTTATTGCCGGAATTATCATACTGGTCCGGCCAAGGGTGATTGCGTATATCATCGGCATATACCTCATTGTTGTGGGCGTGTTTGCCGTGGTAGCCTCATTATAGCGCTCTCAAAGTAGCCGTAATAGGTGCTGCCCGCAAATTACGTGGCCCGCGTGCGTAAGGCAACTGGACAGTCCGGCAGCCATGTGTTAATATTGCTATAAGGTCTGGCTGATTTGTCACCTGGACCGAGAGGATAGTGATTTCCATTATATATGCCAGTGTAACTGCGGCATTTCCGCTATCATAAATCGGAGCTCTGTGCTGGCATAAGCTTCCTGAAGTAAGGGAAACTATCGTGGCAGGAAAGCAATACGCTGAAATGGTTGTTATCGCCGTCGTTGGTCAGGATAGACTGGAGGCCTTTTAAAGCGTGGAGCATATTGGCTATCATCGCTATCACATTGAAACCAGTTCAGTGCCCGACATCGCTAGCTTGCCCAGCCGCTTCCGCGTCAAGGTCCAGAAGCATCGATTGATACTCTTTATCCTGGAAGAGATTCTCCGTTACCCCACCAGGAGAAAGGTCATTTTCAGCCGTCCCTGCATATATGAGGTCTTCGGCCGTCCGGTCGGCGGTCTGGCCCCCCGCGAGCACATGTGCGTCGGCTGTCTGCGCTGCACCACCGAGCACCCCGACTGGGTAGAGATTTGTCCCAATCCGGAGTTCGCCCGGATGGGCGATTCGTACTTCAGTGCGGAATACGTTGACGCCATCAACTATGAAGCACGGGGCGGCATGATTCCGGTGAAGGGTGCCGGCTACCGGGGCAGGTTTGGTGGTGAGGGGTGGAACAGCATGTGGACCGATATGTCGGAAATTGTCCGCCCCACCCGTGACGGCATCCACGGGCGGGAATTCATTTCCACGGTGGCGGACATCGGTGCCAAGCCCGGCTTCCTCACTTTTAACGAGCAGGGCCTGCCCGTTGACGGCACGCCGCACATAATTTCCATCCCGTTGCCGGTGCTGTTTGATGTGCCGGCGGCTGCCGCCAGGTCTGAGAAGCTGTTCCTGATTCTGGCGGAGACGGCGCGGAGAATTGAAACCCTGACCGTTCTGCCCGTCGAAGATATCATAAAATTCGGGCTGAACGGGAATCATATCGTCCCGCTTGCCACCCAGGAACAGCTTGAAATGCTGTCCGCCCTTCCTTTCGAGCCCGGGATGATTGAGATGGCCGGCTTTGACAGGGAGCGCCACAGCCGGCTTAAATCGAGGTTTCCGGAGAGCCTTGTTTGCCTGCGCCTTCCCTTCACTGCCCGGCTCCGGGAAGACCTCCTTCGCTATGTGGACTCAGGCGTCCGGGTGTTTCATCTGGTCGCCAATTACCACGGACGCGGCGCCGACGGCGAGTTCGTGCTGGAGCTTATCCGCCAGGCTCACCAGGCTTTTGTGGCGGCCGGGTGCCGGGATGAGGTAACCCTGCTGGGGGGTGGCGGTATTATCGCTGCCGAGCATGTGCCCAAGGCTATCATCTGCGGGCTGGATGCGGTGACCCTGGACACAGCCTTGCTGGTGGCTCTGCAGGCGCGGCTTGTTGGAGACTGTATTGACCTGGAGACGAGCCAGTTCCAGCTTCCGAAGAAGCTGGATGTGGAGTGGGGCGTGCAGCGGCTGGAGAACCTGCTCGCTTCCTGGCGTGACCAGATGCTTGAAGTGCTGGGAGCCATGGGTCTCAGAGAGGTGCGCCGCCTCCGCGGCGAGGTGGGAAGGACCATGTTCCAGAAGGACCTGGAGCGGGAGGCATTTCAGGGGATTAGCGGCTATGGGGAAAAATAAGAAAACAACTCAGCAGCTTATTACGGAGAAACACACTAGGTACCTGCGCCTCGGCTTTCACCTTTCCTCGGAGATGAAATATGGCAAGATGCCGGCTCTGGGAGACCCCCGCTGGACGGCGGACCTAATTCTTGCCACCAGGGTACAGGCTGAGACCGGCATGCCTCCAACCAACGGTCTGGAGTATCGCGTGGGAGCTTCCGGGGGAGGATTTGATGTTCTGGACTTTAAATTCCTCCCTGAAAGCCGGTGGCTGGCTGATGACGCGACCATTGATACGTCAATACCGCTCAACAGAAGACCATATGACCTGCAGATAGAAATTCCCATTCCCTTCTACGGAGGAGGAATGTCCTTTGGCTCCATCAGCGAGCAGGTAATGGTGGCCAGAGCCAAAGCGGCTAAGGAATGGAACACCTTCACCTGTACCGGCGAGGGGGGCTATCCGGAACTGCTGGTGCCGTATAAGGACCACGTGATAACCCAGATTGCTACCGGTATGTTCGGCGTGCGCGAAGAGACGATTCAGCATGCCCGAATTGTGGAATTTAAATATGCTCAGGGTGCCAAGCCCGGTCTGGGCGGTCATCTGCTCGGAGACAAGGCGACGGCGGCGGTGGCGAAGATGCGGGAGTCCGTCCCCTGGGTGAGCCTTTTTTCCCCGTTTCCTTTTCACTCCGTTTACTCCGTGGAAGACCACAAAAAGCACGTGGACTGGGTCAAGACGATTAACCCCGGAGCCCTGGTCAGCGTTAAGGTTTCCACTCCCACCGATGTTGATATGGTGGCGGTCGGGAGCTATTACGCCGGTGCCCATATACTTCAGATTGACGGCGGTTATGGCGGTACCGGGGCAGCGCCGGAGATTGCGAAGAAGAATATCGCCATGCCCGTTGAATTTGCCATCCCCAAAGTCCACCGTTACCTGTCCCGGGAGGGGATTCGCGACGAACTGGTTGTTCTGGCGAGCGGCGGCATCCGCACTGCCTATGATATTGCCAAGGCAGTTTGTCTGGGGGCGGATGGCTGCATCCTGGGCACCACGGAGCTGGTAGCCGTGGGCTGTACCCGCTGTGCCAACTGCGAGCGCGGCAGGGGCTGTACCTACGGCATAACCACCACCGACGAGGCTCTTTCCCTGCTCATTGACCCTCAGTGGGGTGCCGAGCGACTGAGCAATCTCTACAGGGCAATCCAGTGGCAGCTGCGTGATATATTGCGCCGCCTGGGACTGAGCAGCATCCGTGAACTGCGGGGGAGGACTGATTTGCTGGTCTATAGAGGGAAAGAAAAACGGTAGCTTATGGCGAGTCAGGAGTTTGTTCATAAAATAATCACCTCCAGGAAGGCAACCCTGCCCGATGCCAATGGGGCGGGCTCGGTCCGTAAGGCTGAGGCTGAGGGCGGCTGCGGCGTTATCGGCATTGCCTGTAGCGAGAAGATTGCCGCGCGTCATTTACTGCAGTCCCTGATACAGATGCGGAATCGGGGTAATGGCAAAGGCGGAGGCATTGCGGCGGTGGGGCTGGTCCCTGAGGAGATGGGGGTCAGCCGGAAAGTATTGGAAAGGGATTACCTCCTTAATATCGCCTACCTCGAGCCATCGTGCCGCGGAGAGGTTGAGCACAAGCACATAGAACCCGTTTTCGAAATTGACCATGTCCGGGAGGCTCCCAGGATTGATGATTTTCGGTCACTGAAAAGCCTTGACATTCAGCCGCCGGAGGTCTGCTCGTATTTCGTGCGGGTAAAGCCCGGCGTATTAAATGAGTTTATGGAAAAGGGCGACTTTGGTGCTGCTGGAGGGAAAGCACCCCGGCCGCAGAGCCTGGAAGATGAGATTGTCTACCAGAACACCTACCGCCTGAACCGCGAGTTCTATTCCTCCACCGGCGAGAACCGGGCTTTTGTCCTCTCGCATGGCAAAAATATGATGGTGTTTAAGATGGTGGGCTATGGCGATGACGTCGTTCGTTATTATCGTCTTGAGGACATGCAGGCGCATGTCTGGATTGGGCACCATCGTTATCCAACCAAGGGGAGGGTCTGGCACCCCGGGGGAGCGCACCCCTTTGTCGGCCTGCATGAGGCTCTGGTGCATAACGGCGACTTTGCTAACTATGCTTCGATTTGTGAATATCTGGCGCAGCGGAATATTCACCCGCTCTTCTTGACCGATACCGAGGTCTCGGTGCTGGTCTTTGACCTCCTGCACCGGCTCTATCATTACCCGCTGGAGTACGTTATTGAGTCCCTTGCCCCCACGACGGAGCGGGACTTTACCTTGCTTCCCGGGGAGAAGCAGCACCTGTACCACATGCTGCAATCGGTGCACATGCACAGCTCGCCGGACGGCCCCTGGTTCTTCCTGATTGCCCAGTCCGCCCAGCCCGAGCCCGCCTATCGCCTGATTGGTATCACCGATACCAGCATGTTGCGTCCCCAGGTCTTCGCCCTGCAGCAGGGCCAGGCTTCTATCGGCTTCGCCGCTTCGGAAAAGCAGGCCATTGACGCTGCTTTGCAGAGCCTGGCGGCGGAAGACTCCCGGTTCTGGGACCGTGCTGACCGCTACTGGAACGCGCGCGGCGGCAGCCATACCGATGGCGGTGCCTTCGTCTTTACCGTACAGCCCGACGGAGATAAAAACGCGTTTAGTTGCACGGATAAATTCGGGCGGCAGATTACCACCGGTGAAGGCAAACAACCTTATCAGTGCGAGAAACCGGCGGGAACCGCTCACCGTCCGCATAATCCGTTGGTGGTTTCTGATGCGCCTGGCGTGGAAATATTCCGTCAGGTGGAGAGGCAACTTCAGCAGTGGGGCTACGAAGAGGTGCTTTCCCTTCTCTCCGAGCTGGAACGTTCCGCCTCTACCGACGATGGACGGAAGCGGGCTATTGAGACCCTGACCCTTCTCATGGACCGCAGGTACCCGACGGGTAAAATGCGCCGCAGCAGTTTGCTTTCGCTTTTTGACCGGAGCCTGGCGGCTATCTTTGACTCCGTTCGACAGTCTCCTTCCGGCGGCTATGTCTTCCTCCGCGCCGGGGAATCATTGCCTGTTCCCAAAGATAAAAATCAGACGGTAATCATTGATGCCCGTTCCTTCGCGCCGGAGGGGGAACGTTCTCTTGCCCTGGAGATAGTGCGCTTGTTTCAGCAGGGCTTTTCCAGGATGATTGTCACCCATGCCCGGGGACACCGGTTTATCGGTAACGGCCTCGGGCCGAATTCCTGCGGCGTCCGGATTGATGTCTACGGCTGCTCCGGGGACTACCTCGCCTCCGGCATTGGTGGAGCGGAGGTGGTCGTTCACGGCAGCGGTCAGGATCAGCTTGCACAGATTATGAAGGACGGCAAACTCGTCGTCTATGGCGACGTCGGCCAGACTTTCATGTATGCCGCCAAAGGGGGCAGGGCGTTTGTGCTCGGGAATGCCGCCGGCCGCCCGATGATTAATGCCGTCGGCAGGCCGCGTGTGGTAATCAATGGCACCTGCCTTGACTACCTTGCGGAATCATTTATGGCTGGCGACCCGCTGAACGGCGGGGGTTTCGTCATACTGAACGGGATTGCTTTCGATGACGACGGCCAGATAATAGAACTGGAAGCCCCTTATTCCGGTGGCAATCTCTTCTCACTGGCCTCGGGTGGCGCGATTTACATCCGGGACCCGCATAAGAAGGTATCTTCAGAACAGCTGAACGGCGGTGAATTCGCCGAGATAACCGAGCGCGACTGGGCAGCCATTAGACCCTATCTGGAAGAGAACGAGCAGCTGTTTGGTATCCCTTTAGCCCGGCTTCTTGAAGTAGAAGGTGAAGTTCTATCTCCGGAAAAGGTGTACCGGAAAGTTCAACCGCGCGCCATACGTGCCCTGCAGGCAGAAGAGGCGTGGGTGAAGAAGGTGGAGTAATCTTCTTCCCGCTCCCTTCAAGAAGAGCGAAGGCAAGGCCAGGCGTATACGAAGATGAGCTGGCGTGACCGTGGACAGAACTTCCCCTTTTGCCCTGGTGTACTAAATATGCTCGTTCAAGTTCAGTAACGCGGGCCTTGGAAGACTTTCCCCGAACTCCTGGCGTTTGAGTAAATGCCGCCTATTGCGGTATTTCCAGAGTTGTAGTATAGTCGTTCACCTTCAGGGTGTAAGTGGTGCCTGCGGTGAAGCCGCTGCCGAGATTCAAGTTCTCCTCGAAAAAGCTGTACACCTGGCTGCATATCGCATCCCTGGGACGCTGTGTTGTAACCTCGATGTTTACAGTGTTGCCTTCCCGGGTTACTATCGCATCGTGGAAGCTGGTGCAGCCGTCTCTTAGTCCGCCCTTGATATAAACGCCGACCTGCACGGGGTACGATTCCATAATACTGACCTCTACCTCATGTATCGGCGCCAGGGCTATCTCCATACCCTCGAGCATTCGCTGGTTAATCATGTCCCACTTCCCATCCATGATTGCGGACCTGATTTCACCCTGTTCGACGGTGATGATAGCCTCATGTGGAGTGATTACCTGGGCCAGCATTTCTCCCGTGCGGTCGCCATAACCCGCGTGGCGGCTTTCAAACTGGAAGACAAACTGCCACGCATTCTCGATATCCGGGTACAGCGTCTCCACCAGCTCCAGGCTGTTCTCTATGCCGTCAAAGATGAAGGTCGGGCTGTTTTTCATGAATTCTTCAGCAATTTGACGACTCTTATCCTGAGTAATCTGTTGAAAAGGAACCAGTTCGCTAACGTGACCGTCGGGTTCAACTATACCGCGCCAGTACCAGCAGGAGTCAGTATTTCTAACGGTAACTTCATACTTGATATTTTCCGGGGCCACTACCGGATGAGATACCACTACCTTCCAATCATCGAGGGTAAACTCCACGGT
>CAZRBS010000057.1:0-9680 GCA_964598405.1 uncultured Dehalococcoidaceae bacterium
GCCGTTGGCAATTATGGTTGCATCTCTGCCGTCGCGCACCACCGTTCCCTTTCCGATTTCAACCCTGTGGCCCTCATCGAAGATTACCGGCATCTCAGCCCGGCTGAGCCTCATGTATACCGGCCCCTGATATCGGGCAATCAGGGGGACCATTTTCACGGCTTCAACGCTGTCTGACGGGACCAGCACGACCATGTTCGGCATGGCGCGCATTACGGCGATGTCGATTATGGAATGATGGGTCGGCCCGTCCTTAAAATCGGAAAGCCCGGCGAAACCTCCGATTAGCTTGACGTTGGTCCGGGCATAGGCCACGCAGGTCCTGATTTGCTCCGTTGCTCTCAGGAGAAGTCCGGCAAAGGTGTTTACGAAAGGGGTCATCCCTCCCAGAGCCAGACCGACGGCGGTATCCACCATTCCCGCTTCGGCAACTCCTACGTTGAAGAACCGCTCCGGGAACTTCTGGGCAAAGAAGGTAGTCATAACCGAGGATGAAACGTCGGCTACCAGGACGACCACGCCGGGGTCAGTGGCACCGTATTCCGCCAGCGCTTCGCCATATGCTCTGCGGGTCAGGTCTTTCTCAGCCATTTCTGCGCAGCTCCGCCATGGCCTGTTTGAATTCATCATCCCCTGGGGTTCTGCCGTGCCACCCCGCCTTTCCCTCCATGAATGAGACGCCTTTTCCCTTCAAGGTGTGAGCGATGATAACGGTGGGCCTATCGCCAATTTCACCGGCTCGGTCCAGCGAATCCACTATTTCCCTCATATTATGACCATCAATCTCTAGGGTAGCCCACTTGAAAGCTTCCCATTTCTCTTTCATCGGCTCCAGCGACATAATCTCGTCTGTCCTGCCGTCAAGCTGGACTTTGTTGTAGTCAACAATGGCGGTTAATTTCGCCAGTTTGTACTTTCCCGCCAGCATAGCCCCTTCCCAGAGAATGCCGGACTGGCACTCACCGTCTCCAACCAGAACGTAGGTATGGTAATCAAGCCCTTTCAGTTGACCGGCCAGGCACAGACCGGCGCCGATATTTATGCCATGTCCCAGGCAGCCGGTGGTCATTTCCACCCCGGGGGTTTTCAGTCGGTCGGGGTGTCCCTGCAGATGGCACCCGATGTGTCCCCATGTTGCCAGTTCTGCAACGGGGAAATACTCCAGCTTTGCCAGCGCCGGATAAAGGATTGAGCAGGCATGTCCCTTGCTCAACAGGAACCGGTCCCTGTTCTCCCGGTCGGGTTGGGTGGGGTCAAGGCGAAGGTGGTGGAAAAAAAGGGCAGCGACGATATCGGCGGAAGAGAGGGAGCCGCCCGGGTGCCCCGAACCTCTGCGGTGGACCATCTCGACGGCTGTCATCCGGAGCTGCCGGGCAATTTGCTCCAGTTCCTTGATTAACTCTTCGGGGTGAGCCTTTTGCTCAACCATCTTTGGAGTTGTTCCTCCTTCGGTGAAGTCAGGGCTGTTTTAGCCTCATTTAACCCTGTGTGGCGTGGCGCTTGACAAAGCGCGACATCCTTTTCAAAGCCTCTTCAATGTCGGGCATGGATGCCGCGTAGCAGCAGCGTATAAACCCCTCTCCCTGGTGCCCGAACAGGTTGCCCGGCATAACCACTACCTTTTCTTCCAGAAGGAGCTTTTCGGTAAACGCCTCTGAAGTCATTCCGGTAGCCCGGACCGAAGGGAAGGCGTAAAAGGCGCCTTTCGGTTCGTGGCAGGTAAGCCCTATCCGGTTGAGTCCCGGAACGATTACCTTCCGGCGCCGGTCATATTCGGCCACCATGTTCCTGGCATCGGTCTCGCCGTCTTTCAGTGCTTCCAGGGCTGCCATTTGAGCCGTGCTGGGCGGGCTGAGCATGGTATGCTGGTGTATTTTGCTCATGACGGCGATGAGGTCAGCGGGCCCGGCGGCATAACCCAGGCGCCAGCCGGTCATGGCATAGGCCTTGGAAAAACCATCCAGGAGAATGGTGCGCTCTTTCATTCCGGGGAGACTGGAGAAGCAGGTATGGGTCACCCCGTAGGTCAGTCTACTGTAAATCTCGTCCGAGATGACCAGGAGGTCGTGTTTTTTCACTACCCCGGCGATTTCGCTCAGTTCTTCCCGGCTCATCTCGGTTCCGGTGGGGTTGGCCGGGTAGCCAATCAGGATTACCCTGGTTTTCGGGGTAATGCGGGCTTCAAGCTCTCCGGCTTTCAGCTTGAAGTCGCTCTCGGAATGCAGCGGAACCCGGATGGGCGTGCCGCCAGACAGGCTGATACATGACGGGTAGCAAACGTAGTGCGGGTCGGGCATAATTACTTCATCGCCGGGGTCCAGGGTTGCCCGGAAAGCCAGGTCCATTGCCTGGCTCGACCCGACGGTTATGATTATCTCGGAATCGGGGTCATACCGGATACCGTAGCGGTCTTCCAGGTGCCGTGATACAGCCTGGAGCAGCGCCGGGAAGCCGTTGCTCGGCGTGTAGCCGGTGCAGCCTTTTTTCAAAGCCTCTACGGCGGCTTCACAGATATGCCACGGGGTGGTAAAATCGGGCTCGCCGACCCCCAGTGAAATGACGTTTTCCGCCGAAATTGAGTGGAGAAGGTTCAGGAATTTGCCGAAGCCCACGTCCGATACCAGAGTTGCCCGCTGTGAACTCCGTTTCTTCAGTCCGCTTGGGTGCTCACCTGACATTGGAAAAAGGTTCCTTTCTTCTTACCCGGAACGGGTGAGTAAAAATCCGTTATATGAGATTATAGGATTTTTTGCTGCCGGTGTGCAATGGCTGTAATGTGATTTCGTCCAGAAGCCGGCGGCGGATTCTGGCTGCGCGGGCTTGACAGCGGTGGCGGGAAGTGCTACACTGCGTCTCGCAGCGGTGGGAGATACCCGGTGAAAGGGAGCCGAAGGGGAAAGAGGCGCAGTAAGAAGCGATATACCTCGAAACTCTCAGGCAAAAGGACTGCCGCGGCAGAACCTCTGGAGAGACCTCTCCGTGAGGTCACCGAAGGGGCAGCTCGTAAAAGGAAAGCGGGCAATCTCTCAGGTAAGAGGACAGAGGGGCTAATCGAAGTTTGAAACCGGTTAGCCCCTTTTTGTTTGGGGCCCGTGATAATTCACTTTACAGAGGAGACTTGATAATGGGCGCAAAGGATTATAAGTACAGTCAGGAACACGAATGGGTCTGCACTGCCGGTGAGGACAAAGGAAAGGTAGGGCTCACCGATTATGCGCAGTCGCAGCTGGGGGACATAGTTTACTTTGACCTGCCCTCTCCGGGCACTCAAGTGGCGCAGTTCCAGAAGATGGGCGAAGTGGAAGCGGTGAAAGCTGTTTCGGACATTTTTTCACCGGCCAGCGGGAAGGTGCTGGAGGTCAATCAGGCTGTCCGAGACGAGCCCGGTCTGGTGAACAAAGACCCTTACGGGGCCGGCTGGCTGGTCAGACTTGAATTGCGCCAGCCTTCGGAGGTCGATACCCTGATGAGCAGCGATGAATATGACAGGTTTGCCGCCGGGCTGAGCTGAGGAGTTTGAGACATTTTCGAGGAGTGAGCCAGATGTGGTTTCCTTATTTACCCAGTACGGACGCCGACCGCGATGATATGTTACGGGAAGTAGGGGTCGGTTCAGCGGACGAACTGTTTCAAAACGTGCCTGTGGAATTTCGCAACGCCCGGTTCAGGCTGCCGCCCCCTCTTTCCGAGCTGGAGCTGGAAAGCGAGCTTAGCCGTCTGTCAGCCCGCAATGCGAATTTTGACGATTATGCCTGTTTTCTGGGGGCTGGCTTCTACAGACATTTCGTCCCCGGCGTGGTCGGCCACATTACCGGACGCAGCGAGTTTTATACGGCGTATACCCCTTATCAGGCTGAAGTCAGCCAGGGAACCCTGCAGGCTATCTACGAGTACCAGTCGCTGGTCTGCCAGCTTACCGGGATGGAGGTAAGCAATGCCGGTATGTATGACGGGAGCACGGCGGCGGCGGAAGCCGCTCTTATGGCGCGCCGGATTACCGGGAGAAGCAGGATAGCCGTGCTGCCCACGGTGAACCCCAGATATCGCCAGGTGCTGGATACCTATACCGGCGGCCGCGATGTCTTTCTGGAGAAAGCTGGTTCGGAGCTGAAGGATTTGTCCCCGGAGTATGCCTGTTTAATCGTGCAGCAGCCCGGCTTCTTTGGCTATTTCGAGGATATGGAGGCGTGTGTTGAGAGAGCCCATGCCCTCGGGGTGCTGGTTATTGTTATTGTTGACCCCATTTCTCTGGGCGTGTTCAAGCCGCCGGGGGACTACGGGGCTGACATCGCCGTTGCTGAAGGGCAATCACTGGGGAGCCGGGTGAGCTTTGGCGGGCCGGGGCTGGGAATCTTTACCTGCCGCCAGAAATTCCTGCGCCAGATGCCGGGCAGGATTGTCGGCAGGACCGTGGATGCCGCCGGCCAGCCGGGATATGTGCTTACCGTGGCAACTCGCGAGCAGCATATCAGGAGGGAGAAGGCTACCTCCAATATCTGCACCAACGAAGCCCTTGTGGCGCTGGCGGCGGCGGTCTATCTTGCCGCCATGGGCAAAAGAGGGCTCCGGCAGGTGGCGGAACTGTGTTATCATAAAGCGCACTATGCGGCGGAGAAAATAGCGGCGCTTGAGGGATATTCCCTTGCTTTCCGGCAGCCTTTCTTCAAGGAATTTGTGGTGCGCTGTCCGGTATCTCCCCGCCAGATTAACGAAGCGCTGTTTCAGGAAAAGATTATCGGCGGCCTGGACCTGAGCCAGATGATGGACAACTGCATGTTGCTCTGTGTTACCGAGGCAAATACCAGGCAGGAGATAGATAGGCTGGCCGAAATCATGAGAACGGTGCGGAGGGACTGAGCCATGGGTCGACACTACTTGCTGCCGGACGTCAGCCAGCCAGGGAAAGCGGGTTGCAGCCTGCCTGCCCTGGATGTATCTCCGTCCGAACTGCCCCCCGGAGGGCTGCTGCGAACAGAGCTTGACCTGCCCGAAGTGAGTGAGGTCGAGCTTGTCAGGTATTTCACCGCCCTGAGCCGGCTTAATTACGGTGTGGACACGGGATTTTACCCTCTGGGCAGCTGCACGATGAAATACAATCCCAAATGGCACGAAGGGGTGGCCGGGCTTCCGGGTTTTGCCTCCGTACACCCCTATCAGCCGGTAAGTTCTGTCCAGGGGGCACTGCGGCTCATGTTCGAGCTGCAGGCATACTTGGCCGAGGTTACCGGCATGGACGCCTCCAGTTTAACCCCCATGGCAGGATCTCAGGGAGAGCTTGCCAGCCTGTTGATGGTCAGGGCATATCATCAGGCACAAAACGATAAAAAACGGAAGATGATACTGGTGCCGGACTCGGCCCACGGTACCAATCCGGCTACCGCAGCCATGTGCGGGTTTGAGGTAACCAGCGTGCCTTCGGATGCGGAGGGAAACCTGGACTTGAAGAGCCTGGAATCGCTGATGAGCGAGGAGGTTGCCGCTTTAACTCTAACCCTGCCGACAACTTTAGGACTGTTTGACCCAGGGATAACTGACATAAGCAAGCTGGTCCATGAGAGAGGAGGGCTACTGTGCGGTGACGGCGCCAACCTTAATTCACTGCTGGGAAAGGTGAAGTTCGGCGACCTGGGCTTCGATTGTGTGCAGTTGAATTTGCACAAGACCTTCAGCACTCCCCACGGGGGTGGTGGGCCGGGGTCCGGGCCGGTGTGCGTCAAATCGGCCCTGGCCGACTTTCTGCCCTCGCCGCTGGCGGTTAAAGAAGGGGGGAAATATAATCTGGTGCCACCGGCTCAATCGATAGGCAGTCTGGGCGCGGCTTACGGGAACTTCGGGGTGATGATTAAAGCCTATGCCTATATTCGCTCTCTCGGTGCCGAAGGGCTGAAAAAGGTCAGCGAGAGCGCCGTCCTGAACGCCAACTACCTTAAGGAGAAGTTGAAGTCAAGTTACTATCTGCCCTATGACCGCACCTGCATGCATGAGGTGGTATTTTCCGGGAAGTGGCAGAAGGCGAAGGGCGTCAAAACTCTGGATATTGCCAAGCGCTTGCTTGACTACGGCTTTCATCCTCCGACCGTATATTTCCCGCTGGTGGTGGAAGAAGCGATTATGATTGAGCCTACCGAGACCGAAAGCAAGAAAACGCTGGACGATTTTGTGGATGCGATGAAGGAAATCGCCGCAGAGGCGGTGAAAAATCCAGAGGTCGTGCAAACCGCCCCCCATAATACCCCGGTCAGGCGGCTGGACGAGGTCCGCGCAGCCAGGAATCCGGAATTGCGCTGGAGGATGGGTAGCGGGAAAAGTTGAGCATGGAGAGCAGGACTGCGGCTATGCCGCGGATACGTTTGGCCGGCGGGAAGGCGTGCGTTGCCGAATACCTGGGAGTAGTCCCGTATGAACTCGCCCTGAAGCTGCAGCAGAAACTGGTTCAGGCAAGGGCTGAAGCCGCCGTTCCCGATGTTTTGCTGCTCTTACAGCACCCACCGGTCATTACCATCGGACGGTTCAGGGGAGAGGGAGACATATTGGCCCCGCCGGCGGCGCTGGCTGACGAAAGTATCCCTGTCTTTCATACCAGCCGGGGAGGAGGTACCACTTTTCATGGTCCGGGGCAGCTCGTGGGCTATCCGATTCTGGACCTCAGAGAAAACGGTCTGGGCGTCCGTGATTACATCTGGAAGCTGGAAGCGGTAATTATCAGCTTATTGGGCGCTTTTGATGTTCAGGGGCACCGGATGCCAGAATATCCCGGCGTGTGGGTTGGGGACAGGAAGGTCTGCTCAGTAGGCATATGCGTCAGCCGCCATGTCACCATGCATGGCTTTGCTCTGAACGTGGATAACAACCTGCGGCACTTCGGGCATATAAGGCCCTGCCAGATGGATGGCAGGATGATGACCTCACTCGCGGAGTTGCTGGGACACCCCGTGGGAATCGAACCCGTAGCGGACAGTTTAATCCGCTCTTTTTCGGAAATATTTGGGTTTCAGTGCGAAAAAGGAGGGGGCAGGATTCGGGACATGGTAAGGGTTCTGCGCGCCTGAAGTGAAGTTGACAATTCTCACCTTACCCTGTATCTTATTCAAGTATGTCCTGTCTGAGCGTACCTTTCTGGTGGAAGGCGAAGATATCTTTGTTTGAAACCCGGGAAACTCTCCACACCGGATAAATTCTTTTTTTGGCAGCGGATTACTTATGACGGAGAGGCTGAACATACCGACCTGTTTCTATATCACCAATAGCTAAATCTGGCAATCAATGAGTAAATAGGGGTTTTATGCCAAAATGACCATCGCTGAGTTAGTGAAGAAGGGTAAGTTCGTAGTCACCGCTGAAATCGGCCCGCCAAAAGGGGTAGATATCCAGGAGATGATGGCTGATGCCGAATTGATGCGGGGCAGAGTCGACGCACTCAATGTCACCGACCAGCAAAGCTCGGCGATGAGGCTGGGTTCCCTGGCTACCTGCCGTCTTCTCAAGGATAAGCAGCTGGAGAGCGTTTTGCAGGTGACCTGTCGGGACCGCAACCGCATCGCATTGCAGTCCGACCTGCTCAGCGCTTATGTGCTGGGGATAGAGAACGTCCTCTGTCTTACCGGGGACCATGTTTCTCTTGGTGATCATCCTCGGGCCAGGCCTGTTTTTGACCTGGATTCGGTTTCCCTGATAAGCATCGCTAAAGGACTGGAGCAGGGGAGAGACTCCGCCGGAAAAGAGCTTGCCGGAGCCCCCCGCTTCTGCCTCGGGGCGGTAGTCTCCCCGGCATCTGACCCCGTGGAACCCCAGATTATCAAGCTGGAAAAGAAGGTAAAGGCGGGAGCCCAGTTTATACAGACCCAGGCGGTCTATGAGCCAGGTAAATTTGAAAAATTCATGAAGACGATTGCTCATCTCAACGTGCCGGTGATGGTCGGCATTGTCCTACTGAAATCGGCAGGTATGGCCCGTTTTATGAATAAGAATGTTGCCGGAGTACACGTGCCGGATAACCTTATCGAAGAGATGGACGGAGCGGAAAATAAGGCCCAGAAGAGCATTGAAATTGCCGCCCGCCTGATTAATGAGATGAAATCTCTCTGTCAGGGAGTGCACATTATGGCTATCGGCTGGGAAAAGAAAGTCCCCGACGTACTTGACGCAGCCGGCCTGTAATTGTGCGCTGCCTCCGGAGGTTCTGGAATGAACGGCGGAGGTATCATCTGTGGCGACCGGATTAAATCACTTACCGCCTGACGAAGAACGTAGCCTCGAGCTCACACCGGAAGAAACGGCGTTAGTCACCAGAATTGGCATGTTCGTCGCCATGAGGTGGATAGCGGTCGCCGGCGTCCTTGCCGCCAGTTTGCTGGCTACCCTGGCTTTCAATATCCGTTTTTCTCTGCTGCCGGTATACGTTATCTGTGCCCTTATGGTCTGTTATAACCTCCTGTTTCACTTCCAGGCGCGCAACCTTAAAACTGAGGCTGTCGGCTCATTATCGCAGAGCCTGGCGATGCCGCTGAGGCGGCTGCTTCTGATACCGAAACCAACTTCACCGTTAATCGATAAGGCCAGAGCCATCGGTGATGTCCATATTGCCATTGATCTGGTCGTGTTTACGGCACTCCTCCATTATACCGGTGGAATAGAGAATCCCTTCATTTTTTATCTCGTTTTTCATGTCATCATAGCGGGGATACTGCTTCATTCCCGGGTCACCTATGCTGTGGCTACTGCGGCGATTGTCCTTGTTCTCTTGCTGGTGGGACTTGAGTATAGTGGAGCGATTCCTCATGTTCATCTTGAGGGGTTTGCTTCGCCCAGCCTGTATAAACAGGGAACGTATATTCTGGGCATTCTGGTGGCGCTGGTTTCCTGCCTCTATGCCTCGGCTTACATGGTGACCCATATTGCCGGAGAGCTGAGGAGGAAGCAGCACGAGATAGTAGCCCTGGAGGAGTCAGGGCTCAGGCGGAAAACGAAGGAGCTTGAGGAGGCAAATAAAGAACTGGCCAAGTTAGAAGAGGGCAGGAAACATTTACTCCGTTTTCTGGCAATAGCGTCTCATGATTTGAAGGCGCCGCTATCTGCTGTCCAGAGTTATCTTCAATTGATGCTTGGCGGCTTTGTCGGGGAGCTGGCTGATAGGCCGAAGCATATGATAGAGAGAAGCAGCAAAAGGGTCACCGAGCTTTTAGGCTTGATCAGCGATCTCCTCGATATATCCCGGATTGAGGCGGGGCAGATTATCGGGGAGATGGAGGAGGTGTCTCTGCCGAAGCTGGTCAGGGAGTCCGTCGAGAGCGTACGTGCATCAGCCCGGGAAAAGAAAATAAGCTTGCATCTGGAGATACCGCGGTCGCTGCCCAAGATCCATGCCTCCAGTACGCGCCTGCAACAGGTAATCGTCAATCTGTTGACCAATGCCATCAAGTTCACCCCGGAAAAAGGTGAGATAAAGTTGAGGATTGCCGAGCGGGAAAAGCATGTTCAGGTGGAGGTCTTGGATACCGGGGTGGGCATTACCGCGGAAGACCTGCCCAAGATATTTAACGACTTTTACCGGGGTGAGGAGGGGGAGAAAACCGGTACCGGCCTCGGGCTGTCCATAGTCAGACGAATCGTTGAAGCCCACGGGGGAATAATCTCAGAGGTCTGGACATGAGGGCTTATGCAACCGCCTCAGAATGGTGCAC
>CAZRBS010000058.1:0-9607 GCA_964598405.1 uncultured Dehalococcoidaceae bacterium
CCGGGGCCGGCGCCAGCCCGAGTTTGTGGCAGGCTTTCTGTTCGACCTCCGGAGGGACTGTGGCGTAGGTGCCGACAGCCCCGGAAATCTTGCCCACTGTTATTACCCTTCTGGCATCGCCGATTCTCTGCAGGTTGCGCCTCATTTCCTCGACCCAGATGGCGAGCTTCAGTCCGAAGGTAACTGGCTCGGCGTGAACGCCGTGAGTCCGTCCTATCATCGGGGTATACTTGTGTTCCATTGCTTTCTGAGCCAGAGATTCGATGAGCTCTTTGATATCCTGAATCAGGATATCGGCAGCTTCAAGCATCTGCAGGCTGAGTGCGGTATCCATAACATCCGAGGAGGTTAGTCCAAGGTGGATGAAGCGCGATTCTTCACCCAGGCTTTCGGCTACCGAGCCGAGAAAAGCGGTCATATCATGGTGCGTCTCTTTGAGAATTTCATCCATGCGCTTCATATTGCACCGGGCCAGCTTTATCTTGGGGATGGCCTCGCGGGGGACAACGCCTATCTCGGCCCAGGCATCGCAGACGGCTATCTCCACCTCAAGCCACTTGTTAAACTTATTTTCATCTGCCCACACCCTTTCCATCTGGGGCCGGGAATAGCGCTTAATCATCTGCCAGCTCCTTGTAATTCTTTTCGGTATTTTTCGTATTCCTGACGAATTTTGTCATACTTTATGCCCAGAATCTCCGCCGCCAGGTAAGCGGCGTTTTTTGCTCCTGCGCTGCCTATAGCCACGCTGGCTACCGGTATTCCGGCGGGCATCTGGACGATGGCATAAAGGGCGTCAATTCCCCTAAGGTCGCTGGTGGGCAGAGGCACGCCGATTACGGGCAGTACCGTCCAGCTTGCCAGAACTCCGGGTAAATGCGCTGCTCCTCCCGCACCGGCGATTATGACCTCAATCCCGCGCTCCCGGGCGGAAAGCCCGTACTGCCTGGCTTTTTCCGGAGTGCGGTGAGCCGAAATCACGTTGACCTCATAATCAACGCCAAGCCGGCTCAATATATCAAGCGTCGGCTGCATCGCTTCCGCGTCCGATTTGGAACCCATAACGACGGCGACCAGTGGCATGGCATTCACTCCTTATTACTGTATTATTCTACATCAGGGCAATATCTCTGCGGTAATAGCATTCCTCAAAACGGATTCTGGAAATATTGGCATAAACCTTCTGTCTTGCCTCAGTCATGGTCTTCCCGGTGGCAGCCACTGTTAGCACTCTCCCGCCGCTGGTGACCGCCCTCCCCGGCGCTGGCCCCGCTCCGGTTCCGGCGTGAAACACCAGAATATCATCGTCCAGCTCATCCAGCCCCGAGATGGGAAATCCCGTCTTATAGCTTCCCGGGTAGCCAGCGGACGCCATGACCACGCCGACACAGGCGTCTTCACTCCACTCCATGCTTAGCTGGCCGAGTTCATCGTTGACCACAGCCAGCATGATGTCAACCAGGTCGGTTTTCAGCCGGGGCAGAATAACCTGGGTTTCCGGGTCACCGAACCGAGCATTAAATTCTAACACCTTTGGGCCGGAATTGGTAATCATCAGACCGCCGTAAAGGACGCCCTTATAGGGTCTTCCTTCAGCATGCATGGCTTTTACCGCCGGTTCCATGATGCTTTCGCTGATGGTTTTGTCAAGCGCCGTGGTGAAGAATTCCGGCGGACTGTAGCTGCCCATACCGCCGGTATTGGGCCCCCGGTTGCCGTCAAATATCCGTTTATAATCACAGGCGGGCGCCGCCGGCACCACGGTGTGCGCATCGGTGAAGGCAAAGGCGCTCATTTCTTTTCCCGACAGGCACTCTTCGATGACTACATTGCTGCCGGCTGCTCCCAGCACCTTCTTCTCCATGAATTTGTCCAGCACGTCCAGAGCCTGTGAAACCGAATCGGCGATGATTACCCCTTTACCGGCAGCCAGCCCGTCAGCCTTGATGACAATCGGCGGCGTCTGTTTCCGGGCGTATTCCTTTGCCTGGGTGTAATCGGAAAAACTGGCGCTTTGTGCGCAGGGAATGTGATACTTTTGCATCAACTCCTTGGCAAATACCTTGCTCGACTCTATTTCAGTGGCGGCTCTGCTGGCGCCGAAAACCGGCATACCCCTGGCCGAAAACTGGTCGACAATGCCCGCCGCCAGCGGTGCTTCGGGACCGACCACGGTAAGGTCGACCCCGTTTTCCCGGGCTGCTCTGGACAGCGACTCTATATCCGTGGGCTTGATATCGAAATTACGGGCTATCTGCGCCGTGCCGGCATTGCCCGGAGCGGCATAGATTTCCTTGACCTTTGGACTTTGAGCCAGCTTCCAGACGATGGTATGTTCTCTGGCCCCGCTGCCGATGACCAGTATCTTTATCTGCCTCACCTCTCGATATGTTTGCGACTGCTTACTCCCACTCTATGGTTGAGGGAGGTTTGGAGGTTATATCGTAAACGACCCGATTTACCTCGGGGACTTCATTGACGATGCGGTTGGAAATCCGTGCCAGAACCTCGTAGGGGAGTCTTGCCCAGTCGGCGGTCATGGCATCCTCGCTGGTTACGGCACGGATGGCAAGCAGGTAGCCATAGGTCCGGAAGTCACCCATCACGCCAACGCTCCTGACGTCGGTCAGGATGGCAAAGCTCTGCCATAGCTGGCGGTATAGCTTCGCCTTTTTAATCTCGTTCATCAGGATAAAGTCGGCGCTGCGCAGTATTTCCAGCTTTTCCCCAGTTACTTCACCGATAACGCGGATTGCCAGACCCGGACCGGGGAAAGGCTGCCGCCAGACCATTTCCTCGGGAAGGCCAAGTTCCAGCCCCACCTGGCGCACCTCATCCTTGAAGAGATAGCGTAATGGCTCCAGCAGGTGAAGCATCATTTTGGCGGGCAGACCGCCAACATTGTGGTGCGTTTTTATCTTGGAGGAAACGGAGCTGACCGAGGACACGCTCTCGATGACATCGGGGTAAAGGGTCCCCTGTGCCAGGAAATCAACCTTGCCCGCTTTGCTGGCTTCTTCTTCAAACACCTGGATAAACTCATCCCCGATGGCTTTGCGCTTCATTTCCGGGTCGGTTATCCCTTTCAAGCGGTCAAGAAACCGGTCACTGGCGTCAACGTAGATGATGTTCATCCCCAGGTTGAGGCGGAAAACGTTGAAGGTCCTCTCCACTTCCTCGCGGCGTAGCAGCCCGTTATTCACGTAGATGCAGGTAAGCTGGTTGCCCACCGCCCGGTGGATAAGGGTAGCGACCACCGCGGAATCAACCCCGCCGGAGAGGGCGCAGATAATCTTGCCGCCTTCCACCTGCTCTCTGATTCTGGCGATGCTTTCATTGATGAAGTTGCCCATTGTCCAGTTGCCCCGGCAGCCGCACACCCGGTAGATAAAATTCTTCAGTATGGTCTTTCCTTCGGGGGTGTGGGCCACCTCGGGGTGGAACTGGAGACCGAATATTCCCTCCCCGTTGCCCATCACCGCAACCGGTGAGTTTTCCGTGTGAGCCAGAGCGGTAAAGCCCGGCGGCATCTCTCCAATCCTGTCGCCGTGGCTCATCCAGACCGGAGTGGATGACGGGACATCGGCAAATAAAGGTGACTCCGGGTCGCTCTGGTGTAATATGGCATGTCCGTATTCCCGCTTCGTTTCCGGGATAACACGTCCACCCAGTTGCCTGGTAATGACCTGCATCCCGTAGCAGATGCCCAGCACCGGCAAATGGCTTTCGTAAACGTAGGCTGGAGCCAGGGGTGCATCCTCCTGGTAAGCACTGGCCGGGCTCCCGGAGAGGATGAAGCCTTTGGGATTGAGCGGGGCTATCTTTTCCCAGGGAGTATCGTGCGAAACAAGCTCACCGTATACCTGGCATTCGCGCACCCGGCGGGCAATCAGCATGCTGTACTGAGAACCGAGGTCGATGACAATTATGGATTCTCGCTCGGCCTCAGGCATAACCTCTTTCGGGGTTACCGGCTGCCCGGCGATTTCTTTGGCGATTTCCAGATAGGTGGAGACCTCGATATCGCCGGTGGTAGCCACCCGGCGACTTTCGCCTGGGGTTTGTTTTGATTTTTCTTTAGCCATGTTTATAGAACACAGATTACCATTATGCTATACTACCGTCAAGAGGATTTTATTGCGGTCAAAACGGCGTAGTTTGCTCCAGAGCGAGAAATTTTACCATTAAATCTAAAGGCGTGGCAGAATCTCGATGCACCGATATTCTTTTTTGAGCAAAGGTCCCTCCGTTACCTTTAATTTCGGCAGGCGATTGGGAGAGAAGCTTTCAGCGGGAAGCGTCCTTGCTTTGACCGGAGAACTCGGCTGTGGCAAAACGCTGTTCACAAAGGGCGTTTGCGCCGGGCTGGGGGTGCCGGGAAAATACGTTAACAGTCCGACGTTTGCCTTTGTCAATGAATATCCGGGACGCCTTCCGGTCTTCCACATAGATTTATACCGGCTCAACACCATGGACGAGGTGTTTGAAATCGGGATGCTGGATTACCTGAATAAAGCCGATTGCGGGGTGATAGCGGTGGAGTGGGCGGAGAAAGTTTCGCCGCTTTTGCCCGATGACTATCTGCAGGTGCAGTTTGAGGTGCTCTCCGCCCGGCACCGCCGCATCTTCCTGACCGGTTTCGGAAACCGGTTTGATAGTTTGCTTGAAGAGTTGAGCGGTTGATGAGAGTTCTGGGTATGGACACGTCGGGATATGCCAACGCCATCGGGGTGATTGATGGCAATCAGGTGTTAGCTGACTTCATCTTTGAAGCCAGGGGCGATTCCCTGGAGAAAATAGTAGCTAATATCGATTTTGCCCTGAAGGAATCCGGCCTCACCCTGAAGGATATCGACGGGCTGGGGGTCGGGCTGGGACCAGGCTCATGGACGGGTATCAGGGTGGGCGTAACGGTGGGCAAAATTCTGGCTTACAGCACCGGCAAGCCCATATCCGGCGTGCCCACTCTGGAGGCACTTGCCTGTGATGCCGGGGATACCCCGGAGCCAATCTGCCCCGTCATCAGCACCGGCGCCAGAGATGCGGTCTACGCGGCGCTCTACCGGAGAAAAGGCGGTGGCATCACCCGGGAGAGCGAGTATTACACCGGCAGTTTATCGGGCTTGCTGGAACTGACCAGTGAACCGGCCGTCTTTGTCACCTCTGAATCCGGGCTATGCCGGAGGTTGTCTGACCGGGCTGCAGCAGCTTCAAACGGCATTGAAGTACGGGAAGGTGTTGCCAGAGGGTCTGCGATTGCCCGGCTGGCACTGAACCGCCTGGCGGGAGGGGACAAGGACGATGCTCTTTCCCTGTCCCCGCTGTACCTCAAGGAATCAACCGCCAGGGCTTTTGTCAGTAGATATGCCAGCAAGCAAAAAGGATTGGAATGATGCTGGTACTGGGAATTGAGACTTCATGTGACGAGACTTCTTCAGCTCTGGTTGCCGATGGCAAGGTCCTGCTTTCCAACGTGATTGCCAACCAGCTCGATTTGCTCCGCAAATATGGCGGCGTCGTCCCGGAAGTTGCCGCCCGCAGGCATACGGAGCTCATCGGCTACGTTATCAACGAGGCGGTTACCTCTGCCGGTAAGACGCTGGCTGACGTTGAAGCCATTGCGGTTACGGCAAAGCAGGGCCTTATCGGCTGTCTGCTGGTCGGCGCAGCCGCCGCAAAGTCGCTCAGCTATTCCCTGCAGGTGCCCCTGAGCGGGGTACACCACATTGAGGGGCATATTTTTGCCAACCTGCTCAGCAACCCTCAGATACCCATGCCTCACGTTTGCCTGACCGTTTCTGGCGGGCATACCATGCTGGTTTATGTTCGTGACCATTGCCAGTACGAGCTGCTTGGCAGCACCCTTGACGATGCTGCCGGGGAGGCTTTCGATAAAATCGCCAAATTTCTCGACCTCGGCTTCCCGGGAGGCCCGGTGATTGATAAACTCTCCACGGGAGGTGACAGGAAAGCTTTTGGTTTTCCCAGGCCTCTTTTGAAGAGAGATAACCTGGACTTCAGTTTCAGCGGGCTGAAAACGTCCATCATAAATGCTTTCAAAGAAAAGGTTACCAGTAACCAGACATTACCTCTGGCGGACATTGCCGCCAGCTTTCAGGAAGCGGTGGTCGATGTTCTGGTGGCGAAGAGCTTGAAAGCCGCCTTGCAGCGAAAAGTGGCGGCAATCAGCGTTACCGGGGGCGTTTCCGCCAACCGGCGGCTGCGAGAGGTCTTCCTGGAAAGCTGCCAGCAGAGGGGTATCTCGGTGTTCTTCCCCGAACTCTCCCTCTGCACGGACAATGCAGCGATGATAGCCGCCGCGGGTTATGCCAGAATCAGACGAGGAGAGATAGCTGACCTGAATCTCAACGTGCTTCCCAACGTTCCACTGGGGGTGTGCCATGGCAGGAAAAATGGAAACGGTTAAAGCGGATAAACCTTCTTCCCGGATTATCGAAAGAGCCGCCCGGCTGATAGCGAAAGGCGAGGTGGTAGTATGCCCGACAGACACGGGCTATGCTTTCTCTGCCGATGCATTGAATACGGGGGCGGTGGCCAGAGTCTTCGCCTTAAAAGGCCGCTCATATGACAATCCCATCCATGTCGCCATGCACTCGATTGAAGCAGCGGAGAAATATGCCCATCTGAATAAAGTTGCGGAGTACCTTGCCCGCAACTTTCTTCCCGGTGCTCTTACCATGGTGTTGCCCAAAAAGGAAATAGTGCCTGCTTTACTCGTCGCCGGAGGGGATACCATTGGCATCAGGATTCCAGATAACCGGATAATACTGGACCTGGCGGCTGCGGTCGATTCTCCGCTGACCGCCACCAGCGCCAATATCAGTGGGCGTCCGACGCCTTACTCGGCTCAGGAGGCGGTGGAACAGCTGGGAGAAGCTGTCAAGAACGTGGCGCTTGTCCTAGACCAGGGACCTTTGCCGAACCGGGAACTCTCCACGATAGTCGACCTTTCAGTCAGTCCGCCCCAGCTCATCAGGCAGGGTCTGATAAGCTGGCTGGAGATAAAACAGGCATTGCAGTCGTTTCCAGGTCTGATTTAAACGGCTGGAGCAGACTGAGTCTGGTTCTGTTTGACAATAAATATAGCGATATGCTATCGTGTGATACGGGCTGAAGCTGAGGTCAGGGATTATTTCAAGTCCGTACGGGTGCGTAGGACTTTTTTTTTAAATTTAAGCAGAAAGTATAAGATAGTGAAAAGCGACGTCGTAAAAAAAGGGATTGAGCGGGCACCGCACCGCTCACTGTTATATGCCCTCGGTTGCACCAGAACTGAGATGGACAAGCCCTTCATCGGCATTGTCAACAGCTTCAGCGAGATTGTCCCCGGACATACGCACCTGCGGGGCATTGCTGAGGCGGTCAAAGCCGGGATACGGGAAAACGGGGGCGTTCCTTTTGAGGTCAATACCATTGCGGTCTGTGATGGCATTGTTATGAACCACGCCGGGATGAAGTACAGCCTGCCCAGCCGGGAACTGATTGCCGATTCGGTGGAGACGGTGGCTGAAGCTCATGCCTTTGACGCTCTGGTGCTGATACCCAACTGCGACAAGATAGTTCCCGGAATGCTCATGGCAGCCGCCAGGCTGAATTTACCGACTGTCTTCGTCAGCGGTGGGCCGATGCTGGCGGGGAGTTACGGCAAAGACGGGCGCAAGGTTGACCTGATTTCCGTTTTTGAGGGCGTCGGCGAGGTAATAAGCGGCAAGATGAGCCAGGATGAGCTACAGCAACTGGAGCGGGTAGCCTGTCCGGGATGCGGCAGCTGTTCCGGCATGTTTACTGCCAATACCATGAACTGCCTGATTGAGGTTCTGGGGATAGGGTTGCCGGGGAACGGCACCATTCCGGCGGTTGATGCCCGGCGGCAGGGCCTGGCCAGGGAAGCCGGGCGCAGAATCATGAAAGTCCTGGCTGATGATATCCGCCCTCGGGAACTGATAAACAAGAACTCCATCTATAATGCCTTTACCGTTGATATGGCGCTGGGTGCCAGCACCAATTCAGTATTGCATCTTATGGCGATAGCCCATGAAGCCGGAACCGAGTTTCCATTAACCGCCATAAATGAGATAAGCCAGCGTACGCCCTGCCTGTGCAAACTGGCCCCGGCCGGTCAGTACCATATTGAAGACCTGGACCGTGCCGGAGGCATCTCCGCCGTGGTGAGAGAAATCGGGAAACTGCTGAAACTGGACTTGAAAACGGTAACCGGGAAAACGCTGGCTGAAAACGTTGCCGATAGCCAAATTTTGAATAAGGAGGTCATTCGTCCTGTTTCAGATGCCTATGCACCTACCGGCGGCCTCGCCATACTGTTCGGTAACTTGGCGCCGGAGGGAGCAGTGGTCAGAAGGTCGGCCGTGGCAGCGGAGATGCTGGCCCATAGCGGCTCGGCCCGGGTATTCGACTCGGAAGAAGAAGCCACCAGAGCAATTATGGGAAATAATATAGATGAGGGTGATGTCATAATCATTCGCTATGAAGGGCCCAGAGGAGGCCCCGGTATGAGGGAAATGCTGACTCCCACCTCTCTTTTAAGCGGTATGGGAATAGATAGCAAGGTAGCCCTTATCACTGACGGACGGTTTTCAGGGGCTTCCCGCGGTGCCGCCATCGGGTATGTCTCCCCGGAGGCTGCCAGCCGGGGTCCCATTGCCGCCCTGAGAGACGGAGATACGATTAATATTGACATTCCCAGTTACAGGCTGGATGTTGCGCTTGCTGACGAAGAGATAAAGCAACGCCTGGCACATTTACCCGGGTTCGAACCCAGGGTGAAGAAGGGCTATCTCAAACATTACTCCGAAAGAGTGGGTTCTGCCAGCACTGGAGCCGTACTCGGCTAACATAAGGAGGCTATTATGAAGATGACAGGTGCCCAGATTCTATGTGAGGGACTGGTAAAAGAAGGGGTAGAGGTTATCTTTGGCATGCCCGGCGGCTCTGTCATCCCTCTGTACGATACTTTAGCCCAGTATCCCAGGCTCCGGCATATTCTGGTCCGGCATGAGCAGGGGGCGGCGCACGCGGCTGATGGCTATGCCAGGGCCACCGGCAAAGTGGGGATATGCATCGCCACTTCTGGCCCGGGAGCAACGAACCTGGTGACTGGCATCGCCAATGCCTTTCTTGATTCCGTTCCCATGGTAGCCATAACCGGCCAGGTAACCAGGGCCTTTATCGGTAAGGACGCCTTTCAGGAGACGGATACCACCGGCATTACCCTGCCCATTACCAAGCACAACTTTCTCGTTCTGGATGTCAATTCCCTGGCCGCGGTGGTAAAGCAGGCTTTTCACCTGGCGCGCACCGGCCGGCCGGGCCCGGTACTTATTGATATACCGCGGGATGTTTTCCTGGATCATGCCGAATTTCACTACCCGAACAAAGTGGACCTGCCCGGCTATAAACCGACGCTTCAGGGGCATCCAACACAAATTAAAAAGGCAGCCAAACTGATAAATGAAGCCGAACGCCCCCTTATCGTGGCGGGCAGGGGAGTAAATATTTCCAGGGCTTACCCGGAACTGAAACAGCTGGCGGAGGCGGCGCAGATACCGGTGGTGACCACCTTGTTGGG
>CAZRBS010000059.1:0-5874 GCA_964598405.1 uncultured Dehalococcoidaceae bacterium
GCGGGAAGAGGTACTCGCCCTTGCCTGACATTTACACACCTATTGACAAGACCTCGCTTCTGGTCGCAGACCCGGCTCAGAATTTCCCTTTCAGCTTCTCGTAGGTATCTCCAAGGGCTTCGGGCAGCACCCTTACATCGGACAGTACCGGCATGAAGTTGGTATCGCCCTCCCAGCGGGGCACGATATGGGTATGGACATGCTGCTCAATGCCGGCTCCCGCCGCCTTGCCCGTGTTGATACCAATGTTGAACCCACCGGGGGCAAGGATTTCCCGCAAAACGCTCACGCTTTTGCTGACCACGGCGAAGTGCTCGTTGCGCTCCTCTTCAGCCAGCTCTTCCAGGCCCGCGACGTGCCGGTACGGGGCTACCATCAGGTGGCCGGGGTTATAGGGGTAACTGTTCAAGATAACGAAATTCCATTCCCCGCGGTACAGGATATAGTTTGAAGCGTCACTGCTCTCTCCGGGTTTCTCACAGAGGATGCAATTTTCCGCCTTTTCCGCCTGAATATACTGTATCCGCCACGGTGCCCAGATTCGCTCCATCTCGCTCTCCTTTCCGCCCACTCGGTTTATTTTAATCAGACAGCAAGCAGACGTCAATGAGGCAGGGCGGAAACGGCCCGCGCCAATCAGGAACAGCCCCTGTTGACGGCTGCTGACGCTATGGAGTAAGCTACATAGCGTGGACCCGATGCAATCTGCCGGAGAAATGACAAAATGACGGTATTAGCCCGGGACGAAAACCTTCAGATAGAGCAGCTCCAGCTGGGGTCATTCGGCACCAATGCCTATATACTGACCTGTCAGAAGACCGGAGAAAGTGCAGTGATTGATGCCCCCGCAGAAGCGGATAAAATCATCGGCAGGCTGAAGGGAACCAGCCCCAAACATATACTGCTCACCCATAACCATATGGACCACATCGGCGCTCTGTCCGGGCTGAAGGACAGGCTTGGAGTCCCCCTTGCCGTCCACCCTGCCGATGCCGCAACGCTTCCCGTGCCACCGGAAGTCCACCTGAAAGACAAAGACAGCGTGTCCTTCGGAAACATAACCCTTGAAGTACTGCACACGCCGGGCCACACTCCCGGCAGCATTTGCTTCAGGACCGGAAAATACCTGCTTTCAGGGGATACGCTCTTTCCCGGCGGTCCCGGCAAAACGAGGTCGCCGGATGACTTTCAGCAGCTAATCAGGTCCCTGACCGACAAGATTTTTGTCCTGGATGATGATACAAAGGTATACCCCGGGCATGGCAGTCCTACGGTTCTGAAAAAAGAAAAGGACGCCTTCGCCGCGTTCTCCGTCCGACCGCACAGTCCCGGCCTTTGCGGTGACGTGCTCTGGCTTTCGTCATAACAGCCAGAAGGGATAATCAGCTACTACCAGGTTATCTCCACCCGATGAAAAGCCTCGGCCAGCTCAAAGTTCTCTCCCTCCGCCCGCTCTTTAGCCCATTTTCGCAGCCTCTCTTCAAGGTCTGGAACCCGATTATCCCCCACCTGACTCCGGTGGCAACGCAGGGCCGCCAGCTTGATATCGAAGGCATCCGTGATATCCAGGCGGTAGTTGGTATTTTCCAGAGGCGCCCAGAGCAGGATTTCACGCACTTTGTGGGGCTGGAGTCCCTCCTTCAACAAGTCGGGATAGGCGAGGTGGTCTCTGGCATAGGGAAAGACGGCGTCCAGCACCACCTGCCCGGTTATGCGGTGGTCCCGGTGCCAGATATAGCGCCGGTAAGGGTCAGCGGTAACCACGGTCGCGGGTCGGTACATCCTTATCAGGCGCACGATTTCTTTTCTGAACTCGGGCGTATCCTCCAGACTCTGGTCTTTATGGCGCAGGAAAATGACCTCTCTCACACCCAGGAGCCTGGCAGCAGCCTGCTGTTCCTGCTCTCGAATTTTCGCCAGCTTTTCCGGCTTCATATTAACATCATTGGTGCCTTTATCGCCGCTGGTGCACACCACGTAGACAATTTCCCTGCCTTCCTTCACCCAGCGGGCCACCGTGCCGGCGACACCGAATTCAGCATCGTCCGGATGCGGGGTAACCACCATTACATCGGCCTTCTTTACTGCCATAAAAATCTCCCTGCATAAAACTGCTAGTAAGATTGTATAACATCGCTTAAATTGATACAATCTTGAGTTGAGGTTCATGATGATCGGTCCAGCTTTTACCGTTAGAAACTACCGCCCTTCCGATTTCGATGATTATGTCAACTTTATTTCCGAAGTCGAAAGATTACAACCCTCCGGGCACTGCACCTCATCTCAGATAATCAGCGAACACCTGAACCGGCCCGGCTATACCGCGGAAAAAAACCTGTTCCTCGCCCAGGCGGGCGGCAAAATCATCGGTTTCATGAATGTAACCCCGGAACACAACCGGCGGCGGGTTATCCTCGATTGCCTGGTACACCCGGAGCACCGCCGAAGGGGCGTAGCCGGCGGGGAGCTTTTCCGTCACGCCATGCGCCGCGCCGGAGAGCTGAAAGCGGGAGCAGTGCGGGCAAGCATAAGGCAGGAAAATAAGGCCGGCAGGAAAATGCTGCTCCGGTTGGGCTTCAAAAACATCCGCCGGTACCTCAAGCTGGAGCTACCGCTTGCGGAGGCTCACCCGGCAAAAGCCAGCTCCGGCACCTGCCTGCGCCGCCATCTGCGGCGAGGCGAGGAAGCTAAACTGGCCCGGCTGCAAAATCGCTGCTTCTCCGATGCCTGGGAATACAACCCCAACACCACAGAAGACATCGCCTATGCCCTCAGTCTGGGCCATGCTTCTCCGGAAGATGTAATCCTTTTCTATAAGGGGGGCACGCCGGTCGGCTACTGCTGGACAAAGATAGGCTGTGACACAGGCGCAGACAATGACGGGGGAAAGGGGTCCATCTTCATGCTCGGGGTGGACCCCGACCACCGGAGCAGCGGCATAGGCAGGCTGGCGTTGCTATCCGGGCTGGCCTATCTCAAAAACAGGGGAGTACGGACTGCTGAACTGGAAGTGGACAGCCAGAACAAAGCTGCCCTCAACCTCTACCGTTCCATCGGCTTCAAGGAACGGTCAACAATTCTATGGTATGAGAAGACGTTAGACTAGCGCTTCCGGGCAAGGTAACCGGACACCACCGCCCGGCATTCCTTCGCCACCATCCGGGCAATGATGGGCCAGCCAAACCCGGCTACCGATTTCCGCATCAGGTCGGCGGCTCCGGTACCGTTATCCGGCCGGGAGAGAAGAAGTGAAATCCTGTCTGCCAGACACTGCGGGGTATTGTCAGCGACCACATAACCCGTTTCACCCTGCCTGATGATAGTTTCGGCACCGCCCACCCTGGTCGACACCACCGGCGTCCCGCAGGCCAGAGATTCCAGGGCTACCAGCCCAAAACTCTCGTAGTAAGAAGGAACAACACAGACATCGGCAGCGCTGTAATAAGCGGGGAGTTCCCCCTGTTTTATCAGGCCGAGAAATACCACCGAGTCCCCTATATTCAGTTCCCGGGACAGCTTCCTGAGTCTGTCCATCTCCCGCTGGCTCTGCCCATCACCACCGGCAACCAGAAGCCTGACCCCGCGTTCCTTTTTCAGGTGAGCTACCGCCAGCAGCAGCTTATCGATACCCTTGAGCGGCTCGATTCTGCCCACAAACAAAATGTTCCTGTCATTATGATTAAATCCCAGCTGACTTCTAGCCCTCTCTTTATCTACGGGCTGGAACCTCTCCAGGTTCACGCCACAGGGGATAACGGTAATGTTTTCCGGGGATGCACCGTAGTACGAGGTGATATATTCCCTTTCTTTCTCCGTGGCAGCAATAATGCGATGGCAGTTCTGGCTCAGGTACTTTTCCGTCCGGAGGCGAAGCTGCGGCTCATTCTTCCCGACACCGAGGGTATTTTTGACGGCACCAAGAGTGTGGAGCATCATCATATGGGGAACGTCCCACCACTCCTGTAAATATATTCCCGCCCGGGCGGAAAGCCAGTAGTGGCTGTAGATGAGGTCATAGCGGACTTTGCTCCGCTTTCTAAAACTCTCCAGCTTGCGGGCAAATTCGGGCAGATGAGGAAAGACCTCCAGTTTGTTCATCTCCCCGTCTTCCCCCGCCCTGAGATGGATAAGCCGGGCATTATGGCCCAGTTCATAAATCTGCTTATCATTCCGGTCGTGGACACGGGTGTAGATATCTACATGGTGCCCGCATTTTCCCAGCTCGCGGGCAAGCTCCAGAACATAAACACTCATCCCCCCAGTATCCTTGGCTCCCAGCCTGCCCACAGGGCAACTGTGAGCGCTGAGCATGGCTATCTTCAAACGTCCATCGGCAACCAAATTTCTCTCCATACCCGTGCCGGAGCAGTCTATGCAATATCTATCCGGCAGTTATAAAGCGGGATTTCATTGCCACCAAGCTGGTATTTATACTTCTCCGTCCCCTTCAGGAAGTCCCACCTTCTCCGTCCCCGCCCGATGCTCTCTTTGATGCAGAGGACTTTGGAAAGCAACCCGACGCTCAGGGAGTTATACCGGGGGTCATAGGCGCTATTATAGAGGTACATCGTGTCATCATAGTCAAAGCCCATAATCATCGCTACGGGCAGTTTATTCAGTTCGAGAATGCCGTACCTCAGCAGTCCAAGCCCGGCCATAGTCCCGGCCAGCGACCTGAAGAACGACGCCATTCGGGCAGTCATAAAGCTGGCTTTCCCCTCCTGGCTCAGCGAGAAAAGCTCCAAAAAAGTGTCCGTTAAATCCTCGACCTCCTGCCGGCCGACCTCAACACACCGATAGTCCACAGCATCCGCCTCCCACAAGCGCCTCAGCTTGCGCCTCACCTCATGACGCTGCTTTTTGTTCAATGCCGCCAGATACTCTTCCCAGGTGGAAGGCAAATCCAGTTCCAGAGACATTGCTTCCTCCCGGCGAAGGACCTTATGTTTCCGTTCCCGGGCTACAGGTGCCAGATAAACGAGTGCTGTGGAATCAGGGCGCAAAGGTCCCAGAGCCAGACGGGTAATACCCCGTCCCCTCAGGTCATCGAGCAGGACATTGAAGAAATCTTCCTCATTTCCCGGGGCAATAACAAAGTCCTGATAGTCGCAAACGTCCGCGCCGCCAAGGAAAGAGGCCTCCGTCCCTTTTACCTGAAGCGGCGCGATGCCGATGACGCTGTCTCCCCGCCTGGCCGCAGATAGGTAAAGCCCGGCTTCGGGCTCGAACTCACGCCACCAGGTTTCCAGCCAGGGGGGTAAAACAAAGACTGAGCCCCACTTCAAGCGATGGCTTGATTCAGTCCAGTATGAAGTGAGGCTGTCAAAGCTCTCCTGAGTAACGGAATAACTCATATTTCAGGTAACAGTTTAGCACCTTGTCGTACCTGAAATCAATGCTATCGGCCGTAGAGGGAATTTGGCTTCAAGCTCAAGCATGTGCTATAATTAAACATCAAACTTTCAACTTCAAAAAAGGAAAGACATGAGCAAAAAACCCCTGCCCGACCTGAAGACTTTCATCGAAAACGTAAATAAGAAGGACAAGCTTAACGGTAAGAAAATTCGGTTTCCCTGGCTGAGACGCAAAGGGAAATAATCTGAAGAGAGCCGGTCTACCCCGGCTTATCCGCAACCGGGTCAAACGGGTGTCCTTCACAGTCAAAATCCGGCACATAGCTCCCGGCGGCGCCCATTTCCTGAACCCATCCGTTTTCTATACCCAGCCTTTCCAGCAGCCTGATGACCTCCGCATATTCCGAAGGACGTATTTTTCTGTCCAGAAGAGGCGTCTGTCCGGCCCGGTGCGCCGGGAAATACTGAGCCATAATGCTGACGGCGACCGCGAGTGAAATTTCCCTGACCAGCCAGGCAA
>CAZRBS010000059.1:5884-9593 GCA_964598405.1 uncultured Dehalococcoidaceae bacterium
ATCAGGTGACGCACAATCATCCCCTTCCGGGCAGTACCTTCATCATCCACAACCAGACCTCCAGCCTGCCGGTACATCTCCCTTATCGCAGCGCGGGACCGCTCCACATAGTCCGGCACCTGCGAAAACTTTCTGCCCCACTTATTGGAAGAATACCTCAAGTCAGCCAGGTAAACGCTTATGATTCCGTCAAGCTCCCTCAAGGACTCGACGGAATCGTAGCTGCTGGTATTGTAGACCAGGGGCACCCGGAGCCCCATCGGTACCGCTTTCAGCACCGCCCGCACCAGTTGCGGGACAAAGTGCGAGGGCGAAACGAAATTTATGTTATGACACCCGAGCTCGTCCTGAAGATAAAGCATCTGCCCGGCAAGCGTGCTGGAATCAACCTCATTGAACCGCTGGGCTTCAAAGTTCTGGCTTATCTGGTGGTTCTGGCAGTAGAGGCAGCGCAGATTGCAGTTGCCAAAGAAAATCGTTCCCGACCCCCTGCTCCCCGAAATGACCGGTTCCTCCCCGTGGTGGGCGCAAACTGCCGCGACCACGGGCAGATGACCCGAGTGACAAAACCCGGGTTCACCAGCCAACCGGTTAACGCCGCACTCCCGCGGGCAGATGCCACACGAACTCAGACGCGCTTCAAGCGCTTCAGCACGGCGTTCCAGTTCGCCCGAGCGATACATGGCGATATATCCGGGTTCCATAATTCCCATTTCCGACAATGCTACCTTCATAATCACCGGCCTTTACGCCTGACCTCCAGGATGAACCTATTTAACCCCAGCACTTCCACATTCTCGCCCACCGGTATGTCATCCCCGGCTGACTTTGCCTTCCAGTACTCGCCGGCAACCCGGACAACTCCATGCGGCGTTAGTGGTTCTATCACCTCCCCCTCAAGTCCTATCATCCCTTCTGAGCCGGTAACCTGCTTTCTATGAAAACTGGGTATAATCGCTTTATGTACCACGAAGATAAAGATGCCAAACAGCAAGGCGCCAAAAATCGCCACCCACAGAGGGATACTTATTTTGAAAAACCACAAAACCAGCAGCACCAGAACCAGGGCGGCTATCTCGTCCAGCAGCAATATCAGAACTTTGAGCCAGTCTTTGATGGTTCTTTTCATGCCAACTCCGGCAAAGTTACGAGGCTAACTTGTGCAATCCAGCCAGCGCGGCTTTAATCCGCTCCAGGCACCGCTCCCTGCCCAGCACCGCCATAGTCTGAAATAATGGCGGCGCCGCCGTCCGTCCGGTAACCGCCACCCTCAACGTGCCAAATAGCTGACCGGTCTTCAGCCCCAGTTCCTCAGCCAGAGGCCGGAGCACAGCCTCCAGAGATTCAGCATCAAATTTTTCCAGCTTTTCCAGTCTTTCGAGCCCTGATTCGAGAGCTTCCATAGCCGATTCCCGGCTCATCTTCTTGCCGGTTAAAAGACCAGGCTCATAGTCAATCCCGGCGGCGAAGAAGAGCCGGGCCAGTTCAGCCACCTCCGCCAGGGTTCTGGCTCGTTCCTGAACCAGCGGCATAACCTGCCGGACATAGTCAATGGATAACGGACGCTTTACCCCGGGAGGTAAATCCCTCTCCAGAAACGGGAGAGAGCGCTGCACAAAATCTTCCGCACTCAGATCGCGAATATACACCCCGTTCATCCAGTTAAGCTTGTCCGGGTTAAAGATAGCGGCAGTACGGCTAATCCGCTCCAGAGAAAAGTTCTTCACCAGTTCCGGCAGGGACAGGACTTCCGTTTTATCATCCAGAGACCAGCCGAGCAGAGCCAGGAAATTCGCCATTGCTTCCGGCAGATAGCCCATTTCACGATAATCGGTTATGGACACCGCCCCGTGCCGCTTGCTCAACTTGGAGCGGTCTGGTCCCAGTATCATCGGCAGGTGGGCAAGCTGCGGCATTTCATAGCCCAGGGACTGGTAGAGAAGCTTGTGACGGGGAACGCTGGGCAGCCATTCCTCGGCGCGGAGCACATGGCTGATTTCCATCAGGTGGTCGTCAACCACGTTGGCCAGGTGATAGGTGGGGTAGCCATCTGACTTGAGCAGGACGAAATCGTCAATGGTACTGTTCTCAACCACCACCTCACCCCATATCAGGTCATGAAAACCGGTCTGCCCCTCAAGTGGCACCCTGTAACGGACGACCGGCGTAATCCCCTCCGCCTCTTTTTTAGCCCGCTCCGCAGCACTCAGGTCGCGGCAGTGACGGTCGTACCCCGGCGGTTGCTTGCGCCTCGCCTGCTCCTCACGCATTTCCTTCAGGCGCTGCGGCGAGCAGTAACAGTAGTAAGCATCTCCCTGCGAGACCAGCTGCCGGGCTGCGTCACGGTACAGTTGCAAACGCCGCGACTGAAAGTAAGGGCCGTATCTGCCTCCCACCTCGGGCCCCTCGTCCCAGTCCATCCCCAGCCAGCGCAGGCCGCCGAGGACAGCCTCCAGAGCTCCCTCCACGATACGGGCAACGTCGGTATCCTCAATGCGGACAATAAAGCTGCCCCCGCAGTGGCGGGCGTAAAGCCAGTTGAAAAGAGCGGTCCGGATATTGCCCACGTGGGGGTAACCGGTGGGGCTGGGCGCAAAGCGCACTCTAACCGATTGGTTCATTTGAAATTTGCATTTCCCTCAGTTTATTTTCTTCCCCATTCTACCATCTTGCTACTCAGCCTTCCAGGCAACAGCTTCCAGCGCCTCCACCAAATCGGCGGGTAACTCAGACTTAAACTCCACGTATTCACCGGTAGAGGGCAACCTGAAACCCAGACGGGAGGCATGCAGGAACTGGCGGGAAAGGTGGGGTGACTTTACCCCGTATACAGGGTCTCCCACCACCGGGTAGCCAATGGCGGAAAGGTGAACCCGTATCTGGTGGGTGCGTCCCGTCTCCGGGGTAACCTCAAGGAGGGTATAGCCATCCAGATACCGCACCACCCGGTATCCGGTGCGGGCTTCGCTCCCCCCGGACACCACTGCCATACGCTTGCGATTTCCCGGGTCACGCCCGATAGCTGCCTCAATAGTACCGCATTCCGGGGTAAGCTGCCCTTTCACCAGAACCAGATATGCCTTCGTTATGGAACGATTCTTGAACTGGTCTACCAGGTTATCCTGGGCCGCCCTGTTTTTGGCCACCAGCATCAGGCCCGAAGTATCCCTGTCCAGCCGGTGAACAATCCCGGGTCGCAAAGAATCACCGATGTCAGCCAGACGGGGAAAACGGGCAAGGATGGCATTGAGCAGGGTATGGTCGGGATGCCCCGGTGCCGGGTGGACAGTTAATCCGGCCGGTTTGTCCACCACCAAGAGGTCATCATCCTCATAGACAACGCTCAGAGGAATGGCTTCCGGCAGCAAAGGGCCGGGCGGGACATGAAGGATGATAACATCCACTTCATCTCCGGCATCAAGCCTGAGGCTGGTCCTGGCAGCACGGCCATTGACCTTTATATAGCCGTCGTTGATGAGCTTCTGTGCACGGGTCCGGGACAGCTCCGGGCACCTCTCCCCGACAAATTTATCCAGGCGCGTCCCCGTCCTATCAGCCACAAAATGGTACGTTTTATCCATTTCAACGGTTTTCAACTTTAGCCAGACGAAACAGGGAAAAGGCAAGTATAACCGCGCCGACAGTTACCGCAGAGTCAGCCACATTAAACGCCGGCCAGAAGTTAAAATCAATGAAGTCAGTAATATAG
>CAZRBS010000060.1:0-9209 GCA_964598405.1 uncultured Dehalococcoidaceae bacterium
TGATTTCGGTTATGGTTTTCATCATGCGTTGCCTTTCTTTGTTTATAGATTCTGTCTTCGGTTAGCCCTTGCGGGCAACGCATGACCCATAACGCTATCATCACTCCACTACCCCGTGTATTATTAAAAAATAAGTAATAATCGTTCATTGTCGTTTTTGCTGGTGTAAATTACGGCTTGATAACGGTGATTGAAACAACTGATTTAAAGTGGAATGCGGCAGACCAGCAGGCGCTTCGCTCACAGCAGGATAAAACGTTAACAAGAAAATCACGAAGCTAAATTAAAAGCTCCATCAAATTCTTGCTTTACTATTATTCCTGTTTTTCCTTATCTATTTTTAAACCGGAATTTATTTCACCGGTACACAGTATCCATTCACACACGCAAATCCTGGGGGGCAGTCTGAATTGCTAGCGCAAACTCCTTCCGTAAGTCCTCGTTTTAGCAAATTTGCCTGTTTCCTTTGTTGAATCAGGGCACTACCTGCTCCTGCCCAGATAAGTAGCGGTGCGCAGCAGCCAATGAGCAAAGCTACAAAGCAATTGCGGCATCGTCTCATAAGGCTCCTCCTTTCCCAATTCTGGTTCACCCAGATGACCAGAATAGTCTGGTTACCGTATCTATCTGTATTTATATTATCTACCGCTCACGGACTTGGGACAATGCCGTTTATGCCTGTTTTTAGTTTAAAAACTCCCTATTTTTGATTAAAAATAGCCTTGCTTTTATACCGGGCTATATAAAGAAACTAGGCCCCAACCCGCAGGTCAGAGCCTGAACAGTTCAGCTGGCGGCACCGCAGGCGAGTGATTTCATCTATGTATCTATGGTCACCAGTCCCTTGCGCACGGCATATTTGAATAATTCAGCGCGGTTATGCAGGTCCAGTTTTTTCATTATTTTCGTTCGGTGTCCGAGGACCGTTTTCAAGCTGATAAAAAGCATGTCGGCGATTTCCCGGCTGGTACTCCCCTCGGCGATTAGCTTCAGAATTTCCCTTTCCCTGGCGGTCAGCCGGTCATAGGGGTCATCTTCCACTTTGTGCAGGTAGTCCTGAATCAGTGCCGTGGCTGCTGACGGGTACAGGAAGGAGCCACCCCGGTATACAGAGCGTATGGCGGAGACCAGGTCTGAGCCCAGCGCCCTTTTCGGTACGTACCCGGCAGCCCCCGCTTTTATCGTTGATATGATGTACTCTCTGTTATCGTGCTGGGTTAAAACCAGGACTTTTACTTTTGGGTGTTTCTTTATTATGCGCCGGGTGGCTTCCATGCCCTCCATTCCGGGCATGGCTATGTCCATAATTATGACATCGGGCGCAAGCTCCTGTGTCTTCTCGATGGCTTCCTTGCCTTCAGAGGCTTCACCCACTATCTCGATGTCATCATGGAGACCGAGCAAAGCCCGGATACCATCTCGCATTATAGCGTGGTCATCTACCACCAGTATCTTTATCTTATCCATTTGAAACCTCCCCATTAAATGGAATTTCAATATTGATTTCTGTCCCGGCACCCGGGCGCGATTGGATGTTCAGCGTGCCGTTCAGAAGTTCCACTCTTTCCTTCATGCCCAGCAATCCCAGCCCCCGCGGTCTGTCCTTTGAACTTATCGCCTCGGCAACGTCAAAGCCGGTACCATCATCCCTGATATTTACCCTGATGGCATTCTTTTTAAAATGCAGACTCAGGCTTGTGTTCCTGGCGCGGGCATGTTTGGCTATATTATATACCGCCTCCTGGATAACCCGGAAGAGGGTCGTCTCCAGCCGGGAGGACAGCCTCCTCTTTCGCCCGGTGCTTCTGAAGTCCACCTTGACCCCTAATTCTCTTAAATTGTTATCCGCCAACCACCGTGTCGCTGCCACCAGTCCCAGGTCATCAAGCAGCGAGGGACGGAGTTCATATATCAACTTATGTATGCCATCGAGGATGCTGATTGATAGAGACTGTGCCTTTCTTAACAATGCCTTTGGCTTGTCCATGGCGGCGGGTAACATGCCAGCCGATGCCTCGAGGTTTGCCACCAGGCTGGCGATTGCCTGGCTTGTTTCGTCGTGCAGCTCGCGGGCGATTCTTTTTCGTTCCTCTTCCTGAATGGCCAGTATGTCTTTCAGGAGTTCACCGCGAACCTCTTCCTTGTGCTGCACTTCCTGGTGTAGTTTGGCGTTTTCTACGGCGGCAGCTATGCCTCTGGCAATGCCTTCCAAGAGCTGCACATCATCGGAGGAGAATTTGCGGGCCTCGCGGCTGGCGATGTTCAGCACACCCAGGACTCTCTCCTTGGTCCATATGGGAATGCTGGCGAATCCGTGCAGCCCCTCCACAGCCATGAGCCGTGAGCGGGCAAACCGGGGATCGGTTGATATATCCTCGACGAGGATGACTTTTCCGGTCTGGGCCGCTTTGCCGCATATGCCCTCGCCCAGCCGGTAGCACGCCTTTGAAATATCCTCCCGGTACAGGTTACGATGGACCCGGCAGCACAGCAGCTGTTTTTCCTCGTCAAGCAGCAGTATGCTCCCGGTATCTTCCTTCATTATCTCCAGCGTCTTGTCCAGGGCGCTGCCGAGGGCGATATCCAGGTTGGATAAATCGGAAAGATGGCTGAAAATCTCGGATACGGAGAGCAGGGAAGAAAGCTCTTTTGTCTTCTGCCCCAGCTCTCCGTATGAAGCCTTGAGTTTATTTCTCATGCCCTCAAAGGTCAGGGCTAATATGCCTATCTCGTCTTTCTGTGCCACGGTAATCGGGCTGGCCAGGTCACCACCTGCTATCCTTTCCGAGGCGGTGGTAAGCATTTTGATGCGGCTTACCACATCATGCGTGGTTATGGCCACAAAGAGAAGGGTAATCACGGCCAGGCCTCCGCCGAAGAGGAACAGATTCTGGCGCAACTCATTGATGGGGGCAAGCGCCTCCTTTTCTGACTGGCGGATGACAACCCCCCATCTGGTTTCGGAGAGCGGAACGAAGGCCAGGACGTCTCTCCTTTCTACCTTTCGTATCGGCTCGTGGCAGGTGTGGCATAGCCCCCGGGTTGGCTCCCCGGCGGCAATTAATTCCGCGAAACGATTGCTGTGGTCGCTTTTTTCAAAAGGGGCGAGTTCGGGCCCGGGACTGGTTCTGGCAACGACGACGCCGTTCTGGTCTATAATCTCAACGTAGCCTGTTTGCCCCAGTCTTATCGGCTGGACAAAACCGCCGATACTCGAGCGGCTGAGGTCAATGGCGGCTACGAGCATGTCTTTGTTTTCCTGCCTTTCGTCTTCAACAGGGCTGGTGAGAAAAACGACCGGGGTACCGGTGACGGGGTCGGAAACGAGTGCGGAGATACCGGACGCGCCGCTTTTTATGCCGGCGTCGATACTGGGATAGAAGAAGAGATTGTGCCCCTCTATTGCTGATGTCTCCGGTTTGCTCCACATAACCTCTCCCCGTTCATTTAGAAAGTAGAGACGGTGGGTATAAATTGATAACCGGTTATATACTTCTTCCAGCGCTTCCGCGCGGTGCCGGAGGTTATCCTCTGCCCCGTTATTCCCCACCAGCGTGGCAGTCCTTTCCAGTTCGGTCAGAGCCCTTCCAAGTGCCTCATCCAGATAGTCTGCCACCAGGTGGGCGGTAGTCATTCTGTCCTGTAACATTGCCTCTGTGGCCTGATTCACGGCCCGTATGCCCAGAAAGCTAAAAACGCTTATCCCCAGGATTAAACCCAGCGTGGTCAGAAGGATAAGTTTTTTCCCCAGGGTTAGATTAGCCAGGAACTTCATCGGCTGACTTCCTTAAAAGGGAAACCGTCTTGCTATGTGAAGAGCGGGAAGATACTGCCCTCATGACTCAACCCTTTTTTCGTACTAGGAGGGCCCGGGTTTCGAGAGATGCCGGCAAAAAGTATCCGGCGTTCTCAGGGGGGTTCCCTGTTTCTTTACCGCTCACCTCCCCTTTCTTTGAGTGCCTCTTTCAGGGAACTTATTTCCTGGCGCAGTTTCTTCTGCCGGTGGAACAGAAAGAAGATGTAGCCGAAAACCAGCGCCCAGATTATGGTAAAGGCAGCGAATAAATAGCCAGCATTCTCCATTTTTGGTCTTCTCCTTGACTGAATTGTATACTTAACCGAACAGTTCCTTCAATCTTTTTAGTTCGGTTTCGTCATTCTTCATTGAAACTCGCTGGGTCAGGATGAGGAAATATAAAGCAGTGAAGGCGGCTATGCTCACCAGGAGCGTTAACAGCATTGGTGGGGCTATTCCGCCCTGGAAGATTATTGGTTCGGGATGCATCCCCCGCCAGATGGTGGTCGCCAGGGCAATAATGGGGATATCAATGAAGCCGACAATGCCCACCACGGCGGCGAACCGGGCTCCCTGGGACTCTTCGGTAGCGAAGGAGCGCACCATAAGATAAGCCAGGTAAATGAACCAGAGGACAAGGGTAGCCGTCAGACGTGCTTCCCAGGTCCACCACACTCCCCAGATGGGCTTCGCCCAGACCGCACCGGTGATGAGAGCCAGGGTGGTAAAGATAATCCCCACCTCGGCCGAAGAGTGAGCGAGGATGTCCCAGTTGCTTTTCCTCTTTACCAGATAAAGAATGCTGCTGATAAAGACAACCAGGAAAGCGAGCAAAGCCAGCCACCCCATGGGAACCATGAGGTAGAAGATTTTCTGCACAATCCCCATCTCCTTCTCCGTGGGAGCATAGAGAAAGATGAGATACCAGGTTGCCACTATCAGCACCAGGCTCAGCCAGAACAGGACATTTCTTTTCATAATCCCCTCTCCTTTATTGTTTTTACTCTTCGATAACAAAGGTAAAAACCAGAAATGACACCGTCAGGAAAATAGCGTCAAAGGCGCCTATAATCTGAAGCCAGGAAGATATGCCGCTCCACGACTCGCCGGCAAGCGCCATTTCCGAAGCGTTAACCGCCGAAATGATTAAAGGGACAACTATGGGAAGGAAAAGGATGGGCAATATCATTTCCCGCGCCTTGGTGTTAACCGCCAGGGCGGAAAATAGTGTGCCGACGGCGGTAAAACCCACCGTGGTTAAAACTATGATGACGATGAGGGGTAGTGACAGTGCTGCCAGATTGAAAAGAAGGACAAAGATGGGCAGGGCTATCGCTTCGATAACCAGCATGAAGATGAGGTTTCCCAGCATCTTGCCAGCGTAGATGGCCTCCCGGCTGATGGGGCAGGCCATCAGCCCCTCAAGACAACCGTCTTCCTTTTCCGGGATGAAGGAACGGTTGAGGCTCAACACTCCGGCAAAGGTGAATGTCACCCACAGGATACCCGGCGCCACCAGCTGTATCATCTCCTGCCTTGCCCCGAAGGCGAAATTGAAAATTACTATCACCAGCAGAGTAAAGACCAGTACCGAGAAGACAATCTCCCTGGTTCGCATCTCTGAGAGAACGTCTTTCCAGGTGACGGCTATTGCCTTGCGCCAGAATTTCATGTTTGGATTCTCGTGCTGTGCCGGTAGGCTTCCTCCAGGTTTGCCAGTTCTAAACCGTTTGCGGAGCCTTCGTAAGCGATTTTTCCCCGTTTTAAAATGAGCAGGTGGTCGCCCAGCTCCAGACCTCGCTTTAGGTTATGGGTGGCAAGCAGGACGGTTCGCTTTGTCTCCCCGTCAGTCCGCAGTGTCTCCCAGAGCATGGAGATAGCCTGCTGGTCCAGCCCCGCTTCCGGCTCGTCCAGTAACATTATGGTCGGCTTGTGAAGCAGAGAGCGCGCCAGGGACAGCCTCTGCTGCATGCCCCGGGAAAGGGTGCCCACCCTGTCGTGGAGGCGGGAAGTCATTCCCACCGTGGCGACTACTTCCAGAATGCGTTCCCTGGCTCCGGGCACGTCGTACATCCGGCTGTAGAATTCCAGGTTTTCATAGGCGGTGAGGTTGCTGTAGAGGAAACTCTGGTGAGTGACAATGCCAATCCGTCGCCTGACCTCCTCGGCATTGTCCTTGGAACTCATCCCGTCGAGCAGGGTTGTCCCTGAGGAGGGCTTCATAATGGTAGCCAGAACTTTGATTAAGGTGGTCTTCCCGGCTCCGTTGGGGCCGAAAACGACGATGGCTTCACCCTGCTTTACCTTGAAGTCGATCCCCCTTAAAGCAAGATGATTACCGAAAGCTTTGGTAATCCCCTGCGCCTCAATTGCCGGATTTTGGCCGGTTTCGCCCTGCCTGCCCATTATTTTTAACCACCCTTATCAGTGAGCCTCTTTACAAGCTCGACCAGCCGCGCCTTGTTCCGGGCCCGTAAACTCCGGTAGGCATCTTCCGGGATTTTGTTGCCCTCAAAGTCGTCATCTAACTGAGCGAGCTCAACCAGTAACTTTTGTCTCTCCTGGTCAGGGCTCATTTGGGGTTTCACCGGCTGGACTCTCCTCCGCCGGAAAAGGTAGCTGAAGCCAAAACCACCAGCCAGTACTCCCAGCGCCAGGGCTACCCAGAGAACCATCCGCTGGGTGTTGTCCTGCGGCAGACCGCTCATTTTAACTGCCAGCGTTTCGTCTGTGCCGAAATTACCGCCCGAGAGATGGTTAAACCGGGTGCCTTCGATGTTCAGCGGTTCCTCCGTTTTCAACTGGATACTGGTGGCTTCGATGCCTTCGCCCTGATACAGGAAGTCATACCTGGTCATCGGGTAGTTTGAGTTCCGGGTGAACGTATAGCCCCCGGAATCGTAATTAACCCTGTAGGAATAGATTATCTCTTTGCCGCCGGGCAAAACCGGCATGGTATCAATAAAACCGTTCCGGGTGTTGTAAATACAGCACTCCATCAGTCCGTATTCAATCTGCAAGCCGGTTGCTTCCCCGGGCAGGGGGAACCTCAGGGTTTCCCGGGTACCTTCGGCATCTACCTCTTCAGAACCGATGTAGGTCCGGTCAGCCTCGTTGACGAAGAGGAAATACTCCTTTACCAGAAGGGTATCCTGTTCAAGGTATATGATGGTGTGTGACATCGCTATCCTGATGGCGGAATCACTGGTGGTTGAATCGTAAACAATGACCTCAGCAGACCTGGATGTCTCCTCCTCGCTGAAGCTGAGCCGCTTGCTGTAGTATTCAGCCCCCTGGAAGGTAAGCACCACCTCGTAGGTATATCCCGGGGCGGTGGGCAGGCTATCAAAGACGAAGTGTCCTTCCTCATCGCTCCCGGTGGTGGCTGATGCTGTCTCATTGCCATCAAGGTAGGTCCTCAGGGTGACTTCCTGGCTGCCCACGCTGCTGCCGTTATCAGTCCCGTTGACCAGTTGTCCTTCGATTGTGCCGTTGCCCGTTTCAGCAGCCAGGACGGGTGTGCCCAGGGACAGGACGGATATTACTATCAGCACCGCGATACGTTTAATCAACGCCTTCTCCCTTGCTCAGGGTTGTGCCGCATTGAGAACAGAAACGGTCTGTTTCCTGGCATTCTGTCCCGCACTGAGGGCAGAATTTACCCTTGCTCTGGCGCAACTTCAGAACCTGTTTCTCTATCGTCTCTTCCACGTTGGTGCCCTTTTCCACACTGTCAATATCCCTGAGGATGGAAATGGCTTTTCCCTTGTATTTTTTCTCCAGTGCCCGGTAGTCTTCCCCGGTCAGGATGCCGGACTGGAAATCAAACTCCAACTCCTTGAGCATGGAATAGGCGGTATCCCGCCGGGAGTATAATTCCTGCAACTCCTCATCTTGAACTGAATCCGCTGAACGCTCCCCTTTTTTGAGCAGCGGATAAATGATGAAGGCAAAGGTCAGCAGTGCCAGTAAGATGGCGATAGCTGCGGTCACCTGAAGCTCCTCTCGGCAAACTCTTCCAGTTCTTTCTCAAGCTGGCGCCGGTATTTTTCATCTACTTCTCCTGCGTCGGTCGGAACATAAGCCTGGACATGGCTGCCTCGTCGCACCCATTTCCTCAGCGCAATATATATCACTCCCACACCGAGCAGTAACGCCGCAAAAGGCGTAAACCAGGCCATCAAGTTAAAGCCCTTTTTAGGAGGCGATGCCAATACCTGCTCTCCGTACCGGGCAACAAAAAATTGCACTATCTGCTCTTCAGTCTGGCCCTGGGCGATTTTCTGGCTTATCGCGTCGGTCATGGCTTCCCTTGAACCGCATTCGAGGTGGCTGCAGTTGAGCAGCACCATATTGCAGCCGCATTGGCAGATAAACTGCTTGGATAAATCACTCACGGTGGCCGCACTGGCTCTGGCCGGAAAGAAAAGAAGCGTTACCGCCAGCAGAATGAGGCTGAGTTTTGCCTTGAGTCCCATAATCTATTTTCCTCCCTTGCCCCGCCTCTGGACGGGCATTTGCCGCCGGTCCGGCCAGAAAGCGATTAAGCCTCCCAGAACAAAGACTCCTCCTCCAATCCATATCCAGTTGACCAGAGGGTGGACTATGACCCTGAAGGTGGTGGTCTTGTCCTCATCCCAGCCTACCAGAATGACGTACAGGTCTTCACTGAGAGTGGAGCGGATGGCTACCTCGGTTACCGGCTGCTCATAGCTCCGGTGAAAGTATTTTTCAGGGATAAGCTTACCTATAGGCTTTCTCTGGTTGGCAACGGAAAGGGTAGCCATAACCACCGTTTTGCTCTCGGTTTCATAGTAGTCAAGATTATCATAGGTCAGCGTGTAGTTATTGATGGACATCGATTCCCCGGGGGCGAGTGTTACCTCTTTCTCCACATCGTAGAGAGACGAGCCGATGATGCCAACCGCAACGAGGATAATGGCAATATGGACGATATATCCCCCGTAACGGGGCTTATTGGCGGTGATTAAGCCCCAGAATGACTTTACATAATTTTCAGCCTTCAACCGGTGGCGTGCCCTGATTCCCCGGAACCACTCCGAAAATATGGTGGCGAGAACGAAGCCGCAGGCAGGGAAGGCGATAATGGCATACCATTCCCTTATTCCAGAAATGAAGAGAATTACCACCAGGATTACGGCTATCACCAGTGGCCAGAGAAAATTATGAATCAGGTTTTTGATTGATGCCCGCCGCCAGCCAATAAGGGTGCAAATCCCGGCCAGGAAAATGAGAGCCATGAAGATGGGCCCGTTGACCTGGTTGAAGAAAGGGGGGCCGACGCTTATTTTAACTCCGCGTACCGCTTCCGACAGGGTGGGGAAAATGGTTCCCAGGAAGGTGGCGAAAGCGGCGCCGACCAGCAGCAAATTGTTTAACAGGAAGGTGCTCT
>CAZRBS010000061.1:0-9186 GCA_964598405.1 uncultured Dehalococcoidaceae bacterium
GGGTTAACCTGTGCCGCTGGCCGGGTTCCTGCTGAAACTGCCACGGCCTTACTTCTTGCTAACTGACTGAAGAAAGCCTCCGCCATCTGGCTCCGCCCCGAGTTGTGCACGCAAACGAAGAGTATCTTCTTCATCTCAAATCAAAAAACCTTAAGCAGACCTTTACTATTCATCCCACTATCAGTCTAGTAGGTGAACTTTAAAGGCGGTTTAAGGCTTTGTTAAAGTTTTGTTAAATTCTGGATTATCTATTGACAGGCAGACTGAAACTGAAAGTTGAACCCTTGCCTTCTTCACTCTGCACCCAGATGCTGCCCCCGTGAGCCTCAATAACATGTTTGGCAATAGCAAGTCCCATACCGGTTCCTCCGCCGGACCTGTCTCTATCGCCTTTGTAGAAACGTTCAAAGACATGCGGTAAATCGCGTTTGGTGATGCCTATGCCTGTGTCAGATATGTCTACAGTGACCGAACCATTATGAATCCGAGTCGTAACCATTATCTTTCCCCCAGTGTTGGTAAACTTGATGGCATTATGAATGAGATTGACAATCGTCTGCCGGATTCTCCTTTTATCGGCTTGAACGGATGGTAGGTTGGTATCAATCTTTTTCTCTGCAGTAAGTTGCTGCCTCTCAATCTGAGGACTGAGTTGTGTAATAACTTCCTCTACTAACAGGTTGAGACTCACTGGCTCCAGCCTTAGCTCCGCCTCGCCCGTCTCAATGCGAGAAAGCTCTGTTAGCTCCACTACTATTTGTGTCAGCCTTTCCACCTCGTCATCTATCCTAGTGAGAAAATCTCTCGCTACTTCTTTGTCGTCAAGAGCACCATCACGCAGGGTTTCCACCATGGCTTTGATGCCAGCCAGCGGCGTCCTGAACTCATGGGATATGTTACCAATGAGTTCGCGCCTTGTCGTTTGCAGGTTTTTCAGTTCGGTGAGATCCTGAAATAGGAGTAGGACACCGCTCATCTCATCATGAGAAATTGGAATGGCGATAGCCCTTATATATCTCTTCGATGAGCCGGATTCATATTGGATACTCTGTGTTTTGACTGTCTTCAGGCACAACTTTAATACCTCATCCATTTCGTGGTCACGCACTACCTCAATGAGCGGCTTTTTTATGGCATTCTTGGTGTTAAACAGCTTTTCAACTGCGTCGTTAGCCAGTAAAATGTTCCCTTCACTGTCTGTCATGATGACGCCGTCAGCCATATTGTCAAGGATGGTTGCTAGCCTGGCTCTTTCTCCTGAGATTGTTTCCACCATTTCTTTTAACTTCAGGGACATTTCATTGAAAGCGTGGGCAAGTTCTCCCACCTCATCTTTGGTTTCTATGGTTATTTTCTGCCCCAGTTCCCCCGAGGCAATTCTCTCAGAAGCAATAATTAGTTTCCGTAAAGGCCGGGTGGTTATACGAGCAATAATCCATGCTGCCAGAATGACCAGCAAAGTAGCCACTGACATGGCTGTGATAATACTCATTGTGACCCGGTGTACGAGGCTTTCAACTGCTGTCAGCGGTAGTGAGACACGTGCGGTACCTAGAACCTCACCTTGATACGAGATTGGCACAGCAATATACATCATCTTCTGACTTACGGTGGTGCTATAGCGGGTGCTCTCACCTAATCCAGTGCGCAGGGCATCCCTGATTTCGGGGCGGGAGGCATGATTTTCCATGGTTGCTGGGTCTTCTTCAGAATCACCTAATACGTTACCATCAACGGAGATGATGGTGACCCTCGTATCAGTTTGCTCTCCCAGCCTCTTAGCCAGAGAATTAAGGCTCTCCTGCTTATCCTGGCTGAGGAAACCGGGTAGACTTGCTTCGGCAGTGATTCTTGCCTCATTTTCCAGTTGAGAGCGCAGATTGTCGAGCTGGGAGCTTCTGGTCGAGTTGACCAGGTAAACTCCGACTATACCCATACTAATCAGTATGAGCAAAACGAAGGAAATGGTAATGCGACATTGAATACTACGAAACAATTCTAACCTTCCAGTTTGTAACCCACCCCCCTTACAGTGAGTATATTTCGTGGGTGTGCCGGGTCATCCTCAATTTTCTGCCTCAGCCACCTAATATGTACATCCACAGTTCGTGTGTCTCCAGCGTAATCATAGCCCCACACCTTTTCCAGAAGCTGCTCTCGACTAAAGACGAATCCCTTGTTTTTGGCAAGGAAAGCCAGTAATTCATACTCTTTCGGAGTGAGATTCAGTGACGAACCGCTGTAGAAGGCTTGATGACGACCAACATCTATCTCCAGGTCACTGATTTTCAAGTTTTCTTGCTCGCTGACTGCTTGCAATTTGGACATGTCTGCCCTACGGAGCATAGCTCTTACACGAGCCAACAGTTCTCTTATAGAGAAAGGCTTAGTCATATAGTCATCTGCTCCGATTTCAAGCCCGACTATTTTGTCGACCTCTTCTGTCTTGGCAGTGAGCATCAGAATGGGGACGGTCATTTCTTTTCGTAAAATACGACATACCTCAAAACCGCTCAATTTCGGGAGCATCACATCTAGAACAATCAGTTCAGGCTTTTCACTTCTTGCAGTCTCTATAGCCTGTGAACCGTCGATGGCCGTAATCACATCATAGCTCTCTTTAAGAAGGTTGTATTTAAGCGTAGCTAGTAGATTCTGATCATCTTCAACAATAAGGATTTTATTTTCGCTCATTCTGGTATAAGTATATCCTTAACCCCACAGCTCTCTCAACTTATGCAGTATGGATAGATAAGTGACCATCTCAATAGGGCAGTTAGACCAGGTAGGAGACAAGAAAATCTAGCTTCTATACACAAAGAGCAAAGGTCTTAGAGAAGGTTTTAGTTCTACTTTTTGATACGCACGGTCTACCAAAATCTAAAATTCGTAGCTAAAAACGCTGGAATCGGTCTAAAAAGAGGCCGATTTTTCATTGGCCCCCGGTTGAAGTGTCAACCTGGTTTTAGAGGGGGCCGACAAATGGGAAACAATTTGGGCTTGTCGAACCTGACATAAGGATTCAAATCGTCAATTCCTCAAGTAAAAGACCCGGTGCCCGGGTTAAGGAAAGGAGGACGATAATGAGAGCTATAGATTTGCATAAGAAGTATAAAGTGGCGAGACTCTTCCTTGAAGGACTATCATATGACGAGACCAGCCGGGAACCGGGTACAGGGAAACGTTCGGCAGTCTCCATCAGATGAATTCAGTGGAGGCAAGTTACAGATATCAGGCGACATAAGGGAGTACGCGGTTGCCCTCCGCGAAGTCGCCGTGGACATGAGGAAGCATGAAATCAGTCTAAGCCAGTTGAAATCCAGTATTAGCGCCAATATTCCCCCGGCTCCCGGGGGCCGGGGGTTCTTCCGCCTCTTCTGGAAGCATTACCGTTCTCCACGCTGCCTGCCCCTGGTCACCTCTTCCTCCAGCTTGTCCAGTTCTTCTTCCGCTTTTTTCTCTGGCTTCCCGGCAGGAGTGCCTCCGTGCCGCATGAAATAGGCCTTCCCCGGCTGCCAGCCGATGGCTACCAGATGGAGTGCCCGGCGTTCCAGAGCCAGAATACCGCGCCAGAGCCGGTAACCGATGAAGCCAGCAATGCCGGCGATGCCAACAAAGGGTAAAAAGATGATAAAGGCCAGGCCAGCGAAAGGGCTGGTTATCACGGCCAGCGCAGATGGCACCTTGATGTACCTGACATCGCTGCTTCCCGGGAGAAGGCGCACCTTCTCGTGCAGCTGGACAAACTCCCCTGTGGACAGGTTAAGGTAAGCACCCTTCGGGCCCTGTTCTGCTCCTCTGTATCTCTTCATCTTCATCCTCCTTTCCGAATCTGCCCCTGACTTAAACGGAGCTTCAACTATTTTTGCTCTCAGTTAAATTATAGAGGAGAGCCTGAATGCCGGGTATCGGTACAATGCCCTAGTCTGCGCGATTAAACAGTGTAGTCAACCGGAAAAACTCAGTATTTGGTGAAAGCAAAAGAGGCCGAACAGAAATGGCGGCACTAAGAATCAGCCTGTATCAGTCCCTGGCGGATGGCGTACTTGATCAGTTCGGCGCGGTTGTGCAGACCGAGCTTTTCCATGATGTTGGCACGGTGCGTCATCACGGTTTTAATGCTCAGATAGAGGGTTTCGGCAATCTGGCGGCTGGTGTAGCCCTCAGCGATTAGCTTGAACACCGTTTTTTCCCGGTCACTCAACCGGTCATAGAGGGTTTCGTCGCTGGCAGTTTCGGGGTGTTCCAGATAGCCCTTGATGACCCTGTCGGCAATGGTGGGATCGATAAACGATTTTCCCTGAGCGACCGCCCTTATCGCCGCAACCAGGTCGCTGCCTACCGCCTTCTTCAGCACGTAACCGGAAGCCCCGGCTTTAAGGAAGCGGTAGATATACTCGCTGTCATCATACTGAGTCAGCACCAGCACTTTACTCCGGGGGCTTGTCTTGATAATCTCCAGAGTGGCCTCCAGTCCCCCCAGTCCGGGCATGGCAATGTCCATCAGGACCACATCTGGCGCCAGCTGGTTGACCTGGCTGATGGTCTCTCTGCCGTCGGCAGCTTCGCCGGCTACCTCAATATCGTTATGGGCGGCCAGTATCATTCGTATCCCTTCTCTGACCATGGTATGATCATCAGCAATGAGGACTCTAATTTTTTGCATCCTGTCACCTCACCAGTCCAGCGGTACCTCAACGGTGATATGCGTTCCCTGACGCGGTTGCGATTCAATGTGGAACTTTCCGCCGAGCAGCTCGATGCGTTCCCGCATCCCCAGCAAACCCACGGCCTGGCTTTCCCCGACTTGCTGGCTTAACCTTTTTACATCAAAGCCCCTGCCGTCGTCCTCGATTTCGATAGTGATGGCCGAATCTTTGAACTCAACATTGAGCAGTACGTTGTGGGCCTCGGCATGTTTGGCGATGTTGGTGATGGCTTCCTGGACCACCCGGAACAGCGCTATCTCGATCTGCGGCGGCATTTCCTTTTCTTCGCCGGTTACTTCCACGCGCGCTTTGATGCCAAGTTCACCCAGACGGTTCTGGGCATACCAGCGTAATGCCGAAAGAAGCCCCAGGTCATCCAGTACAGAAGGGCGCAGGTCAAATATGACCTTGTGCACATTGTCCAGGGTGCTGACGGCCAGATTTCTAACATCGGCAAGCATATCTTTTATCCTTCCCGCCTCTCCATCAGGAATGGCTGCAGCCGCCTCCAGCCTCATTACCAGCCCCAGTATCGATTGAGTGGTCTCATCATGAAGCTCCCGTGCCACCCTTCTGCGCTCTTCCTCCTGAATCATGAGCACCTTTTGCAGGAGCTGCCCGCGGGCAGCTTCCTTGCGTTCTATCTCACGGTAAGAATCCTGGAGCTGGCTGGTTCTCTCCTCTATCTTTGCCTCAAGCTTCCGGTTCCATTCCTGAATCTCTTCCAGGGACTTTTTAAGCTCCAGCCTCATGGCATCAAAACTCCGGCCAAGCTCGCCAATCTCATCGCTGCCCAGGGCCGGTACCGGCTGTGAAAGATTGCCCCGGGAGATGTTCTGAGCCACCGCCTTTAGCTGGCCGATGGGCTTGACCAGGCTATGTGCCATACCCAGGCTGAGGGAAAAGACAACGACCAGTGACAGAGCGCCAGCAACTATGAACGTCAGTTCCAGCGTACGTGCCGGCGCCAGAGCTTCTTCCTTTGATTGACTTACCACAACCGCCCATGAAGCGCTGGACAGGTGTGCCGTTTCGGTCAGTACTTCCTCCCGGCGGTCATTCTCCCAGCTCCTGAGTATGCGCCCTGGGGCGGTGCTGGCAAGCACCGCCCGGTTGCCGTCTATGATGTCAATGTAGCTGGTTTCCCCAAGCTTTACCGGCAGGATGAGTTCTCGCAGAGCGTTCCCGGTGGGGTCAATCTGCCCGCCTACCAGCCCGGCGATACGCCCTTCCCTGTCCCGCAAGGGGGCGATGATGAAGATGGCGCTATCACCACCCGGAGTCACATTGAAAATATCCGAGATTGAAGATCTTTTGGTGGAAAGTGCCTTTACTACCGGTGGATAGTCACCGACATGAGCGCCGACGAGGTTCAGGCGAAATGGCTCCGTCCACAGTACCGTTCCTTCCAGGTCGGAGATGAAAACGGTGTCAAAAATAGAGCCGAGGTAGGCGCTGTGGAGGGCTTTTCTCTCTGGTTCCGGGTCACCGTCCGTGATGTCTATGCCCGGAGCAAATTTGATGTTTTCCAGCCGTTCCAGGTTCTGACGCAGGACGTAGTCCAGATGGCTGCCGATGGCTTGAGCCAGCGCCTGACTCTCGTCGGAGACCCTCGCCACGCTCCGCTGGACAGCCAGCCCCCCGGAAATTGCCAGAGCAGCCAGCACCGGGAGCATGATTACTGTGACCAGGAGCAGTATCCTCCTGCCGATGTTGGACTTTAGAATGGCGTACAACTGAGATAGCACCCTTCTTCTCTCCAGATAGCACTGCCGCCTTTAGATTTCAGTGACATTTTACCATATGACAAACCCGTTAAGCAGAATGCCAGCGATTAAGGGATGTGAGGCAGCTCGGCGGTAAAGCTGCTGCGCTCCGCAGAAAACAGAGGGGATGGAGGCCGGGGGCACATCCCGTCGCGGCATTCAATCCATCTCCGGTCAGAGTCAATAACCTCGCCGAAGAGTCATCTCTCTGCTAAAATGGAAACGTTAATTGATGGAAACGGCATCAATAATTATCTGCTCCATACTCATAATCGTTGGCTTGCTCGGCGTAGTATTACCGGTTCTGCCCGGGATTCCCCTGGCATGGCTGGGGCTATTTATCTACGCATTGGCTACCGGTTTTGAAAGAATCTCTATCGCTGCGGTCATCGTCTTTTTCCTTTTAATGCTAATCACGCTGGTTCTGGACTTTGTGGCGCCCATGCTGGGCGCCAGGAAATACCGGGCGAGTAAGCTCGGCACCATCGGCGCTTTTCTTGGGTTCATAGCGGGAGTTTTCGCATTTGGCCTGTGGGGAATTATCCTGGGGCCGATTGCTGGTGCATTTCTGGGGGAATTGCTGGCCAGAGGGAAACCCAAACAGGCCTTTGGCTCGGCGTTTGGTGCCTTTCTCGGTTTTGTAGCAGGTGCCCTGTTTAAGGTCATTGTTATTCTGGTTATGGCCGGCTTCTTTATTGTTTCCCTGTTCTGAGACCCGGGAGGACATGCACCGGCCGCAACGCTGATGAACAGGAAGTGATTGAATCAAGCAGGTTACACTGCGTCCACCGTGCCAAAAAGGCCGTTTCCGGGGCCAGATTCACAATCGGGCTTCATGCGGCCACCGAAGGGATTAGTAGCAGTAATACTTCTGGTGTCATGATTTACAGACAGCACCCGGGTTCATGGCGAACAATAACTCCCGGAACTACATCATTCAGCAGCGGAATTTTATCTCTATGGGTGATGTGCATCACTTCTGCATGAGCTATAGTAAAAAATCTGCAGATAGAGGAGAATAGAAGTGGACATTATGGAGGACGGTTCGCTTGACCTTTCCGATGATATTCTCAGAGCACTGGATCTTGTGGTCTGCTCCATCCACCATAAATTCAATCTCCCTCAGGATAAGCAGACGGAACGGATTATACGGGCCATAACCAGCAGTCCGGCCTTCACCATTCTGGCCCACCCCACCGGCCGCTTGCTCGGTGAGCGCGAACCTTATGAAGTAGACATGGAGAAACTGATGCAAGCAGCCGGGGATTGTGGCTGCGTCCTTGAGCTCAATGCACAGCCGGAGCGCCTTGACTTGACCGATATTCACTGCAAAATGGCCAGGGATACGGGAGTGATGGTCGCCATCTCCACCGACGCCCATAGCCTGAGAGACCTCGACTTCATGAAATTTGGCGTACTGCAGGCACGCAGAGGCTGGCTGGAGGCTGCCGATGTACTGAATACGGGGAGCTATCCAGACCTGAGGGGACTGCTGCACGGCAAATAGCCTGGAGGGGAGTGCCCCGCGTGCGGCGGCGACCTGAAGCCCGAGAAAATCTCGGGCGGGGCTGCCGCTAACCGGACCGGAAAAACAAAATGCCGGATGAGAAGGTTTTTCGAAAAAAGAAGGTATTTGGTGCCATCGGCTTGAATGGCTCAGGCAAGGACGAGATGGTGAAATACCTCCGCCAGAAGCACGGGGTACCGTTCATATCCATTGGGGACATGGTGAGAGAAATTGCAGCTCGGGAAGGCAAATTACCGACCCGTACCAATCTGCACCGCATTTCCCGTGAGTACATCCGGGAGTTCGGGGAAGATTGCTTCATGAAGCTGGTTATCAGGCAGATAGAAGATAACCGGTGGGAAAGGGCAGGGGTAACCGGTATCCGCACTCTGGTGGACGTTCGAACCTTGAGGAACTGTTATCATGACTGCTTCGTTCTGTTCTACGTGTACGTAGGCGACCCCTACATCCGCTACGAGAGAACCAGAAAGAGGGGCGAGCAAAGGGACCCGAAAAGTTTTCAGGAATTCCTGGAGCAGGACATGGCAGGTGAGGAACTGTTCGGAACAAGAAAAGCCGCCAAACTGGCTGACTTTTCGCTGGATAACGGGGGTTCCCGGGAAGACCTGCACCGGAAGTTAGACAGGATAATTGCGGCAGAAGGGTTGCTGCAATGAACGCGAACAGGCAGCCCTGACAAAGGAGGGATGAAGAATGAGCGCCGAAACCGAATATGTCCGGTGGTTTGAGGAAATAGGTTCCGGAGATGTGGCTGAGGTGGGCGGTAAGAACGCCTCACTCGGCGAAATGGTCAGAGAGCTCAGGGAGAAGAGGATTCAGGTGCCGGATGGCTTTGCCACCACGGCAGTTGCTTACCGTGCCTTCCTTGAGGATAACGGACTTGCCGGGAAAATCAGCTCGCTCCTGGATGAAATGAAAAACAACGAAAAATCACTCGATAAGACAGGAGAATCCATACGCAGGCTTATCCTGCGCTCTCCATTCTCCGACAAACTGGCAAATGCTATCCGCCAGGCCTATGCAGAGCTTTGCGGACGCTATGATACCGACGGGGTCAGCGTAGCCGTAAGGAGCAGTGCTACCGCCGAAGACCTGCCGGAAGCCAGCTTCGCCGGGCAGCAGGAAAGCTTTCTAATAACCCGTAGGGCAGAGTTCCACGGGCTTGCCCGTGGGTGAATGTAGC
>CAZRBS010000062.1:0-8972 GCA_964598405.1 uncultured Dehalococcoidaceae bacterium
TTCGAGGAGTCTCTCTACTATTCAGCTTGAAAACCTATTTTGGACAAGAATGATTCTGGTTATGAAATACAAGCTATAACTATCAAAATCAAGCATCACGGAACCACCAAGCTTAAAGTATTATTCTATCGAACCGGGATAGCTATATGAAGAGGTGGCAACAGGGGTTTACGCTCATCGAGATGCTGGTGGTAACAGCCATAATAGGAACTGTCGTGGTGGCAGTTGGTATGACCACAACAACCCTGTTGTTAAACTATAAACAGCCCAGCACTTTGGAGACCCTATTGCATCAGGTACAAAACGCTGGTTATCAGATGCCACGCGATATTCAAATGTCCAGTAATGTGACTCTTAGTGAGCCATCTGGTTTTCCTGTCACCATCAATATTCCGGTTGATCAGGACACGAACAATGACTATTACGTCATCTATCTCCTTGACGGCGATAAGCTGAAGCGCCAGCAATATGACTCGTCGGATAATTTGACCGCCGAGACTATTATTGCTCAGTATGTGAATGCTGACAATACAACCTTTATCACTTTTGAAAGCCCACTGGAGGATTTATATAAACTTACTGTAAGAGTCTCAAAGGATGAGGAGACAGTCACGGCAAATTACGAGGCTAAACGGCGGCTCACTCAAAAGTAGCTGTGAAAAGGTAAAAATATGAAAATAGTGAGAAGGAACGAGGCCGGGCAGATATTTGTGCTAGTTTTAATTCTACTGGCGATCGGGCCTTTACTGATATTGCCGATGCTTAACCTTGCCTTCAGTGCCCAGAAGTTCCACCAGATAGTCGAGATTAATACATTGAACGCATGTGCTGCCGATTCCGGTATTGAGTATGCTCGTTACGAAATATATAGTGACCCGTATAAAGTGCAAACAGAAGGGCTGGACGAGCATCTCCTTATTGATGGCATAGACGTACACGTCACTGCGGAATTTGACTTTGATGCAGCTGCCTATCGGATAACCTCAACCGCCTCTAAAGCTCAGAGAAGTGCCACAATCGAGTGCGTGATTGTTATTGATGTGGGCCTTTTCGGTAAAGTTATTGCCTGTGATGGGAATTTAGATATTGTAGCTTGTGAGTTTGTATCGACTGAAACGGGTGATGCCGATGTCTTTGTGAACGGGGATGTTGACATTACGAGCCTACCGTTTTATATAACCTATATCGATGGAGATGTCGCCGCCAGTGGCAGTATAACTAAAGATGAGGATTCAATAGTTACGGGAGTACTCAGGTCAGGAGCTACAGTGATGGAATTCCCTCCGGTTGATTCGGAGATACATGCATACAAGGCACAAGAGGGAGGAATACATGAGGGAGACATGACCCTTGGAGGAGGGCCTTGGAATTTGGGCCCAAAATATATAAATGGCAGTCTCACAATTGAGGGGGGGGGGAAAATCCAGCTGTGGTAACGCTGGGTGGTACTGTATACGTAACGGGTGATGTTACAATGACTAGGACACAACTTGAAGGTTTTGGAGATATTGTTGCCGAGGGCAGTATCACCATTAATATAACCGAATTCGGGTTGACCATTACTGAATTTTTGCCCCTGCTTATGTCTGTTAACAGCGATGTTACAGTCGATGGCTCTCAAGCTTACAGCCCTTACATTGAATCAATTATTTATGCCCCAGAAGGACGTATCTACCTTAAAATGATGAATGCCTATGGAAGCGTAGCAGCGAGTAATATCTTATTAGAGCGCTCTTCACTTGACTACCCCGCCGAGCTCCGTGGTCGTGCTGACCTGCCCGGGACGGGTCTGGACACCGTAACTTACCAGTTTAAGTAATACACTGTTTGCTGACTACCAACTTCATAGGTCTGATGTCAGAACAAAGCCTTCTGGGACAGGATTGAAGTCAATTTATCATCAGGTCAGCCAGAGAGGGGTTTGCCGTCAGGTATTGCGGGGGGCGCTCATCGGCTTTCTTCTGGTTCCGATACTTTTTACCTGTTTTGCGGGCGGTGCTCTCCTGTCCGGCTACCGGTTCACCGGTACCTTCGGTACCAGCATGGAACCAACACTGCACGATGGTGATATGATTTGGCAGCATTTATTTATTAAACTCTATCATGCGTGTGGCGATTTGTAACATACTGTTGTATTTTCATTCTCAATGAGAGTAAGTCTGTATGTATAGGCTTGCTGCAAATTGTGACAAAAATCGCTTACAGGCAGGCCGCTGCATATTAAAATTCCTAAGAGGATAAAGGAAAGGAGGTTCTATAACATGAACATCATTGCCAGGAGAAATGGCGGCCGCGGGGCTTTAATACCTTACTATAGCCCGATGAGCTTGCTTGGCGAGGTAGAGGAGCTGGCAAACGAGCTGTGGGATTCCTGGAGACCGTTTGGCCCCGGCTTCAGCCTGGTTCCGGAAACGGATATCTACGAGGAAAAAGGCAACCTGATCATGAAGACCGAACTGCCCGGCATCAAGAAGGAGGACCTGGACATCACCCTCGAAGGCGACAGGCTGACCATAAAGGCGGAAAAGAAAGAGGAGACGCCGGAGGGTGCTTCTTCGCACGCTCGCGAGCGATTCTACGGGCGGTATTGCCGCTCTCTGACGCTCCCGTTCCCGATAAACGGAGACAGAGTCTCGGCCACCCTGGAGAACGGCGTCCTGGAGCTGAAGATACCGCGGGCAAAAGAGGCCAAAGCCAGGCGGATTGAGGTCAAGGCACAGCTACCGCAAGTTAAAGCCAAGAAAAGGCAAAAGAAGTCCAGGGCGAAAGCCAGCTAATAGCGTGGAGCGGGGCGGAGGAGAAGGGGGCTGGATTATATTCAGTCCCCTTCTTGTGTTCCAAAAGCATCACGGCAGCGCCAACCGACTTAATTATTGGCCCACCAAGCCCAAAGCAAAAGCCAGATAAGCAAACACGCCGATAACTATAATTCCAATCATTATGGACACAAGCAGCTGCCACGGAGCAGCTTTTCTGACACAAAAACTGCTCGGCGCCCCCACCCGGATGATTGGAATACCGATTGTCTCCTTGTTGATAAGTCCCCGCAGGTGTATACCGACGTATATCTTGCCGGCACCAATGTCGCCCGCCGGTTCCAGCCTGCAATTTACCCAGTTCTTTTTATCCAGGGAAATGCGTATGTGGTCACCCCAGTTAATATCCCGGGGCTTGTCAGTCCCGTGGACTCTGACGAGCGACTTCCCAAAGTCAGATTCGTCAGCCTCATTAACCCGCAAAAATAATTCGGAAATTCGTGACATGGACTCCCGGCCTTCTTACTTTGTATTAGCCATTTTAAATACTTGAGTCATATTTAGCAACATTCGGGCCAAAAAATAGAGAGAAACAACCCTTACGGAATTAATGACAAAACAAAAAAGCCCCGAACATATTCAGGGCTCACAACTTCTCGATAACATCTTCCCAGAATTCTTAGGTCAGTATCAACCTAAGAACCCGGGAAACATGACCAAGCCGATGGCTTCCAGAGCCAGCAGGCTAAAACCACCGACAAGCGATAGTGCAATCACTACCGTAAACACCTTTTCGGCACCGTTCAGTGCCTGCCACCTTCCTTGCATTACTTTTTCTTGACGCATGTAACCTCCTTTCATAGAAAATACGCAACTCATACACCATGTGTGAGGTAATCAGAGGACCCTGCAACGCAGCAGTCAGTCAGATAGATAAATCAACCAATACGTCACCTGGGTCCTGAAGGATGATGAGGCTGGTGAGAAGAACCTCCCGACACAAACCCCTCCCAGACGTCATTCGTGTACATTATTATTCTAACACAGTCAGCCCGGTTCTTCAAGCTGCTTGCCGGCCATTTTAAGTTGAATCCGGAAAGATGACGGGGTTACTCCGTGCTCTTCCCGATTGGTTTTAAAGTCGCCGTCAACACCAGGCCAACAAGGCTGATAACATTGCAGGCCAGGAAGGCTATCTGATAGTTGCCGCTAATATCAAATATATGGCCGGCAAATACTGGCCCGGCAGCCCCGCCCGCCATGGCGCTGAACAGGACTATGCCGTAGATTGCACCATGCGAACTTATCCCGAAAAGTTCGGCCACTATCGGCGAACTGAGAGCGTAAAAACCGCCGTGAGCAAACCCGTATACCACGGCAAAAAGGTATAGCATCCACATTTCTCCGGCCACCTGCAGCCAGGCAAAAACAATGACAAACAGCAGAAAGCAGCCAAGCATTGCCCACCGGCAACCAATCCTGTCACTGAGGGTGCCCATCACCAGCCTGCCCAGCATACTCACACCGCCAACGGTAGACAGAACGCCAGCCGCCTCCGTCATGGAAAACCCTATGTCCGCCGCGTGCGGGGCAATATGAACCAGGACCACGTTGGCGCAGAAGGTGATGGTCAGATAGCTAACGCAAAGTGCCCAGAACTGTCTGGTATGAATCGCCCTGCCGAGGGATAATCCGCCCGCGCTCAAATCCGGACTAGCGGATGGTATCACTCCTCCGCCCTCCGGCAGCTGCCTCATCTGAGCCGGGTCTTTCCGCAACAGCTGCGCCACCGAGATAACAAACAGCAGCATTGCCGAACCCAGAATAATATATGCCATGCGCCAGCCGTGGGCGGATATCAGCCCGCTTGATACCAGCGGCATAACCAGCATACCCAGACCGGTGCCAATCATGACAATCCCGCTCATCATGCCCCTCTTACTGACAAACCACCTGGCCACCGTTGACAGAAGCACGACGTCGGTGCCGCTTACTCCCATGCCGATTATCACTCCCCAGAACAAATATAACTGCCAGACAGCATCAACCCGGGACATCAGCAAAAAACCGGCGCCCAGAAAAACGCCACAGGCAACCATAAGTATCCTCGGTCCATACCTGTCATTAAGGCTGCCCAGCAGAATACCGGTAAAGCCGGAAAAAAGCAGGGACAATGAAGAGGCTCCGGATATCGTGGCCCTCCGCCAGCCAAACTCATCTTCCAGCGGCTTAAAAAAGACGCCAAAGGAAAGGACTATGCCCCAGATTACCACCTGAAGGCCGAAAGAGGCTAAAGCAATGATGTAACCGTAAAAAAATTTCGATCTTTCCGAGGAACCGGGTTTCTTCTCTAGAAAAGACATACAAATACCTTTAACTCATAACTTTAAGAAATCTTTTCGTATCTGGCTCTGAAAAGTCTCCAAACGCTACCACTGCATTATAGCACGACCTGCCCGGACAAAATATGGAATAATCCCCGTCCGGCGCTCAGAAATGATACTTTTTTGCTAGAATATCGGCGGAAAAGGACTTGACTTTTTACTCAACATCACTTAAACTGTAAACTACAGATTAGTAGGCGAAGGCTGAATTATGGAAGAAGCCAGACAATTTGGAGCCAGGTTAAGAGAGTTACGGACTCAAGCGGGCATAACCCAGCGGGAGCTCGCTGGGAAAGTGGGCGTTGACTTCTCTTATCTGAGCAAAATTGAAAACGGCATATTGCCTCCTCCCAGCGAGAAGGTTTTACTAAAGCTGGCCGAGGTCCTGGGTGCGGACAAAGATGAGCTGTTCGCCCTGGCCGGCAGGATTCCGGATGATATCGTCCGGCTGCTGAAGCACCGCGAGGCGCTTCAGCTTCTGAGGTCGGACCGCGCCCGGAAAAAAGTCCTGGCCCAAAAAAGAGAGGGGCTTAAACTGATAAAGGATTTAGGAACTCTCACCCGGGTGTTCAGCAGAAACTTTGCCAGGGTAGCCGTGGCGGCTCTTCTGGTCATGGTGGTGGGTGCTTCATTATGGTTTGCCGCTCCGTTACCGGCAAAAGCGGTGGATATCAACTACCCGTCCCTGCCATCAAGCGGGACGCTGGGCAGCACGTATACCTTTACCCTGAAAGTGGACATCGCCTCAACAGATGTCCTGCCGGTCCATCACATTGATATGGAAATCTACAATGCCTCCAGCCCGTCCAGTTACAAGGCAACTCTGGCGAATCTGCCGCTCGCCGATAGTGCGCTGGCTTCCCATACCATAACAGAAGGTTCATCAAGCGGCACGGCGCAGGTATCGGCAACCGCCGCTGCCTGGGGATATGGCACCGGCAGCCGCACCGGTTATGGATACCGTGACCCCGAAGGCTGGGGGTATCATACCATCTCCGGTACTACCGGGGGATACGGCTACGGCACTTCCCCGTTTACCGGATATGCCGCTTCGATAACTTATACCGTTGAGTGGACTCCCCCTTCAGGCTGGCCAACGGGTTCCTACAAGGTAAAAACCTATGTCTATGCTGACAGCACCAAGAAGTTTTCCGGAACCAGCAGTTCCTTCTCGCTCGACGAAGCCACGACAGTTACCGCCGAGCCGCCACCTCCACCGCCGGAACCCGAGGTTGGAAACGTATCCGAAATCGTGGATGCCTCCGGTGTATTTACCGCGTTGTTCTCCCTGGCATCCGATGACGGTAATGTCCGGCTCAATATCAACCAGGGTACCACCGGCAAGACCGAGGACGACCAGCCTCTCAGTGAGGTAACGGTAGTCAGGGTAGTGTCTCCACCTAGTCCGCCGGTTGATGCCGAATTCATTGCCCTGACCTATGATCTGGGGCCCAGCGGAGCCACCTTTGACCCGCCGATTTCCCTCACCTTCTCCTACAGCGCGGCCCGCCTGCCCCCCGGAGCCAGCGCGGAAAGCCTGACCATCGCTTACTACGATGAAGATTCCGGAGCCTGGGTTACCCTCGGCGCCGAGGACATCAGGGTTGACCCGGCAACGGGCACCATCACGGCCAGGGCAAGCCACTTCACGAAGTTCACCATTCTCGTCCGGACGAGCCCGGCTGAGTTTACCATCAGCGACCTGTCCATTTCTCCTGCTGAGGTTGATATCGCCGAAAGCGTGACCATCAGCACCACCGTCGCCAATACCGGTGACCTCTCCGGCACCTACGAAGTGGTCCTTAAGATAGACGGCGCGGTAACATCCACCGAGAAGGTAACCGTCCCGGGTCATTCCACAAAGACGGTAACCTTCACCACAAGCAGAGGGGCTGACGGCACCTACTCGGTAGACGTTAACGGTCTCACCGGCACCTTCACCGTTAAACCGAGACCAACGCCAACGCCCGCACCAACGCCAACCCCGACACCAACGGTGACACCGACGCCTACAGTGACGCCAACGCCGACGCCAACGCCAACTGCCCCACCGGTGTCCACTCCTGAACCGCCGGCTCCTACGCCGTGGTGGCTACTCGTCGTCATTGCGGCGGCCACCATCATAGTCGTCGGTGTGGTCCTCTGGTTCTTCGGATTCCGCCAGGAATACTAGAAGGCCCGGTTCCCGTCCGTCGGAAACTGTCCGACCCGCCACGCACCATCAGCGCCGTTACTGAATAACACGGATGAATTCAGGGGGCGGAGACTTGCCGGCCGGTAATCACAGAGAAACTGCCCGGAAAAGCACCTTCCTCCAGGCCGATGGAAACCTGGCAATAGCTAGCGCCTACTCCACGGTCACGCTTTTGGCCAGATTTCGGGGGAAATCTACGGGGCAACCCCTTTCCTTTGCCACATAGTAGGCCAGCAACTGAAGGGCTACCGCATTCACCACCGGGGAAAATATAGCATCAACCTGAGGCACACTGATGACCGCATCAGCCAACTCGGCGATAGCTTCATCGCCTTCTTCCGCCAGCGCTATCACCGGAGACTTTCTCGCTTTGATTTCCTTTATATTGGTCAGCATAGCCTGGTAAGTATTATCCCGTGCCAGGATGGCAACGACCGGTGTACCGCTGCTGAGCAAGGCAAACGGCCCATGCTTTAATTCCCCGGCCGCGTAGCCTTCGGCATGGATATAGGAAATCTCCTTCAGCTTGAGCGCCCCTTCAAGGGCCACGGGAAAGCTCAATCCCCTGCCGATGAAAAATACGTTCTCGTAAGCGGACAGTTGCCTGGCGCATTCGGCAAGTAACGCCTCATTGTCCAGTATCTGCTGGACTTTGCCGGGCAATTGCCTCAACTCCAGAATCAGGTCGTCCAGCCTCCTGATATCGACCCTGGCATACGGCAGGGCCAGCCAGTAGAGCGCCATGAGCTGAGCCATAAAGCTCTTGGTAGCCGCCACGCTTATCTCGGGGCCCGCCCTGGTATAGACAACCTGGTCGGCAATGCGGCTGGCAGTACTGCCCACCACATTGGTAATAACCACCACCCGGCACCCTTCCTCCCTCAGTTTTTTAATCGCTTTAAGTGCGTCTGCCGTCTCGCCCGACTGGGTAATAACGATGGTCCTGCTCCTGGTTGAGGCGAGACCCCCGTAATTGAACTCGGAAGCCAATTCAGCCCTGACCGCAACTTTGAGCAGCCCTTCCATAACGTACTTACCAATCAGAGCGGCATTAAAAGAGGTGCCACAGGCCAGAATCAGCATATCCTCTACACCCGCGGGACTTGACATGGATAAATCAGCCACCGGTTCGGTGGTTGACACGTACCCGCTGATAGTATCCCGTATCACCTTTGGCTGCTCGTGTATTTCCTTGAGCATAAAGTGCTCATAGCCCGCTTTCTGCGCATCCTCCACGCTCCATGAAATCTGGTGCTTTTCCCTTTCGACCTCCACACCGCGCCGGCTGACCCTGACGCTATCTTTGCCGATGACCCCGATATCATCATCCTCCAGGTAGATAACCCTGCTGGTATAATCCAGCGTTGCGGGCACATCCGAGGCAATAAAGTTTTCCCGGTCACCAACGCCGATTATCAGCGGGCTGTCTTTCCTGGCCACAACCAGGCTCTGGTCACCAGACCTCAAAACAATAATCCCGTAAGAGCCCTCAACCTCACTCAGAGCAATCGTTACCGCCCTTTCCAGATCACCATCATAGTACTTCTCAATCAGGTGCGGTATCACCTCGGTATCCGTTTCCGAAGTAAAGTTGTGTCCCTCACCGGCCAGCTGCGACTTCAGCTTCTGAAAGTTATT
>CAZRBS010000063.1:0-8391 GCA_964598405.1 uncultured Dehalococcoidaceae bacterium
TCTTCCAAACTCAGTTTACGCGGGTCCATTTTCTCCTCCCCTGTATTTCGTCTTGGTATGGCCTCCAGGGGTTCGCTTTCCCTCTTAGACGTTTACCAGATTAGTTCCAACCTCTTCGGTGTAGGCAAACTCCTCGGTCAGATGGTCGCTGATAAATTCCGCTCCGGGGTACAGCATAATAGCAAACGGTAATTTGGCGTTTATCAGGGCCGCCTCTGCGGTCAGTCCGCAGTGCCAGAACATGACAATCTCGTCCGGTTTGGGGGGTTCGTCTGGCGTTGGCGAGCACCATATATCGGGCTTCAGAATGTTCTTGATGCCGATGCGTGCCGGGTCTCCGATGTGAATCGGCGTGCCGTGTGAGATGGGGAGACGCGACGTTATCTCAATGGCTCGAATGGCGTCATGTGTGGTCTTGAACACGCGGCAGGTTACCCACAGGCCGTCGCAGCTGAAACGCCCCGCCGGCATGGCGGGGATATTGGTTATGAAGGCGCCCATGGTGCGGAATTCTATGTTATTCTGTCTGAGCACGCCCTCAAAGCCGAGGCTGCAATTGAGGAAAAAAGTAACCAGGTCATCACGCCAGTATTTAAGGATATTGCGGGGCCTATCAACGACCTTTCCATATTCATAGATACGATAGCTGTTTATGTCGGTTCGTATATCGGCATCAGGCGCCTGAATTCTTGTATACGGTACGCCGGGCTCTAAAATCTCGGTAACCCACAGGCCGCGAGGGTTCCGAACGCAGAAGGTCAGAAAATCAAAGGCATATTCTTCGGGGATAATTATGGGACCGGTCTGTAAATAGCCTTCACAGAAGAAATCGGTGCCCGTTTCCAGTGGCAGCTCCTCATTTCTGGCCATAAGGCGGTACTCCGCGGGAGTAATATTCAGCGCCGCCCTCTTGGCCAGATTTTCCTGTAACCTGGTGGAATCCCACTTAAGCCCATTTTCTTTTAAATCGAATTGCATTTTTTTCGTGTCCATCGAGGCCTCCTTTAAGATATTGGCGGTATTCTCATCATCCACCGCGCATGGTGCCGGGTAACCAGAGGGCTATATCAGGAAAGGCGGTTAGAATGGCCAGGCATACGAGCATCATGAGGAAAAAGGGCATGCTTCCCTTGATTACCTCACTCACCGGACGGTCAGGCACAAGGCCGTGGATAACAAATACGTTGGCGCCTACCGGCGGCGTAAGCAGTGCTGCTTCAATAAGTATTACCAGACAGACCCCGAACCAGATGCCATCGTAACCCAGTGCCGTAATGACCGGGAAAACAAAAGGCAGCGTTAGTACCTGCATGGAGAACCCGTCGATAAAGCAGCCCAGGAACAGGTAGACGCAAAAGATACCCATCAAAATTATCAGGGGCGGAAAGGGCAGGGCAGTGACCAGCTCAACTATCCCGCCCGGTATCTGCAGCATGGCCACGGTGGCGGATAAGATTTGGGCGCCGACCATGAGTGCAATCATCCAGGAAGTGGTCTTGACCGTCTCACGGAGGGACTCTTTTAATATAGACCAGGTAAGTCTTTTTTTGGCCAGGGCAAGAATTGCGGCTATGACCGCGCCGACTGCGGCGGTCTCGGTAGGGGTCATTATTCCCAGGTATATCCCCCCGAGCACGATGGCCATTAACAATATTACCGGCCACATTGCGGCTACTTTCACAATTGTTTCTTGAAGGGTCATTTTCTCCGTTACGGTGGGGGCAAGCTGGGGGTTAATTATAACCCTGGTCCCGGCATACACCATGAATAGAGATGCGAGCAGTATGCCGGGGAAAACACCGGCAATAAAGAGCCGGCCTACAGAAAGCTCAACCAGGGAACCATATATAATGAAGCCGATGCTGGGCGGGATGAGGATGCCCAGCGTCCCGCCCGCAGCGAGTGAGCCGTAGACGAGTTTCCTGTCATAGCCGCGCGCTTCCAGCTCCGGTATGGCCACGGTACCGATGGTGGCCGCAGTGGCGACGCTTGAACCGGAGATAGCCGCAAATATGGCACAGGAAGTTATGTTGGCATGCAGGAGATTCCCCGGCATCTTCCTGAGCAAAGCTGATGCTCCATCATAGAGGGCCGTCCCCAGTCCGCTGCGGAGCATAATGTTTCCCATGAGCAGGAAAAGGGGAATGGCGATGAGCACAAAAGAGGTGAGGACGTTCCACGGGGCATGCTGGATAACGCCGAAATTGTTCAGGAAGATAAGGGCACAGACCATCCCGCTTATGCCAAGGCTAATCCATATCGGTATACCCAGCAGGATGAGAAAAAAAACCGTCCCGAAAACTACCGCGGTTAACTCTAACGTTCCCATGTATTTCCCTTGCTCTGTAACACCCTGAAGAATCGATTTGCTCGGTTAAATGAGGAGACTAAAAGGGCTCCGACGTGGTTTCAACTTCCTCTTGTGCTCTGGGCTCTCCCCGTTTTATCTTTACTATTTGATTGACGATATCCCATATTAATACCAGGGCGAATAAAGCCAGCCCGATCGGTAATAACGCCTGCCATGGCGCCAGAGGAAAGGCGTTGACGCTTTCCGAGACGCTCTTGAACTTGACGCTCAGCATAAATTCCTTGCCGGTCAGATAGGTAAGAATGACGGCAAAAGCGAATGAAACGACGTAGATAATTAGCAGCACCCATTGCTGTATCTTTTCCGGCCACCTGGGCAAAAGGAGATTCACCCTGATGTGTGCCTTGGCCTTTTGCGCATAGGCAAGGCACAACATCACAATCATGGCCTGCAGGAAAGTGGCTATTTCGCCGATCCAGTTGGTAGGGACATTGAAAACATACCTGAGGACTACGTCTGCTGTCACGGTGATGGTCATAAAGGACAGGGCTACCATGCTCAGAAAAACCGTGCCGTTGATGCCCCAGTTCAGTGGCCTTGTGAACCAGATGCCGAGACCCCTGGTCTGCGTTGCATTATGCTGCTCTTTCATGTGAACCCAATCGGATTAGCCGGTGCCGGGGTTCGCCCCGGCGGGGCGAACCCCGGCTAAAAACTGTCGCCTTTAGTCTATTTTACTATTTCGCGTTCCAGCGCTCCTTCAATTGCTGCTAGCATTTGTTCGCCAACGGTGCCAAGCTTGTCCACTGCCTCGATGAACAGCGGCTCGGTGACATTGGCCCGCATTTTCTCAAAAAATGCCTGTGGCGGCGGGCCTGAATACCAGCTTTCCAGGGCCGAAGACATTAACTCTACGTGCTCCGCTTCATAAACCGGGTTACGGGCGATGTTCGTTACCCCGGCCCGGATTATCTCGTCTGCCAGGATATCCTGAACTTCTCGCGGCAGGGAGTTCCATTTCTCCAGGTTGACACAGGGCCAGATAATGTTGGAAAGGTAGGCGATATCATAGCCGTAGGGGGCAACCTCATAGAAGGCAGCGCGGTAAAGCGCGCCCAGTCCGGTCAGGATGCCGTTGACAGTCCCGCGCTCTATGGCAGTGAAGGACTCGGCCCAGGCGAGGGGAGTGGCCACACCGTTCATGGCTTCAATTACCATACCTACAGCGGTCCCGTAGCTTCTTATCTTAAGCTTGTTCGCATCCATAATATCAATTGGCTGGTTCATCAGTAAAGCCAGACGGTCATGGCCTCGGATAATAGGGAACACGTGAATATTCATTTTATTCAGTTCGCTCTCAATGATGGGATAGGTCGCGTAGAAAACCTTTACCTTTTCCAGCATATTATGCCAGGTGTAAGGAATATCGGTTGTAGAGAGAATAGGAGCGTCTCCTCTATGGTAACCACCGAACATCATGAACATTTCAATCTCACCGGTGCTGACGGCACGCAGCTGTTCAGGGCCTTTTATGGGAAGCTCTCCCTGGGGAGAAACTCTTATATCAAGCGTTCCATCGGTGCGCTCTCTGACACGGTCGAATGCCAGTTTCCATTCCATAAGCTGGGGTGAGGTGAGAGTGGTCTCAAATGTGGTGAAAGTCCACTTTTGCGGCTCCATGGTTGCCGGGGGCTGGGCTGGGGATGGTGACGGTGCGGGTGAAGGTGTTGGTGACGGAGATGGAGATGGCGCTGGTGAAGGCGAAGGTGCTGGTGAGGGCGAAGGAGATGGTGAGGGTGCCGGTGTGGGTTCGGGCGTTGGCGCGGCACAAGCCACCAGCAAGACCGCTAAAATCACAGCCACACAGAGGCTGCCAGCTAACACCTGTAATCTTCTAGGCTTCAATTCGAACCTCCTCATGGATAATAGTCTTACCGGACCTGATGATATTCGACTTATTTCAAGTCATCACCCCCTTGGTTGAGCCTTCCGCGATTTTAAATAGCCCGTTTTTCTCAAACTTAAAACAGTCCTTGTTCGTTAAAGAGTTCGGGCAACTGGTGTCAGTGTGTTACACGTCAGAGCACCATTAATTTCATATAATGAAATAATACTTTACCTTGTCAAAAGTATAAAAGAAACACCCGGTTTTGTCAATACTTCCGGGTGCCTGTTTCGCATGACGGATCTGGCGCAGGAACTCTCTCTAGCCGCCCCCGTACCCCGCCGCCCGGGATACCTCCAGATTGCTGCCTCTAAATAAAAATCATATCTAAGTGTCTTTTATTTCATCACCCGTTTCACTATTGACAAAATATATCTATTTCACTAAACTTCTTAATACTATACTCAGGTAAGTATATTTTCAGTATCTGAAATATAATGACCATGAAAACGGTTGAAAAAACAATCGAAGTTTTAGAAGCTTTTTTAAAGCGTGAGACTGAAATCGGCCTGGCAGAAATTGCCAAAATGGTCGGGCTAAATATCAGTACTGCACATCGCATTGTTTCCACCCTTGTCGCGCGGGGTTATCTTAACCAGCGGCAGAAAAGGGGCAAGTATTTCCTCGCCCCCAAGTTTCTGGAATTCAGCAACGTTATCAGACGGAGGATGAAAATCGGGGAAATAGCCCTTCCCGTTATCAATAACTTAAATAAGATGACCAGCGAATCGGTAAAACTCAGCGTTCTGGATAGGGATGAAGCAGTTTGTATTGAAGAGATTGAATCCAGCCTTCACTTGCGCATATTCACCAGGGTAGGAACCAGATTTCCCCTTCACTGTACAGCCGCCGGCAAAGTCTTTCTGGCTCATATGCGTGAAGATGAATTGGAAAGATACGTAAGCGCCAAAGGTCTTTTCCCCTGCACCAACAATACGATAACGGATTATGGCAAACTAAAAGAGGAGCTGGCAGAAGTCAACCGCAAAGGCGTTGCTATAGACAGAGAAGAATTTGACCTTGGAGTAAAGTGCATAGCTGTACCCGTTAAAGACGGGAACGGCGATGTGGTAGCCACTATCAGTATTTCAGGCCCCTCAGCTCGTCTGAGCTCCCGCCGGATACAGGAAATACAACCTCTAATTAAAGATAGTGGCCTGGAGGTATCCCGGGCGGTGGGGTACGGGGGCGGCTAGAGAGAGTTCCTGCGCCAGCCCCGTCATGCGAAACAGGCACCCGGAAGCATTGACAAAACCGGGTATTTCTTTTATACTTTTGACAAGGTAAAGTATTATTTCATTATATGAAATAACCTGATTATGGATAAAATACCAGGCAGGCGGGCTCTGCCAGGGGAGAGTTAGGTTTAGACTGGTGCTGGAGCCCCTCCCATGTGCAACCTAACACGGAATTGGGCAAGTGGCATCCCGCTTAATCCCCTTTTAGAGGACACGGTCGGCACTACCGGCATGGCTGGTGCCGTTTTGATTAATTATTCACGGGAATATAACGTTAAATAATTCGGGCATGCCAGCGCTACTGAGAAAAGGCTGAAATATAAGGGAGATTTGAAAGGAAAATGATCGAGGCAACGGCGAAGCTACCGCGTTTAAACCTCGGCTGCTTTCCCACCCCGCTGGTAGAAGCCAGGCGTTTATCTGAGGCTCTGGGTGGCCCGTGTATAATGATAAAGAGGGACGACCTGTGCGGGCTGGCCCTGGGAGGCAATAAGTGCCGCCATCTGGAGTATCTCATGGGCGATGCCAGGACAAAAGGCATTGATACTTTTGTTCTGGGGGCAGCCTCTAATCTTTCCATCCAGTTAGAAGCGGCTGCGGCGAAGGCTGGTTTCAAGACCAGGTATGTATTATACGACGATGATAGCTACAGAAAAAAACAGGGGAACTATCTGCTGCACAAAATACTTGACTCGGACATGATACGAACTGAACCTGTTGACCCTTCAGCTTCTTCCAGGGAAAAGTATGCGAAGTTGAACGCTGCCTATGAACGTGAAGCTGAAAAACTTCGCCGGGAGGGCTATAGTCCTTTCATCAGACGCGAGTTTGAGTACCCGCCGGTGGGCCGAGTTGGCTGGATCAATGGTGCCGATGAAATCTGTCAGCAGTTGAAAGAGAAAGGGCTCAGCGCCCAGTACGTGGTTACCACGGTCAGCCAGGGCGGAACTTATGCCGGCCTGGCGGTCGGCATCAAGTATCTTGGTAGCCCCTTCAAATTAATCGGTATTACCGACCACTATACCAAGGAAGAGGCAACCGGTAAGATTGTCGAGATGGCTAATGCCACAGCGGAGTTTCTCGGACTGGACATGACAATTGCACCGGAGGATTTAATCCTCTATGATGACTATACCGGCGAAGGCTATGGTGAGGTGACCGGAGAGTCCATTGAAGCCATCAAACTGGTTGCCAGGACCGAAGGGTTTTTCCTCGACCCCGTTTACACAGGAAAAGCTATGGCGGGACTCATTGACCTGATAAAGAAGGGGTATTTTAAGTCTACGGATACCGTCGTCTTCATTCATACCGGGGGCATTCCTTATCTATTTCTGCATGCCGAAGAATTCACCGGTTGAGTTGTAATAAACAGAAATAGATAGCAAAAGAACTTGCGAAATGGGGCCAGTTATGGAAGAGCTTATTTGTTACTACAATGGTCAGTATATCAAGGAGAGTGAAGCCAGAATATCGCTGTGGGATACCGGACTCATGGAGGGCGGAGTATATGATGTGGGCAGGACCTACAATCATGTACCTTACTTCTGGAAGGAACACATTGGCCGGTTATTTCGTTCTCTCCGTTGCCTTCACTTTGAAATCGGCATGACACCGGAAGAGATGTATGATGTTACTCTTGAGGTCTTCAGACGCAATCAAGATAAATTGCCTCCTGAGGATGACTTCTGGGTTATACACAGAATTACCCATGGTGCGGCACCAAAGCCCTGGTTTCCGGCTCCCCGACCTACCGTTCTTGTTAACTGTGCTTACCTCAGCCCGGTGTATGAGACAATGGCCAGACTATATGAGGAAGGCGTTCATTTGGTGGTCGCCAGTACCAGAGCAATACCACCGCAGTGCCTGGACCCCAAGATAAAACACACCAACAGGTTGTGCAACAACATGGCCGACTATGAAGCCAAGATGGTCGACCCCAAAGCGTGGGCACTGATGCTGGACATGGACGGCAGGGTGGCCGAGGGGCCGCGCTACAACTGCTTTATCGTACGTGACGGCAGGCTGCTCACACCGCGGCTGGACAATGCTTTAAGCGGCGTTACCCGGAACGTTATCCTCAAACTCGCGAGAGAAAATGGCATTGAGGCTGTTGAGTCAGACCTGTTCGTCTATGACTTTTATACTGCCGATGAAATTTTTGTCACCGCTACCAGTTATACCATTTATCCGGTGGCCAGATTCAATACTCAAGAACTGGAAAAGCCGGTTCCGGGTCCTGTTACCAGCCAGCTAATGTCTACCTTCAGTAATCTGGTCGGCATGGATATTGTCCAGAGGGTTATGGCCGGTGTGAAAGGCAAATCTCACGGGAAGTAATGGTTTGAAACAACTTGAGAAGAAAGGCGGATTGCTGACACAGGCAGGCAGTGAAGTGAATCGGCCTCTGAACAGGAGATAGACGCGTGACAGACGAAGATACTACCACCCGGCCGCTGGTAAAACTTCTGAGCACGGGACTCGTGGAAAGGATTGTGGAAGAAGCCAGGGAAGTACTGGAAAAGGTCGGCGTGTGGGTGGAAAACGAAGAAGCCCGCCAGATCCTGGGCGACGGCGGTGCCCGTATTGATGGGGAAAAAGCGTACCTCCCGAAGAGGCTGGTCGAGGAGTCGCTAAAATCAGCGCCGTCATCGGTCGTTATCTATGACCGCAACGGCAAGCCAGCCCTTAACCTGGAAGGGAATGAGATACACTTTATCAATATGCCTGCTCCTGCGATTTGGGATGCCGAACTGAAGCAGCACCGGGAGATGCTCACCAGGGACGCCATCAATAAAGTCAAGTTGATTGACGCCCTGAAAAATATCGATGCCCATTTTTCTTCCTGGGGCTCCGAGGTGCCCAGAGAGGTCTGGGACTGCCACAAGGTAGCCCTGTCC
>CAZRBS010000064.1:0-2779 GCA_964598405.1 uncultured Dehalococcoidaceae bacterium
GAGCGCTGCGTTCGCATCGCAGAGGTCGGGGGTTCGAATCCCCCTATCTCCACCATTTTTATTGCCGGAGCTAGAAAATGAGGAAAACGGAATCCTGCCTGTCTCGCTTCAACAGCGGATTTAGCTGTTCACAGTCCGTGCTGGCCGCTTACAGCCCGGAACTGGGATTGGATGTTCCGGCGGCGCTAAAGGTCTCGGCAGCCTTCGGAGGGGGAATGGCACACACGGGTGAGACCTGCGGGGCAGTCACCGGTGCGCTTATGGTCATCGGACTCAAATACGGCAGGGTAAAGGCTGAAGATAATGAAGCCAAAGAAAAAACATACGCCCTGGCGAGAGAATTTATCCGCCGGTTCAAGTTACGTCACAGCTCCACCATATGCCGGGAACTGCTTGGCTTTGATTTAAGCACTCCCGAAGGGGAGCAGGCAGTTAAAGAGCGTAATTTGAGAACTGACCTCTGTGCCCATCTTGTGCAGGACGCCGCCGAAATCATTGCCGGAATACTGTGAAGGCATCCCCGCAGAACCGGTGAGCAACCAGTGGGCGTGCTACTCGAAGGCCTGACCCACTTCCCCCAACCGCCTTTTGGCCCCTTTCACCATTGTGCTCAGGAAAGCCGAACGAAAAGGCTTAATCGCCATCGCCGCTTTGAAGGGCGGAGATTTCTCCAGAACGCCGATAACCCTCCCCAGCGCCCGGTGGGTCAGTTTTTCGCCGCTTTCAAAAATAAGGTTAGCCAGCTTGCCCCGTTCGATGGCCATCATCACTTCCCGGTCAAAAACGCTCTCCGGGGTATAGACCCTCTGTGAGCGGGACCTCATGGTTATCCCCCCGAACTTGCAGGCTGAGTAGCAGACGCCGCACCCCAGGCACAGCTCCTCCTCACGCACCGCCCACCGTCGTTTCTTGCCTCCTTCCCTCTCCTCAACAATGGTAATCGCATCCGTCGGGCATACTCCGGCGCACCTGCCGCACCCGTTACATTTAGCCAGGTCAACTTCCATAAGCCAGTTAGAAGTGACGATAGCGTTACGGATGCCATAAGTCTTGATGGCTCTCACCATACCGCAGCAGCAGCCGCAGCAATTGCAGATATAGGATACCTTGCGCTGCACGTTATCGCCGGTCTGGGCCAGTCCAGCCTCCTTGCACGCCTCGAGGAGACGCATTCCTTCGGCAGTGGTGAGGGGCCTGGCGATGCCGCTGCGAAGCAACGATTCCGCAGCATAGTTCAGGGAAAGGCAGACCTCCTGCGGTTTATCACAAGCCTCGCCCAGGTGGCTCAGTTCATGCCGGCAGGGGCAGAGCGAAACGCCTATGGCCGATGCCGACTGTATGATATAACTCGCCCGTTCCCAGTCAAGGATTTCGGTATGGTCCCCTTCCGGCAGTGCCTCCTCGCGGACCAGCCTGCGGCCCATCTGTGTTTCGCCCTGAAACGCCGAGTGCGCGAAGCGGTCATTTTGATGAAAGTATTCGTCAAAGAGGCGGGCAAGCTCCGACATTGGCATATCGTCGCGGGTGCGCATAAAGGTGAACTCAAAGAAGCCGATAACCACCGGTGGCAGGGAGAAGTAACGCTGCCCGCCATACTCCAAATCCACGATAACGCCCCGCCGTGCCATCTCCATCATCTTTTCCCCCAGTTTGTCCTGCGGGACGTTCAGCTTACGCGATAGCACCTCCAGAGAAGTGGGCGTGCCGGGGACCCGCCGGGCAAGCTCCGCCTCCTCGGGAGAGAAGAGGAGCCGCAGGATTTTCATAAAGGTGGGAGATTCAGGGGCACCGGTAGCAGTACGATTTAACCGCTGCTGCAACAGGCGGTACTGGCGGTCAGGATTTACCATATGTCCCATGGCTTACTCCCCGTCACCTGAAGGTTTGGACAACTCCACACATTTGAGTCTAGTCCTCACTGCCGGAATTTTCAACCCGTTTTTCCGGGATTTTGGTTAACCGGGAAATATGATATAATTTAGTGTAGGGCAGTGGTGATAAAGACAGTAGCTACCAACCGCAAAGCTTTCCACAATTACCACATCGGGGAAAAGCTCGAGGCTGGTATTGCCCTTACCGGCACAGAAATAAAATCAATCCGGAACGGAAGGATAAATCTAGGCGATGCTTATGTCAGGCCTGAGAAAGGGGAATTATGGCTGGTAAATGCGCACATTGCCCGCTACGAGGCTGGCAGTTACTCCAGCCATGCGCCAACCAGGCCGCGGAAGCTGCTGCTCCACCGGAAACAAATCAACAACCTTGCCAGCCAGGCAGCGGAAAAAGGTCTTACCCTGGTGCCGGTAAGGCTGTATCTGAAAGATAGCATCGCCAAAGTTGAGGTGGCGCTGGCTAAAGGCAAAAAGCTCTACGATAAGCGAGAGGCCATCGCCAGGCGCGATGTAGAGAGAGAAATCGGACGCATCAGCAAGAGATACAGACTTTAAAGGAGGACGAGTTACGCCAGTTACTGTAATTGGGGACGCGTGGTTTCGACAGGGGAAGTAGGCTACAGGATTGCAGGCTGAGGTGCCACTACCCTCACAAAACAAGTGGCAAAAAAATAACTGGCGAACCAGAAACAGTTCTTGCAGCCTAAATAAATAGGTTGCACATCCAGCCCGACCTCGCCTCAACGGGTCGGGATTGGGTGCCGAAAAGTTGAGGTGCCGCTGCCCGGACGTCGATAAGGGCAGCGAAAGAAAATATCGACTGGCCTGACTGAACTCGGTCAGCAGAGGTCGGCCAGGTAAGATAAAAGAGCTGACTAAGCTTGTAG
>CAZRBS010000064.1:2789-8211 GCA_964598405.1 uncultured Dehalococcoidaceae bacterium
GCATATTCTGGGTCGCTTCTTCTGGACGGGGAGTTCGACTCTCCCCCGTCTCCACCATGAACTCCCCCGCCTGGACGGTTCTTTTTTGGACGATAAGCTTCAACGGGGAATAGCGAATAAGGTCCTCTCTCAATCTGGCAGGGCTGTAGTTAATGTACCGGTCATTGACACCGGGAATTACATCACGGGCCAATCGCATAGCCAGGAATTCATCGCCGCTGGCTTCCTTTACCAGGGAGCAGAAGTGTGTGACTTATGGCGGCGCCGAGTTATCGCCGGGGGTTACCTATTACTGGCGAGTCAAATGTTATGATGGGGAGAAGTGGTCGATTTGGGCTTCAGGAACGTTTCAGATACAACAGTGTTCTTGGCGACAAGGGGCGGATTAGAACCAACCACTGTCGACTTGTGAGCTTGACTTTCAATTAATAATACCCCATTGCACGATGTGAGGAATGTTAAAGCGTAAAATTTCTTCTGCTCACTCAAGAGGGGGTCTACTGCAATTTGCTGCTATCCCGTTGCCGTCCTCAGTTGTTATATAATTGGACACGGGAGAACCGGCAGAAAGGAACTAGCCCGTGCAACCAGAATACCGTGAGGAGGACCTCATCCGGGCGGCACAAAGGGGAAGCGGGGAGGCTTTTGGACAGCTCTATGAGATGCATGCCAACCGCGTCTATCGCTACCTGCTATCACGGATGGGTGAGTCCGCCGATGCCGAGGACGTTACGGCAGAAGTATTTATCAGGGCAATGCGCGCACTGCCTTCCTACAGGATAAAGGGGGCTCCTTTTGTTTCGTGGCTGTTGCGCATCGCCCACAACCAAGCGGTCAACTACATGAAGAAGCAGACACGCCGGCGGGAAGTGCCTCTGGTGCAAGCTGCAGATGTCAGTGACACCACCGAAGAGGCAGCATTGAAACGAGCCATGATGAGCGAGGTATCGCAGGCAATGGAAGGGCTTACCGAATTGCAGCGAGAAGTTCTGACCCTGCGGTTCGGCGCCGACCTCTCGCTAGGCGAGACGGCAAAGGTCATGAACCGCAAGGTGCCGGCGGTGAAGTTCCTGCAGTACAGCGCCTTGCGAGCCCTGCGCCGGCTGATGGGAGAAGAGGAGGAGGGCGACCATGAGAGATAAGCTGGCAAACGCTCTGGATGAATGCCTGGAGCTGTTGCATCAGGGGAAGACCATGGCGGAATGTCTGTCCCAATACTCTGAGTATGCCAGAGAGCTCGAGCCGCTGCTGCGCACGGCGCAAGCTGCTCAGCACCGACTGGCTTTCGAGATTCCAGCAGACGCCCGGCAGCGTGTGAAGAATCGGGTTATGGCTGAGCGGGGTCGTGACCATGCGCCACGGCAGCAGCGCTGGCGCTTTCCCTCTCTGCTGCCCCGGTGGGCAGCGGTAGCCGTAAGTGCGTTGCTGATTGTCGTGCTGGGCGGAGCAGCCACGGTGAGCGCGGCAGGAGATGCCGTGCCGGGAGAGCCACTCTATCCAGTAAAGATAACCGCCGAGCAAGCACGCCTTGCCTTCTCATTCTCTAGCCTTGCCAAGGCTCGGCTTCATGTTGACCTGGCCGAGCGGCGAGTTGATGAGCTCCAGCGGCTGGTTGAGAGGGACGAGACAGAAGCGGTCAGCCTGCTGGTGGCAAGACTGGCTGGTCACCTGGAGGAAGCCAAGCAGGTGGGAGCAGCCGACGAAGCAAGAGTCGGCGACTTGATGACGTATCTGGAAAACAGCGCTACCGCGCAGCTAGCCATTCTGGAGCAGCTCCTGACTGCTGCGCCCGAAAAAACCAGGTCGGTTGTGGAAGCCGCCCTGGTGACTTCTGCCGGCAAATACGGAACAGCCATAGAGACACTTGCTGCCAGTGCTGCACCAGCCCCGCTCTTAGCCAGAGCAGGAACGCTGCAAATTTTCGTCACCGACCCGCCGCCTCCAGATGTCGACCACGTCTGGGTGGAGGTGGGAGATATAGAGGTTCATCGGGCAGCCGGGACGGATAGCAGATGGATTACCATAGTCGAGGAGCCGGTGCGTTTCGACCTGGTAACCATTGTAGGAGTACAGGAGTTCATTGGCAGCCAGGATATTGAGCCGGGATTTTATACTCAACTGCGTATGAATGTGACCAGGGCTACAGTGGTAGTCGGCGATGAGGAACATGACGCCTTCGTACCCAGCGGAAGGCTGGAGTTCGTCAGACCCTTTGGGGTCAAGGATGGAGAGATAACGGGGCTGGTGCTCGATTTTGACGGGGACCGCTCATTAAATGTTACCGGGACTGGTCAGTACCTGCTGAAGCCAGTGGTGATGCTGTTTGTGCCGGAAAGCCTGCCCCAAAAAGCTGAGCAGGAAGAGAAGGAGGAAATGGAGATAGAGGGAGCCGTCACCGAACTTGTTCCCGGGGAGTGGCTGGTGGTGAACGGTCAGAAGGTGGGCATCAATGCGGACACTGAAGTCCTAGGTACACTCGAGGTTGGGAGAGAGTGTGAGGTGACAGTTCTTCTCCAGAAAGATGGCACGCTCCTCGCCGTCAAAGTAAAAGCGGAAGCCGGCAGACCAGAGGAAGTGATTCCTTCCGAAGGTGCGGCAGGGGAAGAGGCTGAGGAGGCGGAGATTAAAGGCGCTATCGACGACTTTCTCCCGGGACAGTGGCTGAAGGTGGACGATCAGAAGGTGCTCATTACCGAAGATACTGAAATCGACGGCACGCTGCGAAGCGGCATCAGCTGTGAAGTATTAGCTCTCCTTCGCGAAGATGGTACGCTGGTGGCAATCGAGATAAAGACAGAAGAAGCCGGGCCACCTGAGGATGCCGGGCTGCCAGAGCCGGAACTCCCTGGCGAAGAGGGCGCTTCTGATGGTGAACAAGCGCCTGGTCCTCCAGATGAGACAAAGCCGGATGGCTTGCCTGGAAGGGAAAAGGTTCCGGCAGATTAAGTAACTTTAGGAGGTTCAATATGGGATGGAATAGAAGAAGTTTAATTCTGACAGCATCAATACTGGTTTCAGGTGCTATGCTGCTTTTGGCTGCCTGCGCTGGACCGGGGCAGGCTCCCGACCAGACACCGGCACCTTCACCGACGGCAACACCCTCGCCTTCACCTTCGCCCACACCCACCGGAACTCCCGAAACAGGAGTGGAGCCCCTTGAACTTGAGGTCATGGTGCCGCAGAACGGCATCGCTGCTGCTTCAAGTGACGAATCTCCGGAGTTTACCCTGGGAACGTGGGGCATCCCCGTTGTTGGCTTTACCCGGGCTGACGCCGTGGTGACGGTGAACGGAAACACAGTGGAGGTGAATGAAGAAGGGATGTTTGTGCATGCGATGGTGCTCGCAGAGGGACCGAATCTGATTGAGGTCACCGCCAGCGACCTCATGGGCAACGAGCGTAACATAAGCCTGGTAGTGCATCAGGTAGCGTCAGGAGATTTCCCGCTGCACGTTTTCTGGCCAGAAGAGGGCACCGTGGTAAATGCCGGCTCGGTTCCGGTGATAGGCGCCAGCGCTGTTGACGCTGTGGTAACCATCAACGGTCTGACGGTTGAGGTAGATGCCCAGGGAGTTTTCTCGACATCACTCGACTTGCAGGAGGGACCCAACATTATTGAGGTGATAGCCAGCGATCTTCTGGAAAACGAGCAATCTTCCACACTGGTGGTCTATCGGGCGCCATAGGTCAGCTTTTGAGGTGCTAACCTAACGCCCTCTTCGGGTGTTGTATAAAGTAGAAGCAAGTAAAGGAGGTAGTCAAATGAGAGCGATGTTGAAAGGAGCAGGCTTATTCGTACTGACTCTGGTCCTTCTTGTGGGGACCACGGCTTCTGCATTTGCCCAGCAGGAAGACGAACCGCAGTATCAGGGCATATCAGGGGTGGTAACGTCGGTTGATTCCGAGGCAGGAACGGTCACCGTGGAGACGGAAGAAGGGCAGACCATAACGGTGGCAATTACCCCTGATACCAGGATTCGGTTACCCTCTGAGCAGGTGCGAAGCGCTGCCGAGGTGGAGCTTGAGGAAGGCGCCAGCGTGTCAATTCTGGCTGAGGTGACGTCCGAGGGTGACCTTGTTGCCATATGGACACTTATCAAGCCAGAGCGACCCCGGTTTGGGCACCTGCTGGGCACCATCATCTCCGTGGAGGACAATGGCGTCACGGTAGTGGATGCCCAGGGTAACGAGCATACCGTTGAGATGCCCGAGCAAGCCATGCGCAGCCTGCAAGTAGGCGACATAGCAACTCTGGTTGTTGACCAATCGGATGGCAATGGTGAGGACGGTGACCAGCCTGACAACCCGGTAGCCCAGGCTGCGGTTACCGCCACCCAGATACAGGAGCGAGTCAGGGCACATGCTGGAATGCTGCAGGAGCGCGCTCAGTCCGGTGATGTTCCGGTCACTACCGCCGAGGGGCGCATTCAATTCCTCAGCGAGCTCATGGACATCATCAATGCTCACGTGCAGGATATCCTGACCGCCGTGCTGGACAAGGTGCCACCGCAGGCTCAAGCCGCCATAGAGCAGGCGATGGAAAGGGCTGGGGCAGGCTTTGGCAGCGCTAAAGAGGCCATCCAGCGCATGGGACCGCCGGAGGGAGTGGGACCGTCTGATAATACCACTCCTCCAGACGGGATACCGGGACCTGGAGGGGCTGGTCGCTCGCAGAGATAACAAATCTGAACAGGAAGCAGGATATTACCAAGAGGTACGACGGCACCGAGCCTTTACTCAACTCGGTGCCGTCCTTTTCAAGCGTTAAAATGGTAACAAGCCAGGCTCCTGAGAAAACAGGCACAGGTACAGCAGACCGAAGTTCATAGAGTAGCAGGCCATCTTTCTGTATCCAGAGGGTTTCTTTTCGTTCTAAAATTAAAAATCATTCACTTGTATGATTGACTGGGATAACATATTCCTGTAGCATAATGCTAAGGGATGCTGTTCTATAGAGGACTAAATTGCCTCTGTAAGAATAGCAGAGTGGCAAGTAAGCGCTGGGGCTAGCTGTATTATGAGGCAGCTAATAGGAATGAAATCCCCGTTCCTTCGAGGGCAAAAGGGGTTCACGCTCATTGAAACGCTGGTGGGTCTGGCTATTTTCGCTGCCATAGGCATAGCTCTGATGAACGGCCTTTCCACCGGCTATAAGGCAGTGGATATCAGCCAGGAAAGGACTTATGCCGAGAGTTTAGCCAAATCCCAGGTGGAATATATTAAGGCGCAAGAGTATATAGCTTATCAATATTATGACCCTGATGTCGAAGGAAACCATTATGATGTTGTCGATATACCTGCTCACTTATCTAACTATTCTGTTGAAATCAGCCCCCCCGAACTTATTAGTGAAGTTACATATTCTGGTTCACTGCTGTCCAAGATAGTTTGAAAAACGGGTTTTGGATGGGTTTTTCGTGCC
>CAZRBS010000065.1:0-2999 GCA_964598405.1 uncultured Dehalococcoidaceae bacterium
TATTATAGTATCACGCTATTCTTATGTCTATCTACTTATGAAACTAAGTACTAGTGTTTAGTTGCAATAATAAGAGTTATGTATTATACTTTCCATATGGGGAAAGCAAGTAAGATTCATTTGACCGAAGAGGAGCGAAATCAGCTCGAATCCTGGGTGCGTAAAGGGACTATGGAACAGCGTTTCGTCGAGCGGGCCCGTATCGTGCTGGAAGCAGCGACGGGAAAAACGACTAAGGAGATCGCCTACAGCTTCGAGAGACGCCCTGCCACGGTCAGCAAATGGCGCACCCGGTTTTCCCGGCAGGGAATGGCAGGGCTGGCCGATATGCCCTGGCCAGGGAAGAAGGCCAAGTACGACCGAGATACCGAACGTCGGATACTGACACAGCTGGATAGCGCACCGCCGCCACTTCGAGACGGTAAGAGGTAAAAAGGGTGACGCTCAAAGGCGCTTGACTGAATTTACTAGCCAGTCTTGATAAAGGCGTCTATACCCCGCCAGGACGGCTCACCGTGGCAGAGCACCTTAACCAGTGGCTTAACGGGTATGTTGCGATTAACTGCTCGCAAAGGACGCTAGACGGCTACCAGACGATTATAGAGCGTCACTTAATACCCGCCCTGGGCCACGTCCAGCTAAAACGCCTTGACTATCAAGCGATAGAACGTTATTACGGCAAGGCCCGTGAAATACCACTATCACCCCGGACAGTTCACCACCAGCACCGAGTGTTATCGGAAGCGTTAAAATATGCTTGCCGTCACGGGATTATAGCCCACAATCCGTGTGAGCTAATAGACATTAAAGGCTCGTTAAAGCAGATTAAGCGTAAAATGCGAACCTTAATACCGGCTGAAGTCGAGGTCGTTTTAGAGACGGCAAGCGGCACTCAATATTACCCTGTTTACTATACTGCCGTAAGCACCGGGCTTAGACAGGCTGAGCTATTAGACTTGACGTGGCGTGATATTGACCTTGATTTCCCCTCAATATCGGTTAGACAGGTACTATATATCAGGAAAGGCGTATACCAGTTAAAAGAACCTAAGACAGAACACAGCCGCCGCCGTGTAGACATGACTCCCAAGCTGGCCTGCTTTTTGAGGGAATATCGAGCGGAAAGGGAATCGCTTTACCGGAGCTTGGGTAAAGAGCTTACCCTCAATGACCTGGTATTTGCCAGTGTTGAAGGTAAGCCTATTGACGGTCGTGTAATGTCTCATGCCTTTGGCCGAATGGTTAAAAAGGTAAACTTGGCCGGGGTAAGATTCCATGACCTGAGACATACCTTTGCCAGCTTAATGCTACAGCGCGGCGCTAAGCCAAAGGTTATCAGTGAAGCCCTGGGGCATAGCTCGGTAGCCTTTACAATGGACGTCTACAGCCATATAATTGAGGGTATGCAGGCCAACGCTATGACGTTATTGGATGGGTGTTACCGACCGGTGTATCAACAAATTACGCAAAAAGTACGCAACTTCCAGGTATTATGTCTAGTAATTCATAGATTTCGTAGCTAGGAGGGGTGTCCGAGTGGCCTATGGTGACGGTCTTGAAAACCGTTGTCCTCGCAAGAGGACCGTGGGTTCGAATCCCACCCCCTCCGCCATAAACTCCCCGGGGAGCAAAAATGCCGTCAAAACCCCTGCTGAAAGCGCTCACCACCGCCGGCATCGGTCCCCGTAGAAAGATGGCCGACGCCATAAAGCGGTCGCGGGTGACCGTGAACGGACAGCCGGTGGAAAATTTTGGTCATCCGGTCAACCCGGAGACAGACCGGATTGTCATAGACGGCAGACCGGTTGACCTCAAGCCGAGGCAGACCATCACCCTCATGCTCCACAAGCCTGCCGGAATTCTCTCCACCACCAGCGACGAGAGGAACCGCCGCACGGTTCTGGATATCCTGCCCGAAAAATATCGCCATCTTGGCCTTTACCCGGCGGGGCGGCTGGACAAAGACAGCACCGGACTGCTGCTTCTGACCAGTGACGGGGAACTGACCTTCCGGTTGACCCATCCCAGGTTTGAACTCGAAAAGGAATACCTGGTCCATATCAGGGGCAGCCTGCGCGCGGATGAAATCCGTCAGCTGGAACGGGGAATCAGGCTTGAGGACGGCGTGACTTCCCCGGCAGCGGTCAGGAAGGTGACCTCCTGTCCGCCCTTCAACTACAGCCTGACCATCCACGAAGGCAGGAAAAGGCAGGTGCGCCGCATGTTCGACCGCCTGAAGCACCCGGTCCTTGCCCTCCGGCGAATCCGCACCGGAAACCTGAAACTGGGCACCCTAGAAGAGGGCGAGATACGCAAGCTGACCGGCAGGGAAATCAAAGACCTGCTTACTCTGGTTTGACGGAGACCTCGCTCAACAGGGCGTAGCCCATCGGCGTCAGCTCATATCCGCTGACATAAGGCTTGACCAGGATATAGTTCTGCCCGAACCACAGAGGTATGCAGGCAGCATCGTCAACCAGCTTCTGTTCCGCCTGCCGGTATAGTGACAGGCTCAGGTCATCATTCATCTCCACGTTTGCCCTGTCCAGCAGAGAGTCCACCTCGGGGTTGCTGTACTCGCCGGCGTTATTGTCCGCCCCGCTGTGAAACAGGATATCCAGGAAGTTCTGCGGGTGCGGGTAGTCAGCCACCCACCCCATGTAAAACATCTCGTCCTTCTCTTCCTTCAGGTGATAGAGAAACCGCGGCGGTTCCATCTGTCTGACCGTTACCTCCACCCCGAGGTTCTGCCGCCACTCCTCGATAATCGCCTCCAGGCTGCTGGATATCAGTCCCCCCCAGCCGGAAGTGGTAACCGTGATGGGGGGCAGGTTCTCCACGCTGCCATACCTGGAGGCGGCGATGAGTTCCCTGGCCCTGCTGGCATCAAAACTCAGCCCGGACAAATCGGCATTGAAACCGGGCATTCCCGGCGGCAGGATGCCATCCGCCCGCTGCACCATATTTCGGAACGCCAGGGAGACCAGCTTATCCTTATC
>CAZRBS010000065.1:3009-8110 GCA_964598405.1 uncultured Dehalococcoidaceae bacterium
CCTGGCTGAAAGCACGCCGGAGATTAACATCGTCAAAAGGCGGCCTGGTAGCGTCGAAGCCGATGTAGCTGAAGCTCAGTTCGGGTTCCACCTGCAAGTCCTGGTGAAAGGGGCCGGCTTCATCGGTAACCTTATCGATATAACTGCGGGAGACGCCGGCAACATCTATTTCACCCGTCTCATACATATTCATCGGCACCCCGCTCAACAGCTTGAAGGTAACCGAACCGACCCTGGCCGGTTCTCCATAGTACCGGTCATTTCTCTCCAGAACCAGCAACTCGTTTTCCTCCCACTCCTTCAGCTTGAACGGGCCGGTACCGTTAGATTGCCGCCACCACTCCCCGCCCTTCTCAACATCAGCTCTATCAACGACGAAAGCCGTGGGGTAAGTCATCTTGGACAGGAAGTAGGACTTGGGAGCGTCGATGGTTACCTGAAGCGTATAATCATCGATGACTCTGACCCCGCTGATTTCCCTGGTTTGCCCTGCCAGCACCTCCGCCACCCCGGCAATATCCCCGAGATAGGTAGCCGCCGTCAGCGACCGGGTGGCGGGGCTACAGGCGCGTTCCCAGGAATATTTAAAATCGCCAGCCTTGACCTCTTTACCATTATGGAACCTGACATCTTCCCGGAGGTAAAAGGTATATGTTCTGCCGTCGGCACTTATCTCCCACTTCTCGGCGATATCCGGCACCGGCTCCAGATTATCGTTAAGGCGAACCAGCCCGCCAAACATCTGCAATATATACTCATGGGAAAGCGCCTCGCCTGACACCGCCGGGTCAAGCGTAATCGGGTCAATGCCATATAAATTGAGCGTCGCCGTTCCCTGCCCGAGCTGGCAGCCGCCAGCCAGCACGCTGCCGAGCAGCGCCAGTACCAGGACGAGATATGTAATCCTCTTCATACTCAAAACTTCCCTCACGCGGATTGCTTCTGTCCGCCATCTGCTCGACCGGACGTGACCTATCGTGCCATCACCCGAGGTTATTTCTCAGCAGCTCTTCCAGTTCAGGCGCGGTAAGGTTGTAACGCTCCAGTAGCTCCGCAACCCGCCCGGTATTCCTGGCACTCAGGTCAGTACCCTTCAACTTCTGCGGGCCGGTCGGCGTCCAGGCTTCGTCCCTTATGTTGAGCGTCAAAACGTCCGGCCGCGAGTAGTGCCCGATTCCGTCGAAATACGCCTTTACCAGCTCACGCTCCGAAAGGTCAACCTCGGCATATACAATTGCCTCCCGTTCAAAAACGGGCCCTTCAACGACCAGTCCGGCAGGATTGACGATACAGCTACCGCCAATAGCAAGGTTGAACTTCATCACCTCTTTCAGTTCATCAGGGATGTCTTCCGGCCTGAGGAACCAGCTTGAACTGACGACAAACACCTGGTTTTCCAGCGCGTGCTGGCGGATTGCCGGTTCTATATCACACTTGCCGGCCTCAACTTTAGCCGATTTGGCGCCGAGGTGTCTATCCATCGCCCACCAGCCGGGCCACAGGGCACAGTGAATCTCCTCGCCCCCGGCAGCGAGGGCGGCGCGCAGGAGGGTCATATGGTGTTCGTAGCAGATGCTCGCACCGAGCCTTCCGATGTCCAGATCGAAGACGCGAATATCGCTGGCATCCCCCATTCCCCAGTAGATCCGCTCGGAGTGTGTCGGCATCAGCTTGCGGTGACGGCCGAGGATTTCGCCGCTGCGGTTAATCACTATCAGGGAATTATAAATCGTCAGGCTGCCGGGGCGGTCGGACAGTTCATTGCAGCCGACAACACAGTTCACCTTTGCCCGGCGGGCTGCTTCGGCAAGGCAGCGGGCTTCATCGCCGTCCCAGCGGATGGCAGTCTGAATCATCCGGGCAGCCAGCTCGGTCGACTGTTTTACGGAGACGCCCCCGCGCCAGAAAGGGTAACCGCAGAAGTAAACTTCCGGGAAAACAAGGAGGTCAAGGTTCAACTTTCCTCCTTCTTCTATGTACCGGCAGGTCTTCTCCAGAGTCCCCTGTTTGTCAAAGAATTTCGGTGATATCTGCGCCGCTCCTATCCTGATTTTTCTGGTCATGGCAATCCCTCCTCAGCCAAGAAATAAGTCTAACAGCAGTCACGGAAACGGTCTACAACAAACCTTCCCTTTTCAGGCTCAAGTATTTTTTACCTCCGACAATAATATGGTCCAGAACATCTATCCCCATAATCTCCCCGACTTCGAAAAGTCGCTTCGTCAACCTTATGTCATCTTCCGAAGCCTCGGGGTCGCCCGAAGGGTGATTGTGGACGAAGATTGCCGAGGCCGCACTGGCCGCCACCGCCTCTTTGAAGACTTCCCTGGGATGAACAATACTGCCATCCAGACTCCCCACTGAAATTTCAGCCATTTTTATCAGCCGGCTTCTGCTATCCAGCAGCAGCGCCAGGAAATGCTCTTTCTTCTTGTCCTTCAGCCTGCCGCGAACCAGGCCAACCACATCATCGGGGCTCTTGACCGGCAGATTGCCTGTGCTGTTTGAATAGCTGTCAAGGCGATTGGCCATCTCAAATGAAGCTTTGATTTGCGACGCCTTGGCAATGCCGATACCCTTCACCTGCGCCAGCTCCTCTGCCGAGGCATCAGATATTCCCTTGAGACCGCCAAACCGGCTCAGCAGCCTTTGCGCGGTTACCATTACCGACTCCCCGGCGATACCCCGCCCTATTATCAAAGCTAAAATCTCCTGAGCGGAGAGAGCTTCCGCACCGAATTTTTGTAGCCTTTCTCTGGGTCGCTCCGAGGCGGGTAAATCATGAATGGTAAAGGACTTCTTTTCCATTTTTCTCCCATTTCGGCACTGACTGACTCAAGGTTTTACTCCTTAAGGCTTTCCCGCCAGAGGGTATTCAATCCGTCCATATCAAAGCCGTAAACCCCTCTCAGGGCTTCATCATAGCCGCTGCCTTCCTTAAAGGTATTCAGCAGTTCGAGCATCTTGTCCTGCCCGTAAACATTGATCAGGAAGTCAGCCAGGGCACGGCTCTGGGCATAGGACAGGGCGGATTCTTCAACATAGGCGGAGAAGGGGCTGGATAGACTGCGCACGGAAATCAGTTTGTCTTCCCGTATGGCTTTATCAAGTATATCGGCAAATGCCGGGAGCAAGGGCCCCTCCATATACATGGCCAGGCCCTCGTCAAGCCAGGTGGGAAGGTCATTGTAGGGATTGAACGTCATCTGGTGAATGACCAGATGGGTGAATTCATGGGCAATCGCCCGCTTGCCCCAGGCAAGTTCATCGGGAGCGATTCCGATGGCGATAGTACCGTATCTGATAAAGGCCGCTCCTCCTGTCCATTCCTGTGGGAAAATCATGGCTCCCCGCAGCTCTTTGGCATCCGCGTAAATGTATATTTTTACCGGTTCTTCAAGCCTCGCACCGGTGGATTCAACCAGCCTGCCCTGTATCCTCTCTGCCGTCGCCATTATTTCCCGGGCAAAAGAACCATCTCCCTCATGCCAGTAGAGAGTTATCATCCCCCCGGTGATTTCCTGCCAGGAATAACGCAGGTCATCGAACTGAACCCATGCCAGAGGGGTTTCAGCCGTTTTGCCCCCCGCATCTTCAACCGTCCACCAGTAGCCCACACGGCTCCCGGGGGGTAATCCCCCCGTCCTCCGCATGTCCCAGCTCCAGTCGGCGTCAACAGCGGCCGCCGGCTCAAATTCAATATAGACTTCACTGGTTACCTCGGCATAGCCCAAGCGTTCAACCTCATAGTGAAGACGAATGTCAGTAATATCGACCGCACTCTCAGCCGATAAGCTAAAGTCAAGCCGCCGGGGAAAATCTATCTCGACCGAGCTATCCGTTATCGCCAGTTTATCGCCGGCCTGAACCTGAACCGGGATAATCGAAAAGAGGGACAGACATACCACCAGGAACGATAAACTGATTCTCTTTATCATTCTTCTTTACCCATGATTGACCTGAGGTAGGCGGTTATAAAACCGTCCAGTTCCCCGTCCAGTACAGCTTCAACATTTCCTGTTTGATAATCGGTGCGGTGGTCTTTTGCCATTTTATATGGATGCAGCACGTAGCTTCTAATCTGGCTACCCCACCCGGCTACTATGCGCTCACCTTTGAGTTTTGCCTTCTCCTCCGCCTGCTCGGCCAGTTGTATCTCCAGCAGACGTGCCTGGAGAATCCTGAGCGCAATTTCTTTATTCCGGTGCTGGGAACGCTCGCTCTGGCAGGTAACCACCAGTCCCGTTGGCAGGTGGGTCAACCTTACGGCGCTGCTCGTCTTCTGCATGTGCTGCCCCCCCGGCCCACTGGAACGGAACGTCTCCACCTTCAAATCATCGGCCTGTATTGTTATATCAATGTCAGTCCTGGCTTCAGGCATGACCTCCACCAGGGCAAATGAGGTATGCCGGGAATGGTCGGCATCGAAAGGGGAAAGCCGGACCAGCCGGTGCACACCGTGTTCCGACTTCAGGTATCCAAAAACATAATCGCCGTCAATCTCCACAACCGCGCTTTTCACGCCCGCCTCATCACCGGCAGAGGTATCAAGCACTTCCGCCCGGTAGCCCCGGCGTTCTGCCCAGCGGAGATACATCCGCACCAGCATCTCCGCCCAGTCCTGTGACTCGGTGCCACCGGCACCGGCATGCACCGCCAGAATGGCATTCCTGTCATCGTACTGACCGCTCAATGACATCTGGAATTCCAGCTCGTCAAGCCGGGAGGCTATCTCCTCTAGCTCAGATTGAATCTCTGACTGCAGAGAACTATCGTCTTCTGCCAGAGAGATTAGCTCATCAATGTCAGCCATTCTTTTCTCCAGCCCCCGCCATGTATCCACTACCCTCTTCTGCCCAGCCAGCTGGCGCATAACATCCTGTGCCTTTACCTGGTCCGACCAGAAATCGGGGCGTGTGGATTGTTTTTCCAGTCCGGTGATTTCCTTTTCTCTGGCAGCAAGGTCAAAGATGCACCAGCGCCATAGATAGTCGGGACTGTAAATCCTGCAATTTGTCCTTCAGTTCCTGCATTTATCCTCACTCCGCTTTCTAGGATGGAAAATTCCCCTGGTAAACCGGCGCGGCGGTTACAATATCTT
>CAZRBS010000066.1:0-8007 GCA_964598405.1 uncultured Dehalococcoidaceae bacterium
AGCCAGCAGCTTTCACCACGCCCTTCAGATGGGCACCGAAGTCTATCACTCCTTGAAAAGGATAATTAAAGATAGAGGACTGAACACCAATGTCGGGGATGAGGGGGGCTTCGCCCCTTCCCTCTCTTCGAATAAAGATGCAATCGAGGCCGTCCTGTCCGCAATTGAAAAAGCCGGCTATAGCCCCGGCAAAGATTGCTTTATCGCTCTGGACCCCGCTGCCAGCGAGTTCTATCAGGACGGACAGTACAGGCTCTCCAGGGACGGCACCGCCCTCGGTTCCGCCGGGATGGTTGATTTTTATGTCAAGTGGGTATCCAGCTACCCCCTCATCAGCATAGAGGATGGAATGGCCGAGGATGACTGGGACGGCTGGCAGCTCCTGACCCGGAAACTGAGCGGTAAAATCCAGATCGTCGGCGACGACCTCTATACCACCAGCGTGTCCCGCCTGAATAAAGGCATTGACCTGAAGGCATCCAATTCCATCCTGGTCAAGCTCAATCAGATTGGCACCCTCACCGAAACGCTCGACGCCATCAAAACGGCGCACCGGGCCGGCTGGACGGCAGTGGTGAGCCACCGCTCCGGCGAAACGGAGGACACCACCATAGCTGATCTGGCTGTAGGCCTGAACACCGGGCAAATCAAAGCCGGCGCTCCCTGCCGCTCGGAACGCACTGCCAAATATAACCGCCTCATCAGAATAGAAGAGGAGCTCGGAAAAAGCGCCCGCTTTGCCCGGAGGCAGGCGTTTGGCGACTTGAAAGGAAATTAGAATATTTCTTAAAGGCAATGCTATACTAACTAACTGTAACTAAAAATCACAGGAGGACAAAATGGCGACCAAAATTGGAATCAATGGCTTCGGACGAATCGGAAGATTAACTTTCCGTACCATCAACCAGTACCAGAAAGACAAACTGGAAGTTGTGGCAATTAATGACCTTACGGATACGAAAACAAATGCCCATCTGCTGAAGTGGGACAGCACCTACGGCCCTTATCCCGGTAAAGTGGAAGCCACTGAGGATGCCCTTATCGTCGATGGCAAAAAGGTAAAAGTCATCTCTGAACGCGACCCTGCCAGCATACCCTGGCGGGATTACGGTGCGGACGTGGTAATAGAATCGACCGGGCTGTTCACGGACGCCACCAAGGCAGCCGCTCACCTCCAGGGTGGAGCCAAGAAGGTAATCATCTCCGCCCCGGCCAAAAACGAGGATATAACCATCGTCCTCGGCGTCAATGAAGACAATTATGACCCCGGAAAACACAAAGTTATCTCAAACGCCTCCTGCACCACCAACGGCATCGCGCCCCTGGTCAAGGTACTGCACCAGAGCTTCGGCATAAGCAAGGGGCTGATGACTACCATTCATGCCTATACCAACGACCAGAAAATACAGGACATGGTGCACAAAGACCTGCGCCGTGCCCGGGCCGCAGCAATGAATATCATCCCGACCACCACCGGAGCTGCCACGGCAGTGACCGTGGTCATGCCCGAGCTCAAAGGCAAGCTTCACGGGATGGCTTTCAGGGTACCCGTGGTTACCGTCTCGGTTATCGACTTCGTTGCCGACCTGAAAAAAGAGGTCACCGTGGAACAGGTCAACCGGGCCTTTCAGACCGCTTCTGAAGGGCCTCTGGCTGGAATCCTGGAGTATTGCCAGGAACCGCTGGTCAGCATGGACTTCCGGGGCAATCCGGCCAGTTCCATTGTGGATGCCGCCAGCACCATGGTCATTGAAGGCAACATGGTGAAAGTAATTGCCTGGTATGACAACGAATGGGGCTACAGCTGCCGCCTAGCTGACCTCGCCACCTATATTGCCGATAAAGGCCTGTAGTTGCCATGGACTCCGATAAAGAGCCAGAGGTTCAACTATCAGCCCGCACCTCCCTCTTGCTTGCCCGGCGGAAGGGAGGAATTACCTTTGGGGGAAGGACTTTCTACCCGGGGAAGTCGCTTTGCCCCTCCCATCTTGCTTTCGCCCACCCTCCCACGCCTCCATTTCCCGGGTTTCCGGGAAGGCATAACCTCCCGGTTCTCTACCTCAAGAATTGACATTGGCGCCTGAGAATGCCTAAAATAGCACAACGACCACCAGGGTGAAGGATGAAATTAATCGTTGTTGGCTTCGGACAATGCGGCGGCAGAATTGCCGATGAATTTGCCCGATTAAACCGAAGAGCGCGTGCCCAGCGCGGTATCGATATCATCACCAATGCTTTTGCCGTGAATACCGATGTCGCCGACCTGAGCGGTCTAACCGGCATCAGGCCCGATTACCAGCACAGGATTCTCATCGGAGGGCGCAAGACCGGCGGGCACGGCGTCGGCAAGATAAACGAGCTCGGCGCCGAGATAGCCAAGGAAGATGGCGACAAAGTCATCGAAACCATAAGGACAAGCAAGCGGTTCTCCGAAGCGGATGCCTTCCTGCTCGTCGCGGGTGCGGCCGGCGGCACCGGCTCCGGGGCGGTACCGGTGATAACGCAGCACATAAAGGAACGTTATGTTGATAAACCGGTATATACCCTTATCGTCCTGCCCTTCGAGCACGAAGAACAGACGGAGGAAAGAACGGTATATAACGTCGCCACGTGTCTCAAATCTACCTACCTGGTGGCGGACGCCGTATTCCTCGTCGATAACCAGAGATACGTCATGAAGGACGCGCCGATCAGGAGCAATCTATCCAAGATAAACGCCACGCTGACCGAGCCATTTTACAACCTGCTCTGTGCCGGTGAGGAGAAAAAGCATGAGCGCATCGGGGCGAAGATACTCGATGCCGGTGATATAATACAGACCGTAACCGGATGGACGGCAATCGGCTACGGCAGGTCACAGATTCCTTTCGCCAAACTCCTGCTCACGCGGAACCGCGATTTCAGAAACAAGGCAACGGAAACACAGAAAGGGACCCAGGCTATGGACGAAGCCATAAGCGGGCTGTCACTGAAATGTAATCCCATAGATTCCAAGAGAGCCCTTTACCTGGTATCGGCGCCAGCCAAGGAAATGAACGTGGACTTAATCAAAGAACTCGGTACTTACCTGAAAAACCTTGCCCCGGAGGCGATAATAAGGAGCGGCGATTACCCGAGAAAAGGGAGCGCGCTGGATATTACTGTCATCCTGTCTGAGCTCAGTGACGTCGCCAAGGTCAGGTACTATTTCACCAAGGCAATCAGCCTTATCGCCGCACTCAAGAAGAGGCAGGAAGGGGTGGAAAGCAAGTATAAAGGAATTGAAGTTTCCTTAAAGGATATACCCTCTTTAATCTGAGCAGCCAACCCCGCTAAGAAGAAGGCCCCATCAGCTCCAGCCCGGAGAGCACAAAGTCCTGCCTGATTATTTCGAGAGCTTAGCGTAGATATTCCATGCTTGCTCTATGGTCTCCTCACGGAGTTGCCAGGCCTGCTCTACCGCTTCTTCTCTGACTTTCCAGGCTGCTTCTATGCTTGCTTCACAGGCTTTTTCGGCTTGCTCTTTAGCCTTTTTATAACCTCTTTCGGCGCTCGCTATGGCATCGTCGCGCTCTTTCAAGGCCCGTGCTATGGTTTCCTCACGGGCCCTCAGGGCCTCTTTGATACTCTCATCGCAGGCATTCTTAGCTTGCTGCTCCGCCCTTTTATAGGCCTTTGCTATTTGCTGCTCGTTCCCTCTGTAGGCATTTGCCACCTGCCGCTGAGCTTCCATATAGGCCGCATATGCCCTTTCGGCCTGCCCCAGCACTTCATCGAGCGGTTTCGCAGCTTGCTCCTCAGCCTCTTTGCCCGCCTGCTCAACCTGTTCTTGAACCTCTTCAAGTGATTCCGCAGTTTCTTCTTCTTCAGCTTTTGCGCTGGCTTTTTTGGTTTGCTCTCTTGGCTCCGTCATCGAGTACCTCCCGTACTAATTCTTGCTGATATATCGATCGCTAGCAGGTCTCCTGTTTTACTCCTCTTCATCTGCCCCCGCATCATCTTCCTCCTGTCCCTCCTCTCCTTCCCTCCTGGACTTCTTTGTTTCATACATTTTGGCCAGAAAATCCAGGCGAGCCTCAATCCTCTCCCTGCTCCTTGGTTCTTTCGCCTTTTTCCGGTCTTTCGCGCTCGTCCTTTCCGATTTGCCCATGGCCTGCTCAAAAGTCTTCAACGATTTGTCATCGACAGCGGCCTCTCCTTTGCCGCCTTCGGCGGCAACCTCTTCAGCTTCCTCTTCCTCCGTTGCGCCCATCGCCTTTTCAAAAGCCCTCAGCGAGGTCTCGGCGGATTCCCTGGCTACCTTTCCGGCAATCTCTGTCCTGCCGACAGCCTCTTCAAAAGCCCTTATAGATACCTGGGCCGCTTCCCGGGCAACCCTTGTTGACTCTTCAGTAGCTTCCCGGACAGCCTTTACTATCATCTTGGCAGACTGACTGGCGGCTCTGGCTGATTCCCCTGTGGACTCCTTTGCTTCTTTACTTATTGCTTCAGCCCGGGCTATGGCTTCTTCAAAGGCTTTTGCCGATGTCTCGGAAGCTTCTCTGGCCGCCCTCGTCGCCAACCTAGTAGCCTCTTTGACCGTCTTTATCGATGCCTCGGTAGTTTCTCTGGTTGTCCTGCCTATTTCCTCGGCCCGGCTCACCGCTTCCTGAGTTGCCCTGGTTGATTCCCCGGCCGATTCCTGAGAAATCTGTATTGCCGCCTCAACAGCTTCTTTCACCGCTCTGGCTAGTTCCCTGGCCGTATCCTGGGCTTCCCTGCTTATCGCCTCGGCACGGTCTATTGCCTTCTGAGAAGCAGCGGTTGAAGCTGTGGTGGTCTCCTGAAATACCTTTACCGCCGCTTCAGCAGCTTCTTTGGCCGCCTCCGCCGACGACGCGGTGGATTCTTTAGCTTCCCTGCTTATCGCCTCTATCCGGCCTATCGCCTCCTGAGCCGCTTTGGTCGAAGCCTCAGCCGCATCTTTGGCTTCCTGGCTCGCCCTCTCCGCCCGGTTTATTGCCTCCTCAAAGGCCCTGGCCAGTGCCTCATTGGATTCTTTTACCTCTCTGCTTATCGCTTCAGCACGGCTTATCGCTTCCCGCGATAATCTGGCTGATTCCTCGGCCGATTCCTGAGAAGTCCGGGCTGAAGATTCAGCCGCCTCCCTGGCTTCCTTGCCCACGCTTTCAATCCTGCCGACCGCTTCCCGGGATGTCCGGGTCGATTCTTCAAGTATTTCCCTGGTCTCCCGGCTTATCTCCTCGGCACGGCTTATCGCCTCTGCGGACATCTTCAGCGAAGTCTCGGCAGCCTCCCGGGCTTCACTGCTTATCGCCTCAGCCCGGCGTGCCACCTCCTGCGCCGCCTCTGCCGAGGTTTCCGCCGTCTCCCTGGTCTCCCGGCTCGTTTTTTCTGCTTTATTTGCTGCTTCCCGGGCTGCCCTGATTGACGTTTCGGATGATTCTCTTGCCTCCCGGCTTGCCTTCTCAGCCCGATTTACCGCTTCCCGGGCTGCCTTCATGGATGAGTCGGCGGCTTCCCGGGCAGCCCTGCCCGCTTCATCTGCCCTAACCGATTCTTCCCGCGCCGTCCTCTCCGACGTATCAGCAATCTCCTTGGCCTCACTGCTTACCTCGCTAACCCGGTTCAATCCCTCCTGCGAGGCGAGAAAAGCCGATTCGGCAGCTTCCATAGCCTCTTTGCTTACTTCCTCGGCGCGGTTTATCGCCTCCTGGAACTTTCTGGTTATCGTCCTGGCCGCTTCTTTCGGCGTCCGGGCTGACTCCTCAGCCCGGCTTATTGCCTCTTCGGCTGCCTTTATTGATGCTTCGGCTGCCTCTCTGGTCTCCCTGCACACCTTCTCGGCCCTATCTATCGCCTCCTGAGCCGCCCTTGCCGAAGCCTCGGCCGCTTCTTTGGCTTCCTTGCTTATCCTGTCAGCACGGCGTATCGCCTCCTGAGCCGCCCTCGTTGACGTTTCAGCCGCCTCCTTGGCGGCCCTGCTCAGTCTCTCAGCTTCAGCCACCGTCCTCTCAAAGGCGGTGATATTGTGCTCATTATCCTTCAAAGTTTTGTGTGTCGTTTCCCTTACCATAACCCAAGAACCCCTTGTGTGCTCATTTTAATATAGGTCTTCCAGTTTTTCAATAATATTACCCCAATAAAAAACACTGCGAACAAAATAGTTAACTGACAGGTCAAAAAGGCGGGTAAAACTCCTTTTTTCGTTCTACCCCGACCTTATGACCACGTACATTATTACTATATGATATTATTGTTCTTCAGCACAAAAAGATTGACATTGACAGATGAGTATGTTTAAAATAGTGGCATTGTAGTATTTCCAATACTAATATTTGATGCTGAGGTGGAAAAATGAAGTTAGTAGTCGTAGGTTTTGGGCAATGCGGGGGCAGGATTGCCGATGAATTTGCCCGTCTGAATAAGAAGGCCCGTAGCCAGCGTGGAATTGAAATAATTACCGGCGCTTATGCCGTTAATACTGATGCCGCAGACCTGAGCGGCCTGAGCAATATCAAACGCGGTTATCAGCACAGAATTCTCATCGGGGGGCGCAAGACAGGCGGCCACGGCGTCGGCAAGATAAACGAGCTTGGAGCCGAAATCGCCAGAGAAGATGCCGATAAAGTTATCGACGCGATAAGGGCGACCAAGCGTTTTTTTGAGACCGATGCTTTCCTGTTCATCGCCAGTGCTGCCGGCGGCACCGGTTCTGGCTCAATCTCCATAATGACCCAGCACATCAAGGAACGCTATATCGACAAGCCGGTATATAACCTCATCGTCCTCCCCTTCGAGCATGAAGAAAGCACGGAAGACAGGACAATATATAACACCGCCACCTGTCTCAAATCTGCCTACTCGGTAGCTGACGCCGTGTTTCTCATTGACAACCAGAGGTACGTCAGGAAAGATTCATCCATAAAAGGAAACATTTCCAAAATAAATTCCATGATAGTAGAGCCTTTTTACAACATGCTCTGTGCCGGCGAAGAGAAAAAAGCCAAATACATCGCCTCAAAGGTGCTTGACGCCGGCGACATCATACAGACGCTAATCGGCTGGACAGTAATCGGCTATGGCAAGTCGGAAATTCCTCTCTTCAGGTTCCGTCGTGCCAAGGGGCGTGACTTCAGGGAAAAGGGCAGCGAGACCATGAAGGGAATTCAGGCAATGGACGAAGCCATAAGCGAGCTCTCCCTCAAGTGTAACCCCATAGATTCAAAGAGAGCCCTGTACCTCATCTCCGCACCGACCAAGGAGATGAATATGGACCTGGTCAAGGGGCTTGGAGACTACATGAGGGATATCGCTCCGGAAGCCCTTATCAGAAACGGCGATTATCCGCGGGAAAGGGGCATGCTCGATGTTACCGTAATTCTATCCGAGCTAAGCGATGTGGAAAAGGTCAGGGACTACTATTCCAGGTCTACCGGCCTCATACCCGAGTTTAAAAAGAGGCAGGAAGAGACGGAGGTCAAGCTCAGAGCCATTGACGATGCCTCCAGGGACATCCCTTCGTTATTGTAATCAGCCGGGAGCAAGCTTTTGCCAGACTTAACACCGGGGACAACCCCCTGCCGCACCTGGCCGGATAAGTCTGGCAATTTCTTAACAGCAGTCAGCCTTCCTCACATCTGAAAGCTTCCCCAAAGAAGTCCCGCACCGGCAAGCCGAACGCCTGTCTGCGCAAACGGTGTTATCCGGCTTCAGATGGCGGTGCCACCGCGGGCTGAAGACGGAGCAATCTCACGCCTGCCTCTTGATGGCTGCTCCGTGCCAAGCTCCCCACAACGAGGGGTAAACCAGTGTAAAACCTCGCTAGAAATGGCCTAACATATGGGGTATAATTAAAAAAATGACTTCTCAGGTCTTTTACCGGCGGTGGCGCCCTCAAATTCTGGCCGAAGTGGTGGGCCAGGAGCAGGTAACGCAGACGCTGCAAAACGCCCTCGGTAGCGGTCATGTATCCCACGCCTATCTTTTTTGCGGCCCGCGGGGCACCGGCAAGACCAGCACCGGCCG
>CAZRBS010000067.1:0-7892 GCA_964598405.1 uncultured Dehalococcoidaceae bacterium
GCGGCATCGAACCCGGCGAATACAGAAAAGTCCTCATCTACAACAAGGACCGGGTCTTTGCCTTTGCCCTGCCCCTAGGCTACGTTACCGACGAGTGGTATGCCAACGCCGCCGGGGCGATAAACTACGGCTTTCCGACCATCGCGGATACGCCGATACCCGAAGTACTGCCTACCGGGATTACCACCTACGAGCATGTCGTTTCCAATATCCCACATGACAATATAGTTGCCAAGGCAATAGAGACCAGAGGACTCAAGGTTACCGTCGCCGAAATACCCATTCCGGTTGCCTTCGGGCCTGCCTTTGAAGGGGAAAGGGTCCGCGGCGATGATATTTACCTGGAAGCCGGCGGTGGCAGAACGCCGATGGTGGAGTGGGTTACCAGCAAAAGGATGGATGAGGTGGAAGACGGCAAGATTGAGGTGATTGGTCCGGAAATGGACGATGTTCAGGCCGGCGACCGGCTGCCGATGGCGATAGTGGCCGAGGTAGCGGGCAGGAACATGCAGGAGGACTACGAACCAATCCTGGAACGGCAGATCCACCACCTGATAAACTACGCCCAGGGCCTAATGCACATCGGACAGAGAGACATCGCCTGGCTGCGGGTCAGCAAGCAGTCGGTAGAAAAAGGCTTCAAGCTATCCCATATCGGCACCGTTCTTCATGCCAAGTTACACCAGGACTTCGGCCGTATCTTTGACAAGCTGCAGGTAAAAATTTACACCGAAGAGAAAAAAGTGAACGAGATGGTGGCAAAAGCCAGGGAAGTCTACAATGCGCGGGATATCCGCATCGAAGGCATGACTGATGAAACCACCGACATATATTACTCCTGCACCCTGTGCCAGTCCTTCGCCCCCAGCCACGTCTGTGTCATCAGCCCGGAGAGAACCGGACTCTGCGGTTCCTATAACTGGATGGACTGCAAAGCGGCCAATGAAATTAACCCCACCGGACCCAACCAGCCGGTGCCCAAGGGCGAGGTCATCGACGCCAAGCTCGGTCAGTGGAAGGGGGTAAACGAGTTCGTCTTCAAAGCCTCCCGCGGGAAGATTGACCACTATAACTTCTACAGCATAGTCCATGACCCGATGACCACCTGCGGCTGCTGCGAATGTATCGCCGTCATCCTTCCCCTGTGCAACGGAGTTATGACGGTAAGCCGGGAATACATGGAGATGACCCCCTGCGGGATGAAGTTCACCACCCTGGCAGGAACCATTGGCGGAGGTATAAGCACCCCGGGCTTTGTTGGTCATGGGAAATACAACATCACTCAGAAAAAATTCCTCATCGGCGATGGCGGTCTCTTAAGAATAGTCTGGATGCCCAAGATGCTGAAGGAAGAGATTGCCGAGCGGCTCAAGGCCAGAGCCGAGGAGATGGGTATCCCTGACCTGCTCGATATGATTGCCGATGAGACCATCGGCGTTACCGAAGAGGAGATTCTTCCCTTCCTGCAGGAGAAAGGGCATCCTGCTCTGAGCATGGACCCGATACTGGGTTAAGAAAGGAGTTTGACCAATGCCACTTACCGGAATAGAGATATTTAAATTGCTGCCGAAGACAAACTGTGCTGAATGTGGCGTACCCACATGCCTCGCCTTTGCCATGAACCTGGCTTCCGGTAAGGCAGAACTGAGCGCCTGTCCCCACATAACCGAAGAGGCAAAAGAGAAGCTGACGGAGGCCTCAGCTCCACCCATCCTGCCGGTTACCATCGGGAGCGGGCCGGAAGCGCCCAAGGTTGGCGGGGAAACCGTCATGTTCCGCCACGAGAAAAGATTTGAGAACCCCCCGGCTCTGGCGATTCTCATCAGCGACACCATGAATGAGGCAGAAGTCAGTGCCAGGCTGGAAAGGTGCCAGCAGCTCCAGTACGAAAGGGTCGGCTTGACCCTCAAGCCCGAGCTGGTGGCACTGAAGTCCGCTTCTGGAGACGGGCAGAAATTCAAAGCGCTGGTAAATAAAGCCAAGGATAGCGGCTGCCGCCTGATTTTAATGAGCGATAAACCGGATATACTGGCGGCGGGCCTGGAAGCCTGCGCCGACCAGAAACCGCTGCTCTACGCCGCAACGGAAGAAACCGCGGACGAGGTGGCCAGTCTGGCGAAGGAAAAGGAGTGTCCGGTAGCCGCCAGAGCCTCAAACCTGGAAGAACTATCCCAGCTTACCGAAAAATTAAACGGGGCGGGGATAAAGAATATCGTCATTGACTCCGGCGCCAGAACCGTCCGCAAAGCATTTGAGGACCAGGTAATCATACGGAGTGCCGCCCTGACGAAGAAGTTCCGCCCCCTGGGTTTCCCCACCATTACCTTCCCCTGCGAAATGGCCGATAACCCGATGAAAGAGGCATTGATTGCCTCCATGTTTGTCGCCAAGTATGCCGGGATAATCGTCCTGTCTGACTTCCAGGGAGAAAGCCTGTTCCCCCTGCTCGTGGAAAGGATGAATATCTTTACCGACCCGCAGCGCCCGCTGGCCACCGCCGAGGGCATCTACGAGATTAACAACCCCGGTGAAAACTCCCCGGTGATGGTTACTTCCAACTTCTCCCTGACTTACTTCATCGTTTCCGGTGAGATAGAAACGAGCCGGGTCCCCAGCTGGCTCCTCATCAAGGACACGGAAGGGCTTTCGGTAATGACCGCCTGGGCTGCCGGAAAGTTCGGCGCCGACGTTATCGGCCCCTTTGTCAAGAAGTGCGGCATCACGGACAAGGTCAAACACCAGAAACTGATAATTCCGGGCTACCTTGCCGCCGAGAGCGGCGGTCTGGAAGAGGAACTTCCGGGCTGGGAAATCCTGGTCGGCCCCAGAGAGGGAGCCCACATACCAGCCTATCTCAAATCATGGACACCGTAGGAGGGATATAATAATGATCCTTATCGGGGAAAACATAAACATCATGTCACAGACCATCGGTCCGGCGCTCAAGGAAAGGAACCCCGGGCCAGTCCAGGAACTGGCCAAAGCCGAAGCGGAGGCGGGAGTTGATTACCTCGACCTCAACATAGGGCCAGCCCGGAAATCCGGGGACGAGCTCATGGAATGGGTCGTCAATACGGTGCAGGAAGTCGCGGATAAGCCGCTCTCCCTGGACACAACAAACGTGTCCGCCATGGAAGCCGGGCTGAAAATTGCCAGAAACAAGCCAATAATAAACTCCATTCCCCTGCAACCGGATAGAATGGGACCGGAACTGGAACTGGCCAAAAAATACAACACCGATTTAGTTGCCCTCCTGTGGGGTGTGGAGGGAATGCCGCGGGACGCCAACGAGAGGGCAGTGAACGCGGTTGATTTTGTTTATAAAGCCAACGAGGCGGGTATCTCCAACGAGAATATCTGGATTGACCCCATCGTCAGCCCGGTGTCTGTGGAAATAAACCAGGTCAAAGCCCTGGTAGAGTTCATGTCCATGCTGCCGGAGATTGCCCCGGGATGCAAGTCCATTGTGGGCCTTTCCAATGTCTCCAACGGTACTCCCACCCCCCTGCGGCCCTGGCTTAACCGCACCTATCTCATGATGCTGATGAAATACGGAATATACGCGGCAATAGTCGACTCCTTTGACCGGGACTTACTTCAGATAGCCAGAGGCAAGAAGCCAGAACTGGTCAGCCTGGTGCACCGGATGATGGACGGGGAGAGACCCGACTTCTCCTCACTCACGGAGGAAGAGGCCAAGTATGCCAAGACGGTCAGGGTGCTGAGCGGGGAGTCGCTATACTCTCACTCCTGGCTTGAGCTTTAGCCCTCTGCCGGGGGGATGAGCTTCCCCGGAAAACCTTCGAAAGAGAAGCGAAAAGCTAGTATAATAGAAACGGACCTGGTTATAATATGGAAAGCAATCAGCTGACATTGGGCATCAGGAAAAATGACACCTACGGTTATGAGCTTGCCTACCAGCTTGCCTGCGAAAAGCTGGCCGGAATCAAGGACATAGAGGAGCAGTGCTCCAGAAGCGGCACCCGGTACCTGAGCTCGCGGAAAGCGGTCAACATAAGCTATTTAAATCAACCGTACCTGCTCGCATTTCCCGATGGAAGAATATCCTTGCCTGACAGAGAGAATGAAGTCCCGCTCCGGGATAGGATTCTCATTCTACATTATTTTACCGGGGCAAAAGGCACGCCGCTCTCAAATAAGCTGATATCCTTCAAAGAGCTGCCGGAAGGGGCTAATTACTTTCCCACCTTTTACCAGAGAGCGGTAAAACCCCTGGTTAGCTACTTCGGGAATGAACCCCACGGACTTCTGCCCGCAGCCAAAGTCCTGGGCGGACATGAAGCCAGTTATGGCGATGCCGCCGTGAGAATCAATGCCTTCAGCCGGGTTCCGATAATCCTGGTCCTGTGGAGGGGTGATGATGAATTCGCCCCGGAAGGAAACATAATGTTTGACAGCACCATCTCCGACTACCTGCCCGCCGAAGATATAATCGTGCTCAGTGAAACCACCGCCCGGCTCTGTATTAAAACCGCAAAAGCTTCAGGATAATGGCTGGAGGATTTAAGAGAGCAAAAACAGTTTAAGGAGCATACTTTGGACACGTTAAGCTTAACCATTGACGGTCAGAAGATTGAAGTCAGCGAGAGGAAAACGGTACTGGAAGCAGCGATACAGGCGGGTATTTACATACCCGCATTATGTTACCACCCCATGCTCTCTCCTGACGGCTCCTGCCGGCTCTGCCTGGTTGAAATCGAGGGGACGGAGGAACTGCCGACCGCCTGTAACACCGCGGCTGCGGAAGGCATGGTAGTCCATACCGATACGCTCCGACTGCAAGAGGAACGGCGGGAGGCACTGAGACAGGTCCTGGCCTACCACCCGTGTGAATGCCTCACCTGCGAGCGGCGCGAGCGCTGCGGACCGTATGATATCTGCCTGCGCAATGTAGCCGTAACCCAGCGCTGCGTGCTCTGCCCCTACAATGCACAGTGTGAATTGCAACAGGTGGTTGACTACATCGGAATCGAAGGGGAGGAACTTGCCTGGCAATACCGGGGCGTGCCGGTAGATAGAGATAATCCCCTTTTCGAGCGGGATTACAACCTGTGCATCAGCTGCGGGCGGTGTGTCAAAGCGTGCAAGGAACTGAGAGGAATTGAAGCCATCACCATGGCGGAGCATGACGGGCAACGCCTGCCGGAACCGTCCGACGGCAAATCGTTAATCAGTTCCGGCTGTAAATACTGCTGTGCCTGCGTTGAAGTCTGCCCCACCGGAGCCCTTATCGACAAGGATGCCAAGTGGAGACCTGATATCAACCACGAACAGCTTGCCAATCCGTGCAGCTACGCCTGCCCCGCCCATATCGACGTACCACGCTACGTCAGGCTCTGCGGTGAGGGCAGGTTCGCCGAGGCGCTCGCCGTAATCAGAGAAAAGGTGCCTTTCCCCGGCACGCTGGGCAGAGTCTGCATTCACCCCTGCGAGACCGCCTGCCGCAGGGAAGGTTTGAATGAAGCGATTTCGATAAAATTCCTCAAGCTTGCGGCCGCGGAGCGCGATGACCGGCAGTGGCGGCAACGCGCCAAATCGTCGCCGCCAACCGGGAAAAAGGTAGCCATAATCGGTGCCGGTCCGGCCGGTCTCACCGCAGGCTACTACCTGGCGAAACAGGGGCACTCGGTCACCGTTTTTGAGGCGCTTCCCGAACCCGGCGGCATGATGCGCGTCGGCATTCCAGACTACCGCCTCCCCCCGGAGAAACTGAACGAAGAGATTGATGTAATCAAAGCCGCCGGGGTCGATATTAAACTCAATAGCAGGGTCGAGTCCATTGACAGCCTCTTCGAGCAGGGCTATGACGCCGTTTTTGCCGCCCCCGGGGCACACCGCGGCATGAGCATGGGAGTGGACGGGGAAGACAGTCCCGGCGTCTTTGATGGAGCCACCTTCCTGAGAGAGATAAACCTGGGCAAGAAGATTGACGTCGGCGAAAAGGTGGCGGTAATCGGCGGCGGCAATGTTGCCGTTGATGCCGCACGCGTTTCCCTCCGCCTCGGAGCCAGGCAGGTTACCATTGTCTACCGCCGCACCCGGGCGGAAATGCCCGCCAGCCCGGAAGAAGTGGAAGCAGCACTGGAAGAAGGCATAGAGATACTCTTTCTGGCGGCACCCGTTAGAATCGACCAAACGGGCAACCGGTTAAAACTGACCTGCAACCGCATGGAGCTCGGCGAGCCTGACGCCAGCGGACGGCGGCGCCCGCTACCGATTAAGGGGAGTGAGTTCGCCACCGAATTTGACTCCGTTATAGCCGCCATCGGGCAGAGGCCGGATATCCCGGAAAAGTTCAGGCTGAAACAGGGCAGAGGCGATACCATTCAGACCAGCCCGGAGACATTGGCCACCAGCAGCGAGGGTGTCTGGGCTGGCGGTGACGCGGTCAGCGGCCCGGCTTCGGTTATTGAAGCCATTGCCGCCGGCAGAAAAGCGGCTTCTTCCATTGACAAGTACCTGGGCGGCACCGGAGATATCGCCGAAGTGCTGGCGCCGGAGAGCGAGTTCAGCCCCTGCGTGGGCAAAGACGAAGGCTTTTTCGACCGGGCGAGAGCCGCAATGCCGGCCCTGCCGGTACGGCAACGTGTCGGAAACTTTGAGGAAGTGGAACTCGGTTTCGACGATAAGACAGCCATCAAAGAAGGCAAGCGGTGCCTGCAGTGCGCCGTCAGGTGCCTCATCACCCCGCCACCGCTGCCCCCAGGCCCCGGCAAGAGCAAAACCAGGAAAAGAGAAATGGTGGTTACCACCAGGTGATAGATACAGTCAGTCTGACCATTGACGGGGTTAAGGTTGAGGTAACCCGAAAAACCACGGTGCTGGAAGCAGCCAGAAAGGCCGGCATTTATATCCCCGCCCTGTGTTATGACCCTGACCTGGAACCCACCGGAGACTGCGGCCTCTGCGTGGTGGAAATAGAGGGAATGTCCACCCTACCCACCGCCTGCACCACACAAGTAGCTGACAAGATGGCGGTACACACCAACACCCCACAGGTAAATGAAGCCCGCCGGGCTGCCCTTGCGCCCATCATAGCTGACCATCCCAGTGAATGCCTGATATGTGATAGAAGAGAACGCTGCAAACCTTTCGATATCTGTTTACGCAATGTATCGGTAACCGAACGCTGTGTAATCTGTCCCAAGAACATCCGGTGCGAGTTGCAGCGAGCGGTGGACCATATAGGAATCACCGGGCTACCCATCAGCCATAAAGCCAAAGCACGGCCGATTGACAACAGCAATCCCTTCTTCCAGCTTGACCGCAACTACTGCATCCTCTGCCGGAAATGCGTCAGAGCCTGCAATGAGGTTACGGGCGTAAGAGCAATAGAGATAAGCCACTCCGGCAACCATGACGAGGTGAGCCCGGTTAACGGAAAAGTCCTCCTGGAATCAATCTGCAAGTCCTGCGGTGAATGCATGGTCAGGTGCCCGGTGGGAGCCCTGGTGCCCAAAGATACCCGCCAGCCGGTGCAGGAAGTAAAGACCACCTGCCCCTATTGCGGCGTGGGCTGCCAGATGTACCTGGGAATCAAAGATGGGCAGGTGATAAATGCCAGCCGGGGCGATAGAGATAACGAGGTTAATACCGGACGCCTCTGCGTTAAAGGCCGCTTCGGGACAGCCGAGTTTATCCACCATCCGGAGCGTCTGACCAGGCCGCTGGTAAGACAAAACGGGGAGTTTGCCGGGACAGGCTGGGACGATGCCCTGAGCGAAGTCGCCGCCAGGCTGCGCCGCTACCAGCCCGATGAGGTAGCCCTTATCTCTTCAGCCAAGTGCACCAACGAGGAAAATTACGTCATCCAGAAACTCGCCCGGGCGGTGCTGGGCACCCATAACATAGACCACTGTGCCCGTCTCTGA
>CAZRBS010000068.1:0-5697 GCA_964598405.1 uncultured Dehalococcoidaceae bacterium
GTGGTCTTTCACGCTGCATTTTACCTCGGTGACCCGGTAGCGGAGACCTACCGTGTCACGAAGAAATATCTGGAGGAAGTACTGGTTCGGCTTAGACGTGAGAGTAGCCGTGTATGGCTCAGACCCGAGGTTACCGGTAAGGGAAGCCAGTTCGGGACAATAGAGGAGGTGCTTGACCTCAGCGCCGAGCTTGAAGGCGTGGCGCCATGTATTGACTTTGCTCACTGGCACGCTCGCACCGGAAAAGCCAACTCCTATGCGGAGTTTACCTCTATCTTGCGCCAGGTAGAAGGGCGCCTGGGCAGAACCGCTCTGGACAATATGCATATTCATGTTTCCGGAATCAGCTACGGCCCGAAGGGAGAGTCAACCCACCTGAACCTGGAAGAAGCGGACTTTCGCTATATGGAGCTTCTCCGCGCGTTGAAGGACTACGATATTAAGGGTATGGTTATCTGTGAAAGCCCCAACCTGGAAAGGGATGCCCTGCTTTTAAAAGCAACCTATGATGCCGCCTGAGTATAGGCTGATGCTGATGGACGGGCGGGCAGTTTATTTGCTTCTGTTTTGAAAATCCGTTATTTCTGTTATAATGATTAAGGACCGGGCAATAGTCCGTGATTGAGGTGAAGGGTGAAACCGAGCTGGAAACGAAATAGCCTGATTTACATTGCCATAATACTGGCGGTGGTGGCTATCTTCTCCTATCTGCTGCCTTCGGCAAACAAGCCGGAAGAGGTTCCCTTGAGTGAAATCATAGCTATGTCGCAGAATAAGGAGATAGTGGAGATTGAGGTGGAAGAGGATGCGCTGACCGTCACCACGGCTGACGAGACCAAGTTAAGGGCGTATAAAGAGAGTAACGCCAGTATATATGAGATTGAAGGGCTTAACCTGCAGGGAGTAACGGTTAACATAAAGGGCTCATCCGGGATTAACTGGGGTGGTCTGATGCTCAACTTCCTGCCACTTCTGATATTTGGCGCCCTGCTGTTTTTTCTGTTCCGCCAGGCGCGGGGAGCAAACAGCCAGGCGATGAGCTTCGGCCGCAGCCGGGCCCGGCTGTTTCCGGCCAACCGGCCGACGGTGACCTTTGATGATGTTGCCGGGGTGGAGGAAGCCAAACAGGATTTGCAGGAGGTGGTGGAGTTTCTCAAGGCGCGTGAGAAGTTCCAGTCTCTGGGAGCGCGAATCCCCCGGGGCGTATTGCTCATCGGCCCGCCGGGCACGGGGAAGACCCTGATGGCACGGGCCGTGGCAGGTGAAGCCGATGTGCCTTTCTTCTCCATCAGTGGCAGTGAATTTGTGGAGATGTTTGTCGGTGTCGGTGCCTCAAGGGTAAGAGACCTTTTCGACCAGGCAAAGCGTAATTCTCCCTGCATTGTGTTTATTGATGAGATTGATGCGGTGGGGCGCCACCGCGGCGCCGGGCTGGGTGGCAGCCATGACGAGCGGGAGCAGACCCTCAATCAGATTCTGTCTGAGATGGATGGTTTTGACACCGGTACCCACGTGATTGTTCTGGCGGCAACCAACCGGCCTGATATCCTTGACCCGGCGCTGCTTCGGCCGGGGCGCTTTGACCGCCGGGTGGTGGTGGACCGGCCCGATATTAACGGACGGGTTGCCATCCTCAAGGTACATACCAATGGAAAGCCACTGGACAGCAGCGTTAACCTGGGAGTACTGGCTAAAGGGACGGTCGGGTTCAGCGGTGCTGACCTGGCCAATCTGGTGAACGAAGCCGCCATTCTGGCCGCCCGCCGGAACCGCAAGACGATAAGCATGAAGGACTTTGAGGAGTCCGTTGACCGGGTTATTGCCGGGCCGGAGAGAAAAAGCCGCCGGATAAGTCCCAAGGAAAAGGAAATTACCGCTTACCATGAGGCTGGGCATGCCCTCGTTGCCAAGATGTTACCGGACGCTGACCCGGTGCACAAAGTCTCGATAGTGGCACGCGGGATGTCACTCGGCCATACCCGTCAGCTGCCCATTGAAGACCGATATCTGATAACTCGTAATCAGATCAAGGCGATGATATGTACTTTGTTGGCGGGCAATGCAGCTGAAGAATTGATTTTCAATGAGATTAGTAGTGGAGCCGGTGATGATATTAGGCGTGCCACTGGTCTTGCTCACAAGATGGTTACTGGGTTCGGGATGAGTGATAAACTGGGTCCTCGAACTTTCGGGGATAAGCAAGAAATGGTCTTCCTCGGCCGCGAAATCTCCGAACAGAAGGATTACGGTGATAAAATTGCCGATGCCATTGACAAGGAAGTCGACAGGATTATCTGGGAGGCTCACCAGAGAGCCAGAGATATGTTAATTCAGAATAAAGCGAAAGTGGTACAGCTTGCCGAGAAGCTCATTGCCCAGGAAACGCTGGAAGGGGAAGAACTGGAAGCAATTTTCCGGGAGACCGCCCGCAAACCGGCGAAGAAACCCAAAGCAAAGCCCACTCCGGTGCCAGCCGAACCGGTAGCTGAAACCGAGCCCGAGCCCAAACCACGCAAAGCTCCGAGGGTACCTCAACTGCTCCCGAAGCACACGCCGGCTACGTCCGACTAGAGAAGGCGGGACCGGCCGAACCCCGAGTTGAAGATGGTCAAGATTACGGCAAAGCCTATTTCCCCCGAACTTGTGGTCAGCAGGGTCAAAACCGATGACAGCGGTTGTGTCGTTACCTATGTCGGGTTGATTCGTAGCCATTCCCGTGGCAAAGTGGTCCTTTCGGTGGAATACGAGGATGTGGAGGGAAGGGCGGAGAGCAGGCTGGAGGAAATAGCCGCCGAAATCCGGCAGAGATGGCAGGTGAATGACGTGGCAATATACCACAGGGCGGGCAAACTGAAAGTGGGAGATATTAATCTGGTTGTCGCTGTGGCTTCGGCTCACCGCAGAGAGGGATTTGCCGCCTGCCAGTATGCTATCGACCGGTTTAAACATAAGCTGCCCACGCACAAGAAAGAGACCTACCGGGACGGCAGCGTGTGGGTGGAGGAATAGAGAGCTTCAGTCTAGCTTTTGCGGCTCACGACGTAATCGGCCAAGCTTGATAAGACCCGTCGGCTGATGTTCTCCGGCAGCAGTTTGAGGTTGCGGTGGGCTTTATCGCGGTATTCTGAGGCAACCTGGTAGCATTCCTGGACGATCGATGAATTGCGAATCATCTCTATCGCCAGCTCAATATTTTTCTGTTTGTCCCGTCCTTCAAATACCTGCTTTACCGGGTTATTTTCAGGATAGCGCTCCATGAGGAGCATGGCGGGCAGGGTGAGGGTGCCCTGGGCCAGGTCTGAGCCCGTCGGTTTGCCCAGTTTGTCTTCGTTGCCGGTGAAATCCAGAATGTCATCTACAATTTGGAAGGCGATTCCAAGGTTATAGCCGTATTCTTTCAGCGCTTTGACCGACTTTTCCGGGGCGTTGCTCAGGATGGCACCGGAGGCGGTGGCCAGGGAAAAGAGGGAAGCGGTCTTGCCGGAAATCCTCTGTAGATACTGCTGCCGGGTCTGCTCCGCATTGAAGGCGCCAAGAAGCTGGTACAGTTCTCCGCTGGAAATGGTGGCCAGAGTCTGGGAAAAGAGCTTGATTACCCGCGGGTTCTGGGTATCAGACACATGCTCTCCCGCTTTGGCAAAAAGGTAGTCTCCCAGGAGGATAGCCGCTTCCTCGCCCCAGATCTTGTAAATCGTGGGACGGCCGCGTCGGACTACCGACTTGTCTATGGCGTCGTCGTGGATTAGCGTTGCCGTGTGCATCAGTTCAACGGCGGTGGCCATCGGCAGAAGGTATTTCAGGTTGTAGCTGTAAAACTTACCCGTCAGCAGGGTAAGCGCGGGACGGATGCCTTTCCCGCCTCCTCTCACCACATACCCCAGTTGCTCGGATAGCCAGGTGAAATCGACCCGGCTGATTGACCTCAGTTTATTTTTTACCCTGTCCAGGTCTTCCTGTATGGGTTCGTAAATCCTGCTGAGCTCCAACTGTCTCCTTCTCGCTACGGAGGAAATTAGTGGTCAGGATTAATCATTGACCGGGGCTTTCCCCAGTCTTTTGGCTTCTTCTTCCGCCAGGCTGTCATCAAGTTTGGAGAACAGGGGCCGGGGGGGGGGCAGTTCCTGCCCGGGCGGCGGCGGGTTTGCCTTCCAGCCGTAATCTTCTATCTTATCTTTAAATCCCAGAAGCCGGTGCAGTTTCTGGGAGCTGAAGGGCAGAAACGGGTAGAGCATTGTTTTCAGGTGAGAAAGGATGACCATAGCCACATAGAGGGACTTTGCGGCGGCGGGTCGGTTCTCTTTAATTATTTTCCAGGGCGATTTTTCATCCAGGTAGCGGTTTGCCTCCTGTGCCAGAGACATGGCGGCTCTTATCGCTTCCCTGAAGTGGCAGCCGGACAGAAGCCTGTCCACGGTTTCCAGAGTTTTTCGGGCTTTGTCCAGAATTGTCCGGTCCCGGGTATCATATTCTCCCGGCTCCGGTGCGCACCCGTTGAAATTGCGGTAGACGAAGGTCAGCACCCGGTGGGCTAGATTGCCGTAGGTGGCTACCAGTTCGTCATTGTTACGGCGGACGAACTCACGCCAGGAAAAATCAGTATCGGACGTTTCCGGCATATTTATGGAAAGGAGGTAGCGCAGCGGGTCAGGCTCATAGCGGGAAAGGTAGTCGAGCAGCCAGACCGCCCAGTTGTGACTGGTAGAAAGCTTTCTGCCTTCGATGGTCAGAAACTCATTGGCGGGCACATCGTAGGGAAGGTTGAGGCTGCCGTAGCCCGTCAGCATTGCCGGCCAGATGAGGGTATGGAAGGGAATATTATCCTTGCCGATGAAATAGTAGCTCTTCACGCGTTCGTCCTGCCAGAAAGCGCGCCATTTCTCCTCGTCCCCGCCGGACCTGGCCCACTCCTTGGCGGCGGACAGGTAACCGATTACCGCTTCAAACCAGACGTAGATGCGTTTATCTTCGAAGCCCTCCACCGGTACCGCTATCCCCCATTCGATGTCACGGGTAATCGCCCTGTCTCTGAGACCCTCTTCCAGATAGCGCCTGGTAAAGTTGAGGACGTTTGACCGCCAGTGGGTCTGCTGGTTTACCCAGTCCAGAAGGCGGTCATTGAAGGCGGAAAGTTTCAGGAAGAAATGCTCCGTATCCCTGAAAACGGGTGCCGTGCCGCAGATACGGCAGCGGGGGTCAATCAACTCGGTGGGGCTTAAGGGTTTGCCGCAGGCTTCACACTGGTCACCGCGGGCCCCGGCGGAATAGCAGTACGGGCAGGTACCCTCAACATAGCGGTCAGCCAGAAAGCGCTGGCACCGCGGGCAGAAGGGCTGTGATACGGTATCCTTATAGATATAGCCTTTATCGAGCAGGGTGAGGAAAATATCCTGGGTCACTTCAGCATGGTTGGCGGTGCCGGTGGTGGTAAATAAATCGAAGGAGATGCCGAACTTCTGCCATGATTCCAGAAACAGCCGGTGATAATAGGCAGCTATTTCTCCCGGTTTTTTTCCTTCCTGCTCCGCTTTAAGGGTTATTGGCGTGCCGTGCTGGTCTGAGCCGGAAACCATCAAGACCTCGTTGCCTTTGGTGCGGTGGTAGCGGGCAAATATGTCTGGCGGCAGGTAAGCCCCGGCGATTTGCCCCAGGTGCAGTTCGCCGTTGGCATAGGGCCAGGCGACACCGATGAAGATTTTT
>CAZRBS010000068.1:5707-7800 GCA_964598405.1 uncultured Dehalococcoidaceae bacterium
AGTCACCCTGAACGAGAACCGGTACCTACTCCTTGAAGAAGGACAGTACCTGCTCGCCTTTCTCCACTTTGTAATGGGCGTAGCCCTTCTTCAGACAGCAATCAACACAGTACCGGAAATCCTCACCCTCTTCGTCTTCGACGCCTCCCTTTTCTTTGATGACAAGGTAGCGTTCCGGATGGGGGATGACGCGCTTGCACTCATCGCACTGGACTTCTCCTAAAGATATACACCCACGACGCATTTTTTAACTCCTCTTAAAGCTTTGCATTGAGTCCTCTTTGTGTCCCCGCCCGTGCCTGAATTTCAGCCAGGCGCGGTACATCTCTTTCCGGGAAAGCCCCGTTTCCCCGGCGGTCCTGGTTACCGCCTCCTTGGCGGTCATTCCAGAAAGGTACATCTGGCGTAGCTGCCGCTTGATGTCTTCGGTTAACCGGGGCTTCTTCATTTCCCGTTTACCTTCAATCACCAGGGTACATTCTCCTCTGGGTGCGGTGAAGCGGTCCCTGGCCTGGCTAATCGTTCCGCGGAAAACCTCTTCATGGGCTTTGGTCAGCTCCCGGCAAACGGCTATCTGCCTGTCTCCCAGAACCAGCAGCAGGTCGTTCAGTGCTGCTGGCAGGCGGTGGGGCGCTTCCATGGCAACGATGGTGCCGCGTTCATCGGCTATTGATTTCAGGAAGCGCTGCCTGGCATTGGTTTTGCGCGGCAGGAAGCCGGTGCAGAGGAACCGGTCTGCGGGCAGCCCGGAGACGACCAGTGCCGTGATAACTGCCGAGGGTCCGGGAACGGGGACAACCGGGATGCCGCGCTGTTTGGCGGCTACAATCAGCTCATAGCCGGGGTCTGATATTCCCGGCGTTCCGGCTTCCGAAACGAGGGCAACGTCGCCATTTTCCAGCTGGTTAAAAATATAGTCCAGCTTGCTCTGCTTGTTGTGCTCGTGGTAGCTCGTCGCCGGTGTTTTGATATTATAGGCATTGAGCAGCCGCTTCGTCTTTCGCGTATCTTCGGCGGCAATGAGCCTGACCTCTCGCAGGATACGAAGGGCGCGCAGGGAAATATCTTCCAGATTGCCGATGGGGGTGGCTACCACGTATAGAATGGGCATCTTTTTTTCGTCCTCAATTTAAGTATTATAACCCACGCTTCACCGCCTGTCTAGCTTTGAGGCGGGCGGCTCGAGTTCCTTGCTTTTTTGGCTGGCTTTTGCTATAGTTCTTATTTAAAAGAGCGGAGAGAAAATGACCGAACCCGGATTCAAACAGTTGCGGCGCGCCTATGGTTTTGATGAGGTGGCGATTGTGCCTGGCGATATAACGGTTAACCCCGACCAGGCAAACATCGATTTCAAGGTGGATGACCTCACCTTCTCCATTCCCATCATCGCGTCGGCGATGGATGCGGTGACCGACGTTAACTTTGCTGTCCTGATGAGCAGGATGGGGGGCCTTGCCGTTCTCCACCTGGAGGGGGTACAGACGCGGTATGATAACCCTCAGGAGGTCCTGTCCGAGATTGCCCAGGCGTCTCAAGCCGGGGTTACTTCCCTGCTGCAAAAGATATACTCTCAGCCGATTAAGGAAAACCTTATCGGGGAACGGATACAGGCGATTAAGAAGCAGGGGGGCGTTTGTGCTGTATCGGTAACGCCCGCCAATACCAAGCGTTTTGCCTCCATAATTGCCGGGGCTGGAGCGGATATCCTTTTCGTTCAGTCCACGGTTACCACGGCTCGCCACGTATCCAAGAGTTACCGGGGGCTGATTTTTTCCGAGCTCCGCGAGTCCATACCCATTCCCATAGTAGTCGGCAACTGTGTCAGCTATGGCGCCTGTCTGGAGCTGATGCGGACGGGAATATCCGGGGTTCTGGTCGGCGTGGGGCCGGGGGCAGCCTGCACCACCCGGGAGGTCCTCGGCGTCGGCGTTCCTCAGGTGACCGCCACCATTGATTGTGCGGCAGCCAGGGACGAGTATTTCCGGGAGTCGGGCAGGTATGTGCCGGTAATTACCGATGGCGGTTTCCGCAGAGGCGGTGACCTGTGCAAGGCTCTGGTGGCCGGTGCCGATGCGGTGATGCTGGGCTCTATT
>CAZRBS010000069.1:0-7594 GCA_964598405.1 uncultured Dehalococcoidaceae bacterium
AACTGAAGAAGGCGAACGTTCCGGTTACCCTGATTGTCGACTCCATGGCGGGATATTTTATGAGGCGGGGGGAAGTCGACTGCGTTATCGTGGGTGCGGACCGCATCGCCGCCAACGGCGATACCGCCAACAAGATTGGCACCTACACGCTGGCGGTGCTGGCCAAAGAGCATGATATTCCGTTCTACGTGGCGGCCCCCACCACCACCATTGACCCCGCCCTCAAGTCCGGCGCGGAAATCCCCATCGAGCAGAGGAGCGGTGAAGAAGTGACCCATATTCAGGGGGTGCGCACCGCCCCTGAAGGCGTTGAGGCAGCCAACCCCGCTTTTGACATCACACCACATCAGTACATCACCGCCATCATCACCGAAAAGGGTATAATAAGAGGGGATTTTGGGGAGGGGATTAGGAGAGAGATGAGAGAAGTATGAATCTAATAGAAGTCATAGATGATATAACCGATGCACTCGTTGCGATAGATGTCTCGAGAGTCCCCTTTAAGAACTTTCAACCTGGTGTTGGCCCATACGGTGAGCCACAATTACTTAAGTGCATAGCTCAGCAGCTTAATAGTCTGCCTAAGTATAAGGGTAGGGTTATTACTAAGAGAACCCCTGATCTTTTTATTCCTCAAGAGTGGGCTTTTGAATTTAAGATTGCACGACCATTTGGAGACAATGGTAATGAAGCAGAGCATTGGTCTGTCAACCTTTTACATCCCTATCCAGGGAACACGAGTACCCTAGCGATTGCTTGAAGCTAATTCAGCTTAGGTGCCCGGAGAGGTTAGCGGTAGCCGTTATTGGTTATGAGCACTCTCCTCCCAAAATTGATTTATTGCCCCTAATAAAATCATTCGAGGCAATTGCACACCAAGTTGCTAATATTACGCTTTCCAAAAGGGTGGAAACACATCGAGGAAATCTGGTTCATCCTGTTCACCAATCAGTGAGAGTATTTGCTTGGGAAGTCATAAAACCAGTAGAAGGATAGTCGAGTATTGGAGGAGATGCTAAATGCCTGAAGTGAAAGTAGCCGTTATCGGCGGGAGCGGGCTGTATGATATGGAGGGGCTGGCGGATGTGGAGGAAGTTGACATAAATACTCCATTCGGTACGCCGAGCGATACCATAATCGTCGGCAGGCTGGAGGGGGTGGAGGTCGCCTTCCTTCCGCGGCACGGGCGGGGACACCGCATCCTCCCCACCGAAGTCCCCTCCAGGGCCAACATCTACGCCTTGAAATCGCTGGGGGTGGAGCGCATCATCGCCATCAACTCGGTGGGCAGCCTGAAGGAAAAGCTCGAACCCGGCAGCCTGCTTGTCCCCGACCAGCTTATCGACCGTACCAGGCAGAGGGTAAACACCTTCTTCGGAGAAGGGGTCGTGGCCCACATTCCCTTTGCCGAGCCCTTCTGTCCGGTACTGAGCCAGGTCGTCCACCGGGCGGGAAAAGACGCCGGGGCGGTGGTTCACCGGGGTGGCACCTACGTGGTCATGGAAGGACCCGCTTTCTCGACGAAAGCGGAGTCGTATCTCTACCGCTCGTGGGGGGCGGACGTTATCGGCATGACGGCGCTGCCTGAAGCCAAACTGGCAAGGGAGGCGGAAATCTGTTACGCTGTAATTGCCTGCATTACGGACTACGATTGCTGGCACGAAGTGCATGAATCGGTTACCGCCGAAATTATTATCAGTCGCCTGCGGCAGAACATTGACGCCGCCAAAAAAATCATCAGGCTGGCGGCAGGCAGAATACCTGCGAAGAGGGATTGCGACTGTGCCGCGGCTTTGAAGGCGGCGATGGTTACCGACCCGGATGTGATACCGCAGGAACGGAAGAAAAAGCTCGATTTGTTAATCGGCAAATATCTCAGAAAGGGCTAGTTTAATCATGGCGTATCGAGAGTTCGGCTGCCGCCCGACGATTATCGGCAGCATGCCCCATACCGACCCGCAGGAAGCATGCTCTCATGTGGTTCGCTATTTGAAGGAAATCCCCGCCTGGCCCCAGCTCCCCCGCCGGACTTTCCTGGAGAACATGTATGTCCAGTACAGCCAGGGCTTCCCCGGCGTGGTGGTCGACGAGGGCGAAAAGAAGATTTACGTTGACCGCTCTCAGGACATGGATAAGCCTCTGGAACAGCTCTACACCGCCTTTCTGGACGATGACGCCGATAAATATCCGGTTGCCCCGGAATATGCGGCCGGGCTGCACCGTTTTCTGTCCCTGACCGGTCTCTCGCCGCTGGCGGTCAAGGGACAGGTGACTGGTCCGGTTACCTGGGGGCTGACGGTGACCGATGATGCTGGCAAAGGTATCCTGTATGACGATATCCTCGGCGACGCGGTGCCCAAATTGCTCAAATTAAAGGCAGCCTGGCAGGAGAAGCAGTTGAGGAAAATCTGCCGGGATACCATCATCTTCGTTGACGAGCCGTATATGTCCGCTTTCGGCTCGGTCTCGGTGATGCTGTCGCGGGAGAAGGTCATCAGCCTGCTGGAAGAGGTCTTCGGCGGCGTTGGCGGATTGAAAGGGGTCCACTGCTGCGGCAATACCGACTGGTCTGTCCTGCTGGGTACCAGTGTTGATATCATCAGTTTTGACGCTTATAACTATGCCCGGTCGTTGAGCCTCTACCCGGCGGAAATAAAGAAGTTTCTGGACAGGGGAGGAACCGTCGCCTGGGGGATTGTTCCCAGCGACGAAAACGCGCTGGCTAAAGAGTCTGCTGCCAGCCTCAAAGACCGCCTGGAGGAAGCAATGACGCCCTTCACCAGGAAAGACATTCGCTTCCAGCAACTCGTTGCGCAGGGACTGCTCACTCCCAGCTGTGGGCTGGGTTCCCTGATCACTGTGGAGGCGGCTGTCCATGCCCTGGGGCTGCTGGCAGAGCTGTCAGCAGTGATGAGAAAGCGCTATCTCTAGAATATTCGGGAGGAGAAATTATTATATGGAATGTCAGATTGATGCCAATAAAGCCGGGTGCGCCTGCACTTATGAGCCGTGTTCCCGGAAGGGCAGGTGCTGTGAATGTATCAGCTATCATCTGGAATCTGACGAGCTCCCCGGCTGTGTCTTTCCCCCTGAAATAGAGAGGACCTATGACCGCTCCTTCGCCCGCTTTGTCGAGGTCTTTAATGCCCGGGGTGGCAGAAAAAGCTGATTTGGGCTATATTACTGGATATGAACAAGAGCAGAAGGGTAGCCGCCCTAAAACACCGCCGCAAACATAAGAAACTGAAAGAAAGACGAAAAGCGGAACAGCAGACCGCGAAGAAGTAGTCTTCCTGCCCGGGGGATATTCAGGCAGTGGTTGAACAGCGAGTTTATCTGCTTACCGGCAGGCCGGGAACCGGAAAGACCAGCCTCATCAAAGAGGCAGTTGCCCGATATAGAAGCAGAGCCGGCGGATTTTACACCGAAGAAATCAGGAGTCAGGGCACGAGGCTTGGCTTCAAGCTGGTTACCCTTGACGGGCAGGAGGCGGTTCTGTCCCACGTCGGCATTCAGAGCCCGTACCGGGTGGGTAAATACGGAGTCGATGTTGGCAGCCTGGAGCGGGTCGGCGTTGCCACCCTGCGGCAGGCGGTCAAGGAACGCGACTTAATCGTCGTCGACGAAATCGGGAAGATGGAGCTTTTTCGGCTGGATTCAAGGAGACTGTCCTGGAGATAATCAACAGCGGCAGGAAAGTTCTGGGAACGGTTATGCTTCAGCCGAACCCGCGGGCGGACGCCATCAAGCGTCACCCGCAGGTGAAGCTGGTCGAAGTAACCGGGAATAATTCTCATCAGGTAGCGGAAGATTTACGCCGCTGGCTGGAAGAGGACTAGAGAAAATGTCATCACTGCCGGAACTGGTACGGGCACTGCTTGACCCCGCAGCCTATCCCGAGCCTCCGCCGGAGGTGGAGCTGGTGCAGACCCAGATGTCGTTTATTTTCCTGTCCGGGGAATACGTTTACAAGGTGAAGAAGCCGGTAAATCTGGGCTATCTGGACTACACCACTCTGGCCAAGCGCCGGTTCTACTGTCAGCGGGAGGTGGAGCTTAACCGCCGCCTCTGCCCGGAGGCCTACCTGGGTGTCTTGCCCGTGGTCAGGGATGGAGAGAGCTTTTCCCTGGGCGGGGAGAATGAGCCGGTGGAGTATGCCGTGAAAATGCGTTACCTCCCCCGTGAGGCTATGATGGACGTCCTCTTGACTCGTGGCAAGTTGTCCCTGCCGATGCTTACCGGTGTGGCGAAAAAGCTGGCCGAATTTCACCGGAAAGCGGCCACTGGCGCCGCCATCAGCGCTTTCGGTGGCCTTGACACCATCGTTCAGAATACTGAGGAAAACTTCGCCCAGACGGAGAAATACATCGGCATTACCATTTCCAGAAGGAAATATGAGCGCATCAAGGGCTATAACGATAGTTTTATCGAGAGGAACAAATCCCTGTTCCAGAGGCGGGTGGAGGACGGCAGGATAAGGGACTGTCACGGTGACCTCCATGCCGCCCATGTCTGTTTCTGTAACGGTATCTGTATCTATGACTGTATTGAATTTAATGACCGCTTCAGGTATTCCGATGTCGCCTCTGAAATCGCCTTTCTGGCGATGGACCTGGACCATTACGGGCGGGCTGACCTCCCGCGTCACTTCGTCGACGCCTATGTCGATGAGAGCCGGGACAGGGAGCTGGTCAGGCTGCTTGATTTTTACCGGTGCTACCGGGCTTATGTGCGGGGAAAGGTGGAGGGCTTCAAGATGAATGACCCCCATATCTCACCCGACGAGAAAGCAAAAATTCTGACCGTCGCCCGGAGCTATTTCGAGCTTGCCGAATCGTATACAGAGGGCGACTGAGGCTTACCGAATCGGGGGGAAAGGAGGTAGTGTTTTGCAAGAGCCGTTCCGAAGATTTGTGGAGACCGAACTGGGTTCTCGTTTTTTGCTCATTGCCTGCGGGCTTCCCGGTACCTGGAAGACGGAGACCACCGAAGAGATAGCCAGGCTCAAGAGCTGCCCGTTCCTCCGCAGCGACCTGATAAGGCTGGAAGTATTGAAAAACGAGGATGTTTTCGACGAGAAGGTTGCTGCCAGTATGGATAAAAGGAAAATGGTCTATGAGGAAATGTTCCGGCGGGCAGACGAAGCTCTGGCCGGGAGCGGTTGTGCCATTCTGGATGCGACCTTTGTCACCCAGGCGTTGCGCAAGCGGGCGGCGGCAATTGCCGCCAGGCACGGCTTGAAATTTGTTATCCTGCAAACGGACTGCCCGCAGGAGGTGTCGCTGCGGCGGATACTGAGACGGACAAAAGAGGACTACGAATCGAATGCGCTGACCGAGCAGGCCTACCTGAACAACAAGAAGCGGTTCGAACCGGTGGACCTGGACGACCTGAAAGTTACGTATCCTGACCTTGAGATTAGCCACCTGATTGTGGATACCCGCCACGACCCGCCCGAGGAGTGGTACATCACGGGAGAACGGAGGAAGTAGAAGCCGCTACATGTTTTCCCTCTGGTAGATGCCCTGATAGCCCTCCGTTTTCCGGTCCAAATGCAGGAAGATGAGCTGGGCTATTCTGGCGTTCTTCTGCAGGCGAAATCCCCGGGGGTTGTAGACCACCATGAGGGACCGGGAGCGTCCGGAATAGCCGGCATCCCAGACGGCGGTATTCACCGTGACACCGCAGCGGAGCAGGCTTGACCTGGGGGTAGCCAGAGCCGTGATGTTTTCGGGCAGGTGGACTATCTCGTTGAAGGTGATGACGTAGGCGCCGGGCATCAGCTCGATAAAGCTCAGCCCGTCAAATACCAGCGGTGCCAGGTCGGACACCGCTCTCTGGCTGTTGTCAACCGCTATCCTGCCCGGTGACTGGAGCAGGGATACCTCGCGCAGGGTGAGGTCAAAGCCGTTGGGTTGCACCTGCTGTTCGAGGTCAATCCAGCCTTCTACCAGTGGTGGCTTTTGATGCAGTAAATGGTTGATTTCCGCTCTGGATAAAACGGCTGGCATAAAAGCTCCGGCGCCGGGATTCCATTCAATGATACCAGTTCTGTGCCTTTCTTACAACAAGCCGCCCGGACGTCCTTTACAGATGGGATTGCTTTGACTACAATAATATTGTTCTGGAAGGAAAAGGAGAGATGAGGGATGATTAAAGCCGTATTCTTTGACCTGTACCATACGCTGGTTCGTTATGAGCCGCCCCGGGAGGAGCTTCAGTCCAGGGCGCTGAAGGACTTTGGCATCGAGGTAAGTCCGGAGGCGTTGCGGAAACCTTTGTTTATCGCTGACGAATATATCTACGGGGAGATTGCGAACTCCTCTTTGAGCCAGCGGTCCAGGGAAGAGCAGACGGGGGTGTGGGTCAAATATGAAGAAATTTTGCTCCGGGAAGCGGGTATAGAAGCCGATAAAGGGCTAATCGCCGGGCTGCTGGGGAAGATGAAGCAGCTTGACATGAAGCTGGTGCTTTACGAGGACGTTTTACCCGTCTTGACCGAACTCAAGGGCAGGGGGCTTCTGCTGGGTCTTATCTCAAATGTAGACCGGGATATCACTTCCCTTTTGAGCGGGCTGGAGCTGCCATCATTGCTTCAGGTGGTCGTCACCTCGCAGGATACCGGCGCCAATAAGCCCGCTCCGGAAATATTTCAGGAAGCCCTGAAACGGGCCAGGGTTCAGGCCCCGGAGGCGATGTACGTTGGCGACCAGTATCAGATTGACGTCGTCGGGGCGAACCGGGTGGGTATGAAAGGGGTGCTTCTCGACCGCGGAGGCTACCTCGCTGAGATTACCGACTGCCCCCGGCTGCGCAGCCTGACCCAGCTGGTGGAATACTTATGAGCCATGGGAACAGCGTATTCCGGTTCGGCACGTGCTTTTGGACCGATTCCCAGATTACTGGCGTTGCTGGGCCTTCTGGTGGTGCTTCTGCCTGCCTGCAAACCTGAGGCACCGGCAGCGCCGAAGGAGGGAGAGATGGCATTATTTATATCCAGTTCCGCATTTCAGGAGGGAGAAAGCATACCCGCTAAATATACCTGCGATGGTCAGGATATCTCACCGCCGCTTAAGTGGGGGGAACCGCCTGCCGGTGCAGGCTCCTTTGCTCTGATTGTCGATGACCCGGATGCTCCCGGCGGGGTATTCACCCACTGGGTCCTGTTTAACCTGCCGCCCGATACCAGTGAGTTGCCGGAGGCGGCGCCCGCCTCGCCACAGCTCACCGGCGGCGCCCTGCAGGGCGTGAATGATTTTGGCAGAGTTGGTTATGGAGGGCCATGTCCGCCGTCAGGCACACACCGCTATCAGTTTACCCTGTATGCACTGGATAAGTCACTGGACCTGGAGGCAGGCGCTTCCAAGCAGCAGGTCCTCGAGGCGATGCAGGGGCATGTCGTTGCCCGGGGGCAACTTACCGGTATGTACCAGCGGCAGAGGTGATTACCGGGCTATCCGGTCCGGCAGTTCTCTTTCAACTCAGGGGACAGCAGTGGCATTTGCCCTGGGAGCAAAGGTTGTGGTAGATGTGGAGCAGCCCCTGCTGCTGCCGGGCCGAGCGGACGAACTGACGGCCTGTTCCGAGCTGGTTG
>CAZRBS010000070.1:0-7542 GCA_964598405.1 uncultured Dehalococcoidaceae bacterium
GTTCGCTCCGGCAATCTCAAACATAGGTATAGTCAATTATGAAAGTTGGTACTAGCCCGCAGTGTGTGGGGCCTGTCAGCTCACCTGATTAAAGAGGGGTACAGCGTCAGTCAGATACGGGACGCCGTCTCCCTGTGGCTTCACTTCATCCGGCCCGACTATTACGTAGCCATCGAACTGGAGAAGGAAGGAATTACTCCAGAGCAGTTCGGACTGACCGCAGAAAGCTCCTGCTACACCGGACGCTGTGACGAGCCTTTTTACCAGCGGACATCTTCCGGTTACCCCGGCGGGTGCGGGGGGATGGAGGAGCTAGTCCTGGCAGAGACGGGCCAGCCGTTGCCGCAGGCGAAGCTGCATGTTATAATTCGTCAGGTAAACTGCCGAGTTGTGTAGTGGTAGCACAGGGGACTTTGGATCCTCTAGCCCAGGTTCGAATCCTGGCTCGGCAGCCAGCAACCAATAAGGACCCGTGAAATGGCAAAAACCAGAGCAGGCATCATTAACGTCACCGGCTATGCCGGGGTAGAACTCGCCCGGCTGCTGTCCCGCCACCCGGAAGTGGAGCTTGTTTCCGTTACCGGGCGCAGCGCTGCCGGGCAGAAGCTGGGAGACGTCTTCCCGCACCTGACGAGCCCGGAATTGACCATTGAAGCCGGGCTGGGAGAGGTTGATTTCGCCTTCTCCGCCATGCCGCACCGGGAGAGTGCCGGAGAAATCGCACCTTTACTCCGCCGGGATATAAAGGTCGTGGACATCAGCGCCGATTTTCGTTTGAAAGACGCCGCCGAGTACCGGAAATGGTACGGCTCCGAGCACCCGGCACCGCAGTTGCTGCCCCGGGCAGTATACGGACTTACCGAGCTATACCGGCCCCGGATTGCCGCTGCCCGGCTCGTCGCCAACCCCGGCTGCTATCCCACCGGAGCAATACTGGCCCTGGCGCCGGCAGCCAGGGAAGGCATAATTGAACCTGACATTATCATCGACAGCAAGTCAGGCGTCTCCGGAGCCGGCAGAAGTCTCTCTCTGCAGACCCACTTCGCGGAAATAAATGACGGTACCATCGCCTACGCTCTGAGCGGACACCGCCATCTGCCCGAAATTATCCAGGAGTTAGGGAACATCGGTTCCGGAGCACCGTCGGTAACCTTCGTCCCGCATCTGCTGCCGATGACAAGGGGTATACTGACCACCGTCTACGCTCCCTTAACCACCAGCAAAATCACCGCCGATGAGACGGGAGAAAAGCAGTTAAGGCAGCTGTACGCGGAATTCTACAAAGACAAGCCTTTTATCCGGATAGTGGAATTTCCGCCCCATACCAAGCACACCCGCGGAAGCAACTTCTGTCTCATTTACCCCACCATCGACTGCCGGACCGGGAGGCTCATCGTTGTCAGCAGCATCGATAACCTGGTTAAGGGGGCAGCGGGACAGGCCATACAGAACATGAACCTGATGCTCGGCTTGCCGGAAACAACCGGGCTTGAGGCACCGGCACTCTACCCGTGAAATGCCACCGCTCACCCTATTTCGGCGCCGTTTCCTTCTCCACCATCGCCCTGTAAGCAGCCATCAGCTTCCCGGTGATTTTTCCCGGTCTTCCCGGGCCGACAGGTATCATTTCTCCCGCGCCGCCTCTGACCTCAATCAGCGGCATTATCTCCATAACTGAATTGGTCAGAAAAGCCTCATCAAAATACCTCAAGTCCTCCAGCCTCACCTCGCTCTCGATGACCTTTATTTGCCCGGCAGCAGCCAGTTCCATCACCACACCCCGGGTGATGCCGGGAAGGAGGCCACTGCCCACCGGCGGCGTAACCAGAGCGGAGCGAGTGGCAAAAAAGACGTTGCTGACACTGCCCTCGGTGATGAAGCCATGCTCATTCAGCAGCAAAGATTCGTCCAGGCCGGCTTTTTCGGCTTCCGTCTTTGCCAGAACACTGGTCAGATAGTTGGCTGACTTAAGCTTTGACAGCGGTGACTGGCTATACCGGCGCAGAGATGGCACCCCGGCCTTAAAACCTTCCCTGTATCGCTGCGCTGACATGGCCGAATACCCCGTGGCCGTAACCAGAACCGTAGGCGCAGCGTTGCTGCCGGGGCCGGGAAGTGAGGCTGCCTCGCCTCTGGAGACGGCGAGCCGCAAACGGGCATCTTGCAGGCTGTTTGCCCGCAGAGCATCAACACAAGCCTGACCGAGGTTAATACCGGACAATCCTGTCTCCAAACCAATGAGAGCAGCCGAATCCAGCAGACGCTCCAGGTGGCGCTCCAGCAGGAAAATCTTCCCGTGGTAGGCACGCATGGTCTCGAACAGCCCGTACCCGTAGAGAAAGCCGTGGTCAAACACCGAGACTCGGGCCCGGGAACGGGGCACCAGTGAGCCGTTCAGATAGACAACTTCCTCCACTACTGCTTGTCCCCCGCCTTCACCTGCGGTCCTGTCAGGCGCAGGAAGTTTGCCAGGATATCATGCCCCCTGTCGGTCAGGATAGACTCGGGGTGGAACAGGATGCCCTCCACGGCATCCTGCCTGTTTCTGACCCCCATAATTTCTCCGTCTTCAGTCTTGGCCGAAACCTCAAGTGAAGCTGGTATGGTGTCCCCCGCTATGACCAGCGAATGATAACGTCCCCCGACAAGTGGAGACGGCAAACCGCCAAAGACGGTTTCACCGTCGTGAAAGATGAGAGACGCCTTACCATGTACCGGGACACCGGCCCGCTTGATTACCCCGCCGTAGACATAGCTGATGCACTGGTGCCCCAGGCATACTCCCAGAATGGGAATCTTCCCCCGGAAGCAGCGCACCACATCGTTGGAAATGCCTGCCTCCAGAGGAGTACCGGGGCCGGGTGAAATTACGATGTGGCTCGGTGCCATGGCCTCAATATCTTTCAGAGTCAGGCTGTCATTGCGGTAGACCGCCGGCTCCCCACCCAGCTCCCCCAGGTACTGAACCAGGTTATAGGCAAATGAATCATAGTTATCAATGACCAGAATCACGATATTGCCTCCACCGCAACCTGAGGCGACAGGTTGAGCGCCTGAATCAGCGCCCGGGCCTTGTCCAGTGTCTCCTCGTACTCTGCCGCCGGCTCAGAATCATAGACGATGCCACCACCCACCTGGAAATAAGCACGCCCTCCCCTGACCAGAAAGGTCCGAATAACGATATTCAGGTCCATTTCCCCGCTGAAGCCCAGATAGCCAATCGAGCCGGTATAAACGCTCCTCCTGGTGGGCTCCAGTTCGTCAATAATTTCCATCGCCCGCACTTTGGGAGCACCGGTGATTGAGCCCCCGGGGAAAGTGGCTTTGAGCAGGTCGACCCAGTTTTTGCCCGCGCACAGTCTGCCTCTCACCGTGGAGGTCAGGTGGAAGACGGTGGGGAAAGTCTCCAGAACCGCCAGCTCGGTCACCCTCACCGTTCCATAACGGCAGACACGTCCGATATCGTTCCGCTCCAGGTCAACAATCATGATATTTTCAGCCCTATCTTTGACGCTGGACAGCAATTCGGCAGCCAGGGCTTTGTCCTCTGCCGCCGACCTGCCCCGCCGGCGGGTCCCCTTGATGGGACGGGTCTCCACCCGGTCACCCCGCACCCGGAGAAACCTCTCCGGCGAGGCGCTGACCACACTCAGCCCTTCAAAATTGAGATAGCTGGCAAAGGGAGCGGGGTTAATCCGGCTCAGGCGCTGGTAGAGCTCGTAGGGGGAGATGTTCAGGTCAGCGGCAAACCGCTGGGAAAGGTTCACCTGAAAGATGTCACCGGCGCAGATATATTCCCTGGCCGTCTCCACCGCCTCAAGATATCCCTCGCGGGAAAAGTTTGACCTGAGCACAAGGTCACCGTCTACCGGTGCCAGGCTCAACCCCTCAACAACCGCCGGGCTGTTTTCTACCCGGCCCTTCACTTCCTTCAGCCTTTCGGCAGCTCTCCGCTTTCTTTTACTCTCTTCCAGCTCCGGAAATCCGGTGGATACCAGATACATCTTCCCCTGCCAATGGTCGAAGGCAACGATGACGTCATAGAAAGCCAGATAGCATTCGGGAAGGTTCAAATCATCAACGGCGGTGGATGGCAGGCGCTCGATAAAGTGGCACAAGTCATAGCCGAAATAGCCCACCGCTCCACCGCTAAAGGGGATACCTGCCGGGCACTCCTCCAGAGTATAGGCTGCCAGCAGCTCACCGGCCACATCAAACGGATTGCCGCGCCGGGCTTCCTCCCTCCCCTCCCGGGTCAGGGAAATATCTTCGCCCCGGCTCCGCAATACCAGAAAGGGGTCACTGCCCATGAAGGAGTAACGCCCCAGTTTACCCGGGTCCATGCCGCTATGGAGCAGAAAAGCAAACGGCCGGTCTCTGAAACTGGCAAATAGTTGCAGCACACCGGGCGGAGTGCCTGTTTCTTCTACTGCTGGATAACGCCTCATCCTCTTAGAAACCGGTAATAACCGGTCAGCCTTAATTATATACCCATATTCCCTGTTTACAAAATCTACTCCCGGCAAAACAATTGCCTCTTTACCCGGGCTCTGCTATGCTTTAGGCGATGACAGAAAACTTCCGGCGAACTGACTACGTCAAAATCACCTTCTTTGGTTTTGCTCTGGCGGCTTTATGGAGCAGCCTGCACAGCATCATCCTGCCACTGCGTCTGCTCGACTTCGCTGCCGAGTCACAAAAGAACACCTACCTCGGAATCATGACCTTCACCGGCTTGATTCTGGCAATGCTCATCCAGCCCATAGCCGGGGCAATCAGCGACCGTTCCGGCTTTCGCTGGGGGCGGCGCCGGCCTTACATTTTGTTCGGCACCCTGGCTGCCATCATCTTCCTCCCCGGAATAGGTTTTTTCAGTGGCTACGCCGCCATCTTTACCGTTTATTGCCTGCTACAGGTCGGCACCAATACGGCACAGGGACCCTACCAGGCCTTCATCCCCGATCTTGTTCCGGAGAAGAAGCGGGGGCTGGCCTCGGGAGTGAAGACCCTGCTCGAGATACTGGGCGGCATCACCCTGGTACGTCTGATAGGCTATTTTATGGGGCAGTACTCCATCGAGGCAGGAAGTTTCTGGCTGTGGCTGGCCCTGGGGGTACTGGCCCTCGTTTTCCTTGGAATCAGCCTTGCCACCGTGCTCATGGTCAGGGAGCAACCGGGAACCGGCAGCCTGAAACCATCGCTCCCGCCCATCCGGCAGTTGAGGTTCAAAATTGATTTCAGGGCAAACACCGATTTTATCCTTTTTCTCGTTTCCCGGCTTCTTATCTTCATGGCACTGGCCACCCTTCAGACATTCACCCTGTATTTCCTGCGGGATGTCCTTGGAATTACCAATCCGGCAGCCGCCACTGCTGACCTCCTTATCGCCGTCGGTATCGGAATGATAGTTGCCGTCTTCCCCGCCGGGCGCCTGTCGGATAAAATGGGGCGCCGTCCGGTGGTGGTCTTTTCCGGGCTGCTCGGTGCTCTCGGAATCGTGGTACTGTTTTTTTCCCCGAGCTATGCCTATATCATAGCCGGAGGCGCCGTCCTTGGAATTGCCAGCGGTGCTTTCATGAGCTCCAACTGGGCGCTGGCCACCGATCTTGTAGCCAAAGGGAAGGAAGCACGCTACCTCGGCCTGACCAATATCGCCACCGCCGGTGGTGCCGCCCTGGCAAGGCTCATCGGGCCGGTAATCGACTTCTTTAACAGTTACACGCCAGGGCTCGGCTACAAAGTCATGCTCGGGGTCTGCTTCGCCTATTTCGTCACCGGTTCGCTGCTGGTCCTGAAAGTCAAGATGCGGCGCTAGCCCAGATAAGGCAGGGCTGCCCTCCATCCCAGCGCAGCCAGCACGGCAAAAGCCATATACAGTATGCTCCTGCCCAGCCCGCAGACCAGAACGAATTTCCACAGGGGAAACCGGAGCACCCCCGCCGCCAGCCCGACCAGGTCAAAGAACAGGGGCACCAGCGTGAAAAGAAAAATGGCCACAGTCCCCCACTGCCTTACCCATCCCGCAAGCCTCTCGTACAGCTTGACGTTCTCCACGATGCCGCGCCCGCTGTAGCCGGCCATGTAACCCACCATTTCCCCAATGGCGGCTCCAGCGCCGCCAGCCAGCCCCACCAGAACCGGGCCAAGCAACTGCCCGTCAGACTGGTAAACAACGGTGCTGATGCCGGTAAGTATCGGAAGGACAATGCCCGGCAGGAGGACCGAGGCATTGCCGATAAGGCTGATGAGAAATGACCCCAGGTAGTGGTACTTTTTCAGCTCAGCGATTAACTCCGGGTTGCGACCGTAGAAGAATAGACAGACACTGATAACGATGACAACGAGTAAAGCCAGAAGGGGTATGGCTTTTCTTCTCATTCCCCTACCTTTCTTTACCCCACCTGCCTCTCCGGAAGAATCGGTATCCTTCATTTCACCTTCTGGCAATATCATCGTTCGGCAACGGCTGGCATGTTGCCTGCTGATGCTGCCTCTGCTATACTTATAGCTGTATGCCCCCATCGTCTAGAGGCCCAGGACACCGGCCTTTCAAGCCGGCAACGGCGATTCGAATTCGCCTGGGGGCACCAGTTATTCGAGCCCCATTTTACCACCTTTAGCCTTTAGCGGATTGCTTGATACTGCGGCCCTGGAATTTTCCGTGGCTGCGGGGAAACGCCGTGCCATTCCTTTCGCCGGGAATCAGGCAAAAATCAGTGTTCCCTCCACCTGCTGCCAGCCAGGGCTTCTTCAGAAAGGTAGACCTTCCCCTCATCAGTAATCTGGATAATGCCCGCCCTTACCAGCATCTGAAAGGCGTTCATTTTATAGTCGCGCCCCCTGAGTATTCTCTGCATGAACGGTTTGGGCCTGAGGCCGAGTTCATCTACTGTCCGGGCATTTTTAACTCCGACGGCACCGTAGTCCCGGAAAATTCGTATCACTTTCGGAGCGCTGCGCATGACGAGCAGCGTTGGAAGCACGAATACTGCCAGTATGAACAGGACAATAATTATAAGAATGGCAATGACATTAACCATATCCGTTAACCCTCCTTTCTTCTTCTAGACTCCTTTTGCTGGCTCCTCTTCAAGGATAGCCCTTAACGGCAGAATTAGCAAAAGACCGATAATACTGAGGACGAGGCAGATAATAAAGGCTAACCGATAACCGCCGGTCAGGTCAAATATCATCTTGAGCTACTGGTAATGCCATCCCCTTTGCTGAGATCCCAATTTTGTTTGCCCGAAGGCGTGAGGGTTTTGACTCTGACTTTTCGGAGCGATTTAGTCCCTAAATTTTATAGCATAAAGCTTCCACCTGTAAACAAGATGATTTCAGCCCGGTTTTGCCAGGTGATAGGCGATGCTGGTGCCGATAACGCCGGCTCCGATTATGGTTACCTCAGGCATAACTCAAGTGGTCTCTCGCTTTCGGGAAACTCGGGATGACATCAGGAAACCAGGAACGCAAGCGTACGGCTTCTGGGAGATACAATCAAAAGGTGTGGAAATAGTTAGCGGCAGCGAGTACTCTTTCTGT
>CAZRBS010000071.1:0-7370 GCA_964598405.1 uncultured Dehalococcoidaceae bacterium
GCAGGCCCAGGCTGGGCAGACAATCTATCAGTATGTATTCATAGGACTGGCGCACCGGCTGGAGCATTTCCTTCAATATCATCTCTCTGGTGAAGGCTCCCACCAGGTCAAGCTGGGCCTGCGATAGCTCTATGTTAGACGGGACAAGGTCGATATTGGGGTCGCCAGTGCGGACGATGACATCCCGGGTTGACGGGCTGCGCTTGTTTCTGACGATGCGGGCGAGGATATCATACCCGGTACGGTCGAGGTTATCGGGATTGAGTCCCATGGTGATGGTAAGACAGGCCTGCGGGTCCCAGTCGACGAGCAAGACTCGCTTCCCGTGCTCGCTTAAGCCCTCGGCCAGGGCGGCGACCGTGGTCGTTTTACCGACCCCGCCTTTCTGGTTGGCGACGCAAATAACCGGCATCTCTGTCCCCCCAGCCCGATTATAGAGCATTTGCGCAATTACGTCAATACTCCACTGCGCAAATGAGTAATTCTTGGCCTGTCCTGTTCGGAAAAGTTTGTGGGTCACCCGGCGCCCTTCTGCCTGGGCCGCAGGACAAACTGCCGTCGCCTTTTCAACCGGTGGCCGGGAATTATCCTTGATGCCGACAGGCTATCTTACACGCTACAACTAGCGTGCAGTTGGGGATGAGTCAGACAAAACAGAGTGGCTCCTCGCTGCTGCTGGTAAAGTTGTGCTGCTCATCGGGGGGGATGAAGACAATGCTGCCCTGCTTTATCCTGGTCTCTTTTTGCCCCCCTTTGACCACCCCCTCGCCGGCAAGCACAAATACTTCATGTTCCCAGGGGTGGTTGTGGTACGGGGTGGAAGCGCCGGGCTTGACCTCAATGACGCGCATGGTGAAATTCGGCGCCCCGTCGGCAGCGGTAATAACTTCCCGCATGGCCGCTCCGGGGACTTCTTCTTTCGGCTTGATGTCAAGATAATGGCTTACTTTCATGAATTGACTCCTCTCTGATTATCTCTGTTATAATTAGCCACCGCTCTGGTCTTGATACCGCCCCTCTCCCTGTATTCAGCCCCCACGGTCATGGAAACAGGCTGGAGAAGCCGCACCAGGTCCTGGAGAATGCGGTTGACCGCGTGTTCTTGCAGGATACCTACATTTCGGAAGGAGGTCAGGTAGTATTTCAAAGATTTTAGCTCTACCAGGGAGCGGTGCGGGGTGTAGCGTATCACCAGCCGGGCAAAGTCGGGCAGCCCGGTCCAGGGGCAGACGAAGGTAAACTCATCGGTCTCATAGACCACCTCGGTCGCTGAGCCGGCGTAATCGAAAGGGATGGTCTCAAGGACGGCAAAATCTACCGCCGCTTCATCCCTCGTATCAAATCGCCTTGAAGCATATTTATCCGCTACCATCTGGCTTACCTCCGCCAGACATTTTAGCACTATTTGAAATCCAGCGACAATACGTGTAAACTCAACTTAGCTGGCGGGAATAAACCTCATAATGGCAAAGGATAAAGAGCACAGGGCAGGGGCAATTATCGTCGCCGCGGGCAGGGGCCAGCGGATGGGAGAAATTGACAAGCTCTTCGCCCTTCTGGACGGCAAGCCAGTCCTGCTCCGGACCACCCTTCCTTTTCAAAAATGCGGGGTTATTGACCAGATAGTTATAGTGGTCAGCGGAGAGAAGGAGGAAGCATGCCGGCACCTGGTGACCGGCAAAGAATGGTCCAAGGTGAGCGACGTCTGCCTCGGCGGGGAAAGGCGTCAGGATTCCGTGGCGGCGGGGCTCAAGCGACTTGACCGGTGCCACTGGGTGGTTATCCACGACGGTGCCCGTCCGCTGGTGACCGCGGACCTGATTGAGCGCGGGCTGGAGGCAGCCAGAGAGACCGGCGCCGCCGCCGCCGCTGTCCCGGCAAAAGACACGATTAAGCTCGCCGGGGACGACAGTATAGTACACCAGACGCCACCACGTCGAAATCTGTGGGCTGTACAGACACCGCAAGTATTCCACATCAAAATAATAACCGGGGCTTATCAAAAGGCGAATGGTGATGCCACCGACGATGCCTCACTGGTAGAGCAGCTGGGCTATAAGGTCAAGCTATACATGGGTGCCTACGACAACATAAAGATAACCACTCCAGATGACCTGGCTCTGGCCAGGGTTCTGTGGCAGAAACATGGGCGGTAAGATACGTATCGGCTTCGGCTTTGATGTTCATTCCCTCGTTTCCGGGCGCCGCCTGGTGCTCGGGGGAACGGATATCCCTTTCGAAAAGGGACTCAGCGGCTGGAGCGATGCCGATGTACTGACTCACGCCATTATTGATGCCCTGTTCGGGGCAGCCGCCCTGGGAGATATCGGCAGCCACTTCCCGCCCGGCGAACCCGAATACAAGGACATTTCCAGCCTTGTCCTCCTGGAAAGAACCGGGAACGAACTGGCCAGAAATGGCTGGCAGGTAAACAACGTTGACGCAACTATCGTGGCGGAGAAACCCGGCCTGGGAGCCTTTATCGACCGGATGCGCCAGCAAATCAGCCGGACACTGGGCATCAATACCGGTCAGGTAAGCGTGAAGGCAAGCACTTCAGACAAGCTGGACTTCACCGGACGAGGCGAAGGAATCGCCGCTTACGCCGTAGCGACACTGGAGGAGATGTGAATGAAAGTTTTTAACACCCTCTCCGGACAGAAGGAAGAGTTTTCGTCCCGGGGCGACGTGGTGAATATGTACGTCTGTGGGGTAACCCCCTATGACGATGCTCACCTGGGGCACGCCATGAGCTATATCATATTCGACGTTATCCGTCGCTACCTACGGTACAAGAAATACGAAGTGAAGTACGTGCAGAACATCACCGATATTGATGACAAGATTATAGACCGCGCCAATCAGCGCGGGGTCTCCACCGATAAGCTGGTGCAGCAGTACACCGGCAGCTTTGATGAAGACATGAAAGCGCTGAACATCATGAAAGCGGAAACGGATGAATACCCCAGGGCTACGGAGCACGTAGAGGAAATCAAACGGGTGGTACAGGGGCTGATAGATAAAGGGTATGCCTATCCGGCACGGGGAAGCGTCTATTTCCGGGTAAGAAATGTGCCCGACTACGGCAAGCTGTCTCACCGCAAGCTCGACTCAATTATTTCCGGCACGCATGTTGAATTCGGGGAAGAGAAGGAGCACCCCGGGGATTTCGTCCTGTGGAAGGCGTCAAAGCCCGGTGAACCAAGCTGGGAAAGCCCCTGGGGGCCGGGCAGGCCGGGGTGGCACATTGAGTGCAGCGCCATGTCACTGAAATATCTGGGGAACACCCTGGACATCCACGGCGGCGGGCAGGATCTGGTCTTTCCCCACCATGAGAACGAGATTGCCCAGTCGGAAAGTTTTACCGGGCAGAAGCCTTTCGTCCGATACTGGCTGCACAACGGCATGGTGCAGCTGGGTGCGGAGAAGATGAGCAAGTCACTGGGAAACCTCATCACGATAAAACAGGCGCTGGAAAAGTTCAGCGCTGATGCCATCCGCATCTTCGTCCTCAGTTCTCATTACAGGAGTCCCCTCACTTATTCCGAGGAAATACTGGAGGCTGCGGAGAAAGGGGCTGAAAGGCTAAGGCAGTCCATCAGAAATGAAGAAAGAAATGAAGTCGGCGGGAAAATAGATGTTGAAGCTTACCGAAAGCGTTTTGTTGAAGCGATGGATGATGATTTTAACACCCCCCAGGCGCTGGCGGTCTTATTTGACCTGGCCCGGGCAATAAACCAGACGGCGGATTCCGGTCTTGGCTTTCAGGATGCAAAAGAGCTTCTCCTGTCGCTGGCACGGGAGGTGCTGGGATTACAGCTTCCAGAGCCGCGAACAATCTCCCTTTCAGGTAAAGTGTCTGGAAAGACAATTGTAAGAGGTGCGCTTACAGTCATACCGGATACGGTTAATGCTCGCGTCAATCGCCTTATTGAGGCACGCGCTGACTGCCGGAAACACAAAAACTGGCAGCGGGCCGATGAAATACGAAACAAGCTCGCCGGGCTCGGGGTCAACCTGGAAGACACCAAAAAGGGCACAGATATAACATATAAACGAGTCCCGTCTGAAGAATCTATTGACCTTCTTATGAAAGAACTCGCCATACAATAGAAGCGCAGTTACGCAACTGCGCACTTACTCAGCAAAGACCGCCTGGCCTGCTCTGCCAGGCTGCCTGTCGGGCAGTTCGATTATCCGGTGAATTCCACAGGTTAGGCCAAAAAAACAGAAGGCACTGCCAGCGACAATGCCTTCAATCGAAACGATATCATCCCGGCTACTGGTCTGAATCCATAACCGCGGGACTAAATCGATTAAATCTAGATTGCAGTGAACCTCTTTCAGGCCCACCTGCAACCTGCCGTTGTGATGAGGCCGTCAAAAAAATAATGCCCGATGCGAATCGGGTACCGGATTAAGTGATTAGCCCTTACCAATGCGGAAGACTTTGGTCCCGCAACTGGGGCAAGTACCCTGCGTGGCCGGGCGCTTATTTTTGAGTGTAACCGATTGCGGATTCTTGATCTCGACTTTCTTGCGGCACTTCATGCAGTAAGCTTGCGGCATTTCCTTACCTCCTTGTATTGATACTGTGAAGCAAGAGTAGCAGAGACAGGACTATTTGTCAATAGCGCCAGAGCTTAAAACAGGATGATTTATCAAATTTTCCCTCCGTTTCCAGACCCGGCTGATGATGGCTCCAGGTGAAGGCGGTAGCTATCCGTCCTCCCGCAGGCGGGGCTAAGCAAAGCGTACTGACACTATCGCCATGATGATGAATATCACTGCCAGCGCGATGGTAAGCTGAAACATCGTTTTTTCCACGCCCCGCTTGGTCCGGTAAACGGCATCAGGCTGGCCGAAGATGCCTCCCAGCCCCCCACCGCGAACCTGGAGCAATATAATCAGTACCAGAGCTACAGATACCACTATCTGAGCTACACTCAAGTAGGTTTGCATCGGTTACCCTTCTTCCCCCTTATTTCAGTCTTCCGCCAGCTTTTTCCTCAGCACTTCATTCACCAGCGACGGATTGGCGCGCCCTCTGGTCGCCCTCATCACCTGTCCGACGAGGAATTTTAGCGCTGGCTCCTTCCCCGCCTTATAGTCAGCCACCGGCTGGACATTAGAGTTTATCACCTCAACGACAATCTCTTCAAGCTGCCGGGCATCGCTTATCTGGCCCATCCCGCGTTCCGTGATGATTTCTCCGGCATTTTTACCCGTATCAAACATTTCTTCAAATACGGCTTTGGCACTCGTAGCGCTTATGACGCCGCGCTCTATGAAATCGATTAGCATCCAGAAATTTTTGGCGGTAATTCCGGCGTCCTTTATCTCAAGGTCCCGGACATTGAGCAAGCGCAAAAATTCGCCCAGCAGCCAGTTGGCCAGCTTTTTCCCGCTTTCTCTGGGCGACCAGCCATGCGGCGCTTCTTTCATGTAAGACTCAAAATAGTCAGCCATTGCCTTGGAGCTGGTAAGCAGGCGGGCATCATAGCGCGACAGCCCGTATTCAGCCATAAACCGGTCGCGCCTGGTTTCGGGCAGCTCCGGCAGCCTTTCCCTTACCGCCTCCACCCATTCGCGGCTGATAAACAGCGGCGGCAGGTCCGGTTCGGGAAAGTAACGGTAGTCATGGGCATATTCCTTGCTGCGCTGAGCAACGGTCTTTCCCTTCGCCTCCACCCAGCCCCTGGTCTCCTGGACAAGCTTCCTGCCTTCCGCGGCGGCCTTCCTCTGCCGTCTGGACTCATAGTCCATAGCCTGGTAGACTGCCCTGAAGCTGTTCATATTCTTGACCTCAACCTTGGCCAGAGACTCCGAGCTGCCTTTGCGACGAATACTGATATTGGCATCACACCGGAAGCTTCCCTCTTCCATATTGCCGGTGGATACCCCCAGGTACTGGAGTATGCTGCGCAGCTTTACCAGATATTGACGGGCCTCTTCCGGTGACCGTATGTCAGGCTCGCCGACAACTTCCATCAGCGGCACGCCGGAGCGGTTAACGTCCACCAGGCTGTAGTCCTCCCCCTCCGGGGAAGTACGGTGCATCAGCTTGGCCACATCCTCTTCCAGGTGGACACGGGTTATACCTATTTTCCTCTTGCCCCCGTCAACGTCAATCGTTAGCCAGCCCCCATGCCCGATCGGGGAGTCATACTGTGAAATCTGGTAACCTTTCATCAGGTCAGGGTAGGGGTAGTTCTTGCGGTCAAACTTGGTGCATTCGGAAATAGTGCAGTGCAAAGCAAGGGCAGTCATCATGGTGTACTCAATCGCCTGCTTATTGATGACGGGCAGGACTCCGGGCATACCCAGGCACACCGGGCAGACGTGAGTATTGGGCGGCGCACTGGCATAATCAGCACTGCAGCGGCAGAACATCTTGCTTCTGGTCAGCAACTGGGCATGGACTTCCAGCCCGATGACAGTCTCAAATTCCATGGCTTATCTCTACCCGGTAACGCATTCAGTATAGCAACAATACCGGTGACTGACAAGGAAGACGGGAGACAAAAACAGCCTTGGGATGCTATAATGGCTACTGTAATGCGGGGCTGTAGCTCAGCTGGGAGAGCGCCTCCCTTGCACGGAGGAAGTCAGGAGTTCGAGTCTCCTCAGCTCCACTTAAGGGGACGATACCTAGAACCATCCAGAGTCGTCGCCGGCTGCTTTCAGAAAGAGTCTTTTCAGTAACGTTCCCATGGCCATCGGTTGGAACTACTGATACTAAGATTCAGGGTTCCCATCCAACCTACTAGCCAACATGGAAACAGCTTCTTGCATCGCGAGTGGTATAATGATCAAGCAGATAATAAATCCGAAAATCGTGCAGGAAAGATAGGGACGCAGCAGCATTGGAATGACTTTGGATATTTATAGCCACGTTGATCCGGGACTACAGAAGCGGTAGCCAAGAAATTTGATGAGATGTTCACCAAAAGTAGCGATAAAGAGGTTTGCATTCGAAAATGAGGAAGGCGGTAGTCTATTGCGACGAATCCGGGAATACCGGTGGAAACTACATTGATCCGACGCAGCTCTTCTATGTCCTTGCTGGCTGGTGGACCTACGAAGACAATGACGCTAAGGTCACAGCCATTGTTAACAATATTCTTCAAAAGCACATTTCTGGTTCCGCGGAGATTAAAGGGGCGGCGTTAGTCAAAACAAAGAAAGGCCAAGAATCAATCCTATCCCTCATAAAGCAGCTTGGGCAAGCGCGATGCGTTCCTATTTATTTCTCGGCCGAGAAAAGGTACTGCGTCGCGGCCAAGATCGTAGAAACGTTCTTAGACCCGGTTTATAATAAGTCCGTTTCATACAATTTTTGGAATGACGCCAATCTTAAACAAGACACC
>CAZRBS010000072.1:0-7222 GCA_964598405.1 uncultured Dehalococcoidaceae bacterium
CTAGAAAAGTCCCAGGTACCAGCCCAGGATGTCGCTTCCCCGGAGCAGGGTGGCTATGGTTGCCAGCGACAGGAAGGGCCCGAAGGGGATGGCCTCTTTCCGTTTCTTTATTTTGAGCGCGAGTAAAGCTCCGGCTACCAGCCCGCCGAGGATTATTCCCATCATCAGGGCGACGAAGACCAGAGGAAAGCCGGTAACCAGGCCTATCAGGCCAGCCATCTTGACGTCTCCCCATCCCATTCCCTCCCGGTAGATGAGGACCGGCAGCAGGAGAAAGGCGAAGCCGATAGCCCCGCCGATAACTCCGCTGATAAATTCCGGCCAGGGGTGGGAGATAACCTCTGCCCGGGGTTCGAGGAAGCCGATAATCAGGGCAACCGCTGCCGCCGGGTAGACCACCTTGTTCAGGATAAGCCCGTGTTCCAGGTCAATGACGCCGATGACGATGAACAGGCTGCCGTAGACGGCGGTAATGGCGAACTCGGCGCTGAGTCCAGAGTGCCAGTAGGCAACGGCAAACAGAAACCCGCTGCCAATTTCCACCCAGAAGGAGCGAGCGGGGAGGGGTGCCTGGCAGTAACGGCAGCGGCGCCGCAGCCACAGGTAGCTGAATACGGGGATGAGGTCTCTCGGGGCGAGGAGGCGCTGGCAGCTATCGCAGTGGGATGGCGGACGGATTATTGATTTGCCTTCCGGCAGGCGGTCGATGCAGACATTGAGGAAGCTGCCGACGGCGGTGCCGAGCAGGGCAAAGGCAACTATTAACGCGACTTCCATTTCGTCGTATTTTGAGGGTTTTTCTGCCGCCAGTCAAGGAGACAGCCTGGTCTGGCCTGGAATGCCAGCCGGGTTACCGTGCTTCGGCTCTGCCGATGAGCTTGGCGACTTCTTCCGGGTCGTTGCAGAAGGCAAAAACGTTTTCGCGGTCAATCGTTCCCCGGCGGTAAAGGTTCAGCAGTGCCTGGTCAAACAGCACCATTCCCAGCCGGGCCTGGGTAAGCATGGCATTGGGCAGCTGGTGAATCCTGCCCTCTCTGATGGTGTTTCTTACCGCCGGGCTGGCCATCATGACCTCAACTGCGGGCACTCTGCCCTGGCCATCAGCCCGGGGGATGAGGGCCTGGCACAGTATGCCGAGGAGGAGGCTTGCCAGCCGCGACTGGACCAGGTGGCGCTCGTGTGGAGGGAAGAGGTCTATTATCCGCTCTACAGCCTGCGAGGCGCTGGTGGCATGTCCGGTGGTCAAAATCAGGTGCCCCGTCTCGCCTATGGTCAATACCGCTGCTGCCGTCTCCGTGTCCCTCATCTCCCCGACCAGAATGACATCCGGGTCCTGCCGTAAGACATGCTTCAGCGCATCGGCAAAAGACAGGGTGTCAGCCCCCAGTTCACGCTGGGTTATGGTGCAGTTCTGGCTGGCATAAACGTACTCTATCGGGTCTTCAATGGTAATCACGCGGCGGCTTTCGATGCCGTTCAGGTAGTTGAGCATGGCGGCAAGGGTGGTCGATTTGCCGCTGCCGCTGGGGCCGCTTACCGCTATCAGCCCTCTTGGTTTGAGGATAAGCTCTTTGCATACTTCCGGTAGTCCAAGACCCTCAATAGCCGGAACAGCCAGCGGTATCAGCCGGATGGTGAGGATGAGCGTTCCACGCTGTCTGGCGGCGTTGCAGCGGAGGCGGCCGGTGCCGGGAAGGGTATAGCCGAAGTCCAGTTCCATACGGTGCTGAAACTCCTCCCTTTCCCTTTCTGAAGTTATCTGGCAGAATGCCCGGTTGATATCATCGCTGGTCAGCGGTGCCATTTCGGCTGCCGGTTGCAGGACGCCGTGAATGCGCAACAGGGGCGGACTGGAGGCAACCAGGTGCAAATCGGAAGCGCCCTTTTCCGCAGCCAGATTGACCATGGTAAAAATATCCATTTTTCTTATTCTCCCGCCACAAGCATCAGGGTAAAATCCATCCCTCCGCCTTCAACTCTTCTCATGCTGGTGATGGTAATCCCGGCGAACTCACCGCTGGAATCCAGCTCTCCGAGGTATGACAGGACCTTCTCTTCATCCGGGGCCTGTCCGTTTACGGTTAGTGTACTGTCGTCGTAACTGATATGGGTCAGGCTTATGACGTCCGGCAGGCGCTCCACCACCGTTTCCATGGCGTTGCCCCGGCTGCTCTGGCTCTCAATGCTGTTGAGCGCGGCGATGAGGTTATTGCCGGATGCCTCTGCTTCGGCAATCTGGTTTTCCAGCCCGGTGATTCTGGCGGTCAGTTCCTGCCTCTGCGCCAGCTTTTGTTGCAGGAGCTGGTCGGTAGTATGCAGCTGCCCACGCATTGTGGTAACGTCGGCAGAGACGTTTTGAATGAGCATCAGCAGGAAAAGGAGCAGGCCGATGGCTGTGGTGATGGTAGGTACGGCGATGATGTTGGTTAAAGAGATCGGCTTCGGGCAATAAGGGGCGGGCATAATGTTCAGGTTGGTGGCTAAAGGTTCTGCTTCCTTCTCTGCTCCTGTCTCTTTGAGAGCCAGCCCCATGTTGACCATGTATTTGCCGGGGTCCAAGCCTGCTCCGGGGCAGTTCAGCGGCGGTGTCATTGGCAGGACGGGGTGTCCCACCGCTTCTGATAAAGACTGGCATTGCCCCGGCTCTCTGGCCAGCTCTCCGGAAGCGAATACAGGTACCGAGGGGGTAAGAGGCTTTTCTGGATTATTGGAGTTGTAGAACTCAACGGTTCGGCTGAGGTCGTTTCCTATCAGTGGCAGTTTTTCTGCCCAGGAAGTTGCCTTGCCGGGCAGGGGAACGGTACGGACCGGCTGGCAGATTCCGTCAACCTTAATCGCGATGTCAAATTCGGTTGGCTGGACGTCAGCAATTATCGCCGTATTTTCGCTCACGGCTCTGGCTAAAGCCAGCGGTTTCAGGTCCATAAGATACGGCTTAAGTCCCGCCTGGCGCAGCGTTTTGAACATGGCGTCAGCCGTTTTGCAGGGTATGGCCACCAGAAAGACCTGCGTTTTGCCCGGCGAGCCCTCAATTTTCTGCCATGACAGGTAGAGCTGTTCCAGGGGTACCGGCAGAGCTCTTTTTGCTTCCCGCCTCACCGCTTCATCCAGCATCTCCCCGGGCAGCTGGGGCAGAGTGATTGGCCGGGATAGGCAGTGGAGCCCGCTGATGCCCACGATAATCTTCTTTGTCCTTACCTTTAGAATTTTGAAGAGCTGTTTGATTCTGGCGGCAACTTCTGCCTCTTTAAGGACAACGCCGTTTTTGACCAGTCCCGGCTCCAGCACCGCGTCAGCCCACTTTTTCACCTGCTGACCGCGGGTTACCAGCAGCCGGATGCTGGTGTCATCAAGATATAAACTGGTAGTCTTCTTCGCCATATCTAACCACCCCGGTAAGAATAGATAACCATCTGGAAATTGGCGGTAGCCTTCTCATCAGCCGTTTCGGGAGCGTTTATTTCCACTGAATTTACGGTGCCGTTCTTCAGGTCACCGTTCAGTCTGGTGATGAAACCGACCAGGTCAGGCATATCCCCTCTGACCGTGGCATTCAGGGGCAGGCTGGAGCAGGAGAGTCCGGCCAGTTCCGCGCCGGCTGGGCCGGGTGAGCCGAGCTCGGTTACTTCCACATTGTACTCTTCGGCAATATCAAACATGATACCGCTGATGGTAATGCTGCCGATTGACCGGGAGAGCGTCTCCCGGGCGACCTCCGACTGGGATAACGTTTGATTCAGCTTTTCTTCCAGTTCTCCCTGGCGACTTAGCAGCTGTTCTGTTTCAAACCCGCTCAGTTTCATCGTGGTGGTGTTGAGTTTGTCTTCCAGCTGTTTCTGCTCGCTGACCTGCTGGGAGTGAACTGTCCACAGACCGGCAAACATAATGGTAAAAACGCCGATGCTGATAAGCAGCCAGCTTTTTTTGCTCAGTTTCAATGTCTGCTCCCGTCTTTTCCGATTAATTTAGTACCTGCCATGAGAGGATATATACCGCTCCTCCGTCTTCTATCATAACCTCGGCTATTATTCTGGCGGTGGTCTCGCCGTTTTCCGGGCGTACTGCCGTGGCGGTAATTTTATATGCGGTGCCGGTAATCTCTCCCACTTCCCCGATATCATCCCGGTTCGCCACCACCCAGGCATAATGGTCTTCCTGGCTTCCCTCTCCGGTAATATAGAAAGTTTGAGTTTGCACCGGGTTGTCTTCCGAAACGCTGGGATAGGGGGAGCTGAGTTCCCAGTTAAGCAGGTAAGCCCCGTATGTATCTAGGGTCTCGTCCGGTTCATCGGCGGACAGGTTTTCCGGGAAAAGGGCCGCTGACCCTGCCTGGTAGCTGTAGTCGGCGGGAATTTTTGCCCCCACTCTCTCCAGATGGATGGTGGGTGCTCCCGAGTCGGGCTGCCAGGTGACAGTGATGGTGTACCGGTAAGCCTGGGCATCTTCGTCCCAAGCCATATCTCCGTCCACGTCAAGGTAGTCATTGTGTTCGCCCGCCTGTATTAGTTCACCAAGGTATATGGTATAAGTTCCTTTATCCTCGGTCTGTATGGTTACTTCCATCTGATTGATGTTTTCCGCCAGCTGTGAGGATGGTGACACGCCGTTTATCAGAGCCCACAGAGTGTCTTCTATGCCGGCCTCGGCGGCGTAAACCCCCTTCGTGCCTTCCCCGATGATGCGATTGCCGTCCAGGCTGGTGGCGGTATAATTGAGGCTGGGGGCGATGGTCAGCCCGCCGATGACCAGCAGAGCCAGAACAATCGGCAGGGCCTGTCCCTTTTCGCCGCTCAGTATTCGTTTCAGAAGCCTTACCATAACGCTCTCACCAGTTTAAAGATTGGGACGCTGTTTAATCCGGTATTCCCTGGTCTCCATGGTCTCCATGGCAGCCTCTAACAGGGCGGTCAGTTGCACCGTTAACACGGGCTTCTCATAGTCAACCTGGCTGGTGTCATCCGGGTCATCCGGGTCGTAATAGATGTGTCTGGCTACCAGGGCTTCTTCGTTGGCGCCGGTGCTACTCCAGTGTTCCCGTTTGAGTTTCCCGATTCCGTCATCAAGGTCTTCAAAGCGGTATGTGGCTGAATGGTAGATTGGCTCATCCGCTTCATCCCACTCGGTCCAGCTCAGGATTAGAAAGTCCGGAGAGGTCAGGTTATCGACGTTCACGCTTTGTGCCATCTGGGTATCACGGCTAATCCAGTAACCGGCATTCTGCACCTGGTGCGCCGCCGTTAAATAATCGTTATTGCGCCCGGTGCCCTTGAAGACCTGAAATATAGCCAGGCTGGCGGCGCCGCTTACCAGGACTATAATTGCCAGAGCCACTATCAGCTCGATATAGGTGAAACCCTTCTCGCCTGAATTCATCTGTCTACCTTGTAGCCTTCCAGTATCATTATCCCTTCTCCAGCGCGTCTTACGGTAACGGTTATCTTCTGGATGCCATCATCGGGGGCGTGCAGGGGCGCGGCGGTGATTGCCACCGAGTAATTCGTGTAATCCTTGCCGGCCGGCACCGGCGCGGGGGAATAATCGGTGGCATTGCAGGAATAGGCGGCATTCTTGACCCACTCCATCTGGCTCTGGGCAAGGCTCTCCGCAGTGGTCCGCTCATCGGAGATGAAGGCGGCTTTCGAAGTCGTCGCCAGCCCGCTGAGGAAGGTAACTCCAATCACGCCGAGAACAGCCAGGGCCACCACCGTTTCGATAAGGGTTGTCCCTGCTTCATTTCTGGCGAAGGCTGTTAACCTCCTGAGTATTCGCATTATCTTTTCCTTTATCATGGGCTAGAACCCCTGCCCGTACATGGAATACATGGCTGAAGTCAGGGACAGGGCAATAAGGCCAATTACCAGCCCTATACCCAGCGTCATTGCCGGCTGGATGAGCGAGATGAGGTAGCGGGTCCTGTCTTCAGTTTCAGCTTCATAGCTCCGGGCTACCGCCAGCAGGGTAGATTCAAGGTTTCCCGTTTCCTCGCCCACCCTGACCATCTGTACCATCATCGGCAAGAAGAGCTTGTTCCTTGACATCGGCCCGGACAGCCCTTCGCCTTTAACCATGTCCTGCCGGATATCCATAAGTGCCCCGGCCAGGGCTTTATTCCGGCTGCTTTGGGCCACCAGGGATATCACCTCGGTCAGGGGCAGACCGGTGCGGAATAACAGGGAGATACTGCGGCAGTAGCGGGCCAATTCGCTGAGCTGCGCCACGCGGCCGATTACCGGTAGTTTGAGAAGCAGCTTGTCCCGTTTGTATTTACCGTTTGGAGTCTTCAGATAGATGTAACCCGCTCCAGCAGCGGTGAGCAGTGCCAGCATGAAATGAGCCGAATAGCTTTTAACTCTGGCGGCAGCGGTGATGAGTATCTGGGCGGGGAGGGGCAAATCGACCCCCAGCGAGCCGTATAAACTGCCGAAAGAAGGCAGGACAAAGGTTATCAATATGCCCATTACCACAATGGTCACCAGGAAGGTTATCACCGGATACATCATGGCACTCTTGGTCTCTTTGCTGGTGGTGATTTCCTTCTCCATATAATCGGCTATCTGCCTGAGCACTGTCTCAAGGTCTCCACTCTGTTCGCCGACGTTCAGTAGCCGGCAATAAATCTGGGGGAAGACGTCAGGGTGTTTGTCCAGCGCTTTCGAGAGCTGGTTGCCGCCGCGCAGGTCGGAGATTACCTCGCCGAAAACCTTTTTCAGGGCACGGCTGGTTGATTGCTCCCGCAGTAGCTCCAGAGAGGTGACGATATCTATGCCGGATTCAAGAAGCATGGCCAGCTGGCGGTAAAGGAGTATTATCTCGTTCGGTTTCACCCGGGAGAATATTGCCGCTAGTTTGTCCAGGTTGACGAACGGCACGTGCGGTTTGAGGCTGATTGCCTGGTAACCGGCGTAACCCAGCAGGTCGGTAGCCGCCTCTTCATCCGGGGCAGCCAGTCTGCCCTTGACTATCTCTCCACTTTCCGTATAGGCCACGTATTGGTAAACCATTCCCTCACCCAAAAGTATTTAGTTTTTGAATCTCCGCCGGGCGAACTGAAGGGGCTTGTGACTAGTCTACCGAGTAGGCGTTGCGCAGGACTTCTACCGGGTTGGTAATATCCGCTTTCACTTTGAGCATCCCGCTTCTGAGCAGAGTTATCATTCCCTCTTTGATTGCATTCTTGTCCAAAATAGGTTTTCAAGCTGAATAGTAGAGAGACTCCTCGAAG
>CAZRBS010000073.1:0-6621 GCA_964598405.1 uncultured Dehalococcoidaceae bacterium
AGCCAGATATCGCATTATCACCACCGCGGATAACGGCAGTAAAGACGAATACGAACTGCTGAAATTTGTCCGCACCAACCAGGGGACCTGTATTAACCAGCGCCCGCTGGTGAGTAAAGGCGACCGGGTGGAAAAGGGCCAGGTCCTGGCTGACAGCTCGGCTACCGAGCAGGGAGAACTGGCCCTGGGGCAGAATGTCCTGTGCGCTTTTATGAGCTGGGAAGGCTATAACTTCGAAGATGCCATTATTATCAGCAGCCGCCTGGTTGAAGAAGATAAATTCGCCTCAATCCACATTGCCAAGCATGAAACGGAGGCCCGGGACACCAAACTGGGCCCCGAGGAAATCACCAGAGATATACCCAACGTGGGCGAAGAAAGCCTGCGTGAACTCGACGAAGCTGGAATCATTCGCATCGGTGCCGAAGTAGGCCCGGATGATACCCTGGTGGGCAAAATTACCCCGAGGGGAGAGACCGAGCTTTCCGCTGAGGAGAAACTGCTGCGGGCTATCTTCGGCGAGAAAGCGCGGGACGTCAAGGATACTTCCCTGCGCGTGCCCCATGGCGAGTGGGGTAAAGTGATTAACGTTAAGGTCTACTCCCGTAAAGACAGCGGCGATGACCTGCCTGCCGGGGTCAACGAGTGGGTGCAGGTATGGATTGCCCAGAAAAGGAGAGTCTCCGTGGGAGACAAACTGGCCGGACGCCACGGCAATAAAGGAGTTATCGCCATCATCGCACCGGAAGAGGACATGCCCTTCCTCCCCGACGGCACACCGGTAGATATCATCCTGGACCCAATAGGGGTTCCATCACGAATGAACATCGGTCAGGTTTTAGAAACTCATCTGGGCTGGGCTGCCCAGACGCTGGGTTTCAAAGTACTCACTCCGGTCTTTGACGGCGCCACCGACGTTGTCATTGAAGATGCCATTGCCAGAGCCTGGTTAGTCCACAAGGCAGGTGCGACCAATCCCAACTCCGATAACAACGGAAGCCCTGCCGTCCATCTGGAAAAAGGCATTGACTGGGTGAAAGAACAGGGCTACGATGGAGACAAAGCCTTCAGCGATGCTCACCCCGGAGAGGCCAGAGGCATTTGCCTCCGTCTCTGGCTTGAAGAACTTGGCACGCCCAGTCGCAACCTCAGCCAGGAGAAACTGGACAAGACTGTTGAACGGGCAATCTCGGAAAAAAGGCTCACCCCGCCCATCTTCGGCAAGGTCGTTCTCCGTGACGGACGTACCGGGGAACCCTTTGACCAGCCGGTGACGGTGGGCAATATCTACATGATGAAACTAATCCACCTGGTGGAAGACAAGGTTCATGCCCGTTCCACCGGGCCATACTCCCTGATTACCCAGCAGCCCCTGGGAGGCAAGGCCCAGTTTGGCGGCCAGCGCTTCGGTGAAATGGAGGTGTGGGCACTTGAAGCTTATGGCGCCGCTCACAACCTCCAGGAGATGCTGACCATAAAATCAGATGACGTAACCGGGCGGGCCAAAGCCTATGAAGCCATCATTAAAGGCGAAGATATTCTGCAACCCGGCGTTCCGGAGTCATTCAAGGTTCTGGTTAAGGAACTACAAAGCCTGGGGCTCGCCCTGGAAGTAATAAATGAAGAAGAGTTAAAGATAGCACCCGTTGAAGAAACCGTAGAAGAAGTCCCTACCTTAGAAGCAGAGCTTAAAGCTATTGAAGACTCGTCTCTGAAAGAGGAAAAGGAAGAAAATGCTGGAGATTAACGATTTTGACGCTGTACGCATCTCTCTGGCTTCGCCGGAGCAGGTCAGGAGCTGGTCATACGGTGAAGTAACCAAACCAGAGACCATCAATTACCGCACTCTTAAACCGGAAAGAGACGGGCTTTTCTGCGAAAGAATTTTTGGCCCGACCAAAGACTTCGAATGCTATTGCGGTAAATACAAGAAGATACGCTATAAAGGAGTTATCTGTGACAAATGCGGCGTTGAGGTAGCCCGTGCCAAGGTACGCCGGGAACGTATGGGACACATCGAACTGGCCTGCCCGGTAAGCCACATCTGGTTTGCCAAAGGGACACCCAGCCGCCTGGGGCTGCTGCTTGACCTGTCACCGCGCAGTTTGGAGCACGTTCTGTATTTCTCGCACTACATCGTCACCTCCATCAATGAGCAAACACGGCAAGAAACACTGCAACAGCTTGAAGAGAACGCCTCTCAGGAAACAACCGAGAATAAAAATAACCTGGAAGAGAAAATTGCCCGGATGGAGGCGGAACAGGCAACTGTAGAAGAAATAAACCAGCTCCGCCGTGATTCCGCCGAGGATAAAAATCAGCTTGAAGAAAAGCGCTCCACGGAATCGGACCGGCTGAAAGAACTGCACGTGAGGCAATTGCTCACCGAAAGTCAATATCATGAGCTGAAGCAGAAATACGGCCACGTCTTTGAAGCCGGCATGGGAGCTGAGGCTGTCCTCCAGATTGTCAGGGACATCAACCTGGATGACCTGCGCAATACGCTAATTGAAGAAACTCAGTCTTCCTCGGGGCAACGGCGGAAGAAGGCAAGCAAGCAACTGCGGGTAGTTGAAGCCTTCCGCAACAGCGGTAATAAACCGGAATGGATGATTCTAACGGTGCTGCCGGTCCTGCCGCCGGACCTGAGGCCCATGGTCCAGCTGGACGGAGGGAGGTTCGCCACCAGCGACCTGAATGACCTGTACCGCCGCGTCATTAACCGCAATAACCGGCTGCGCCACCTGATTGACATAGGGGCGCCGGAAATCATCATCCGCAATGAGAAACGGATGTTACAGGAAGCCGTTGACTCCCTCGTTGACAACGGCCGGCGGGGACGGGCAATTTCTGTCAGCGGCAACCATAAATTAAAGTCGCTTTCGGATATGCTCAGAGGCAAACAGGGGCGCTTCCGCCAGAACCTGCTCGGCAAGAGAGTGGACTACAGCGGACGCTCGGTCATCGTTGTCGGGCCAGAGCTCAAACTCAGCCAGTGCGGTCTGCCCAGGCGCATGGCCCTGGAACTATTCAAACCTTTTGTCATGCACCGCCTGGTAATGCAGGGGCTTGCCCCCAATATCAAGAGCGCCCGGAGGCTGGTGGAAAGAGCCAAACCGGAGATATACGATATACTGGAAGAAGTTACCAAGGAACGGCCGGTATGGCTCAACCGCGCTCCCACCCTGCACAGGCTCAGCATCCAGGCGTTCGAACCGGTACTGATTGATGGCAGTGCCATTCAGGTCCACGCTCTGGTATGTTCTGCTTTTAACGCTGACTTTGACGGCGACCAGATGGCCGTTCACGTCCCCCTCTCCAGAGCCGCCGTCAGAGAAGCCAGAGAGCTGGCACTGAGTACCTACAATATGCTCCTGCCAAGCAGCGGTGAGCCGACAGTGACGCCGACCCTGGATATGGTCTTCGGCTGCTACTACCTGACCACCATAAGGCCCGGAACCAGAGGAGAAGGCACCGTTTTCGGCAGTTTTGAAGAGGCAAAGCTGGCCCACGACCTGGGCCTCGTCGACCTCAGAGCCGAAATCGAAGTCAGGGAGCCGGGAAAAGATGGACAAAGAATCAAAACCAGCGTCGGGCGCATCATCTTCAATGAGGTCCTGCCTCCGGAACTGACTTTTCAGAACAAAGCGATTGACAAATCAGGATTGAAACGACTGGTCACCGAATGCTGCCGGCTGTTAAGCGAGGAGGATACTGCGGCGGTACTGGACAACTTCAAGCAGCTGGGCTTTAACTATGCCACCAAATCAGGGATTACCATCGCCATGAATGACATTGAGGTTCCTCAGTCCAAGGCCAAGCTGCTGCAGGAAGCAGAAGAACGGGTGGTCACTATTGAAAACCAGTATCGTCGCGGCTTGATTACCGAGGACGAAAGGTACAACGGCATCGTGGGAATCTGGATGGAGACCACCGAAAGGATTACCAGCACTATCTCGGACACCCTCGACCGCTTTGGCGGTATCCACATGATGGCAACATCCGGAGCCAAAGGAAACATTTCCCAGATTTCGCAGATGGCGGGCATGCGCGGACTGATGACCGACCCCTCAGGCAAGATAATCGAATTCCCCATCAAGTCAAGCCTGCGGGAAGGACACAGCGTGCTGGAATACTTCATCTCCACCCACGGCGCGCGTAAAGGACTTGCGGATACGGCACTGAGAACCTCGGACAGCGGTTATCTCACCAGAAGGCTGATTGACGTTGCCCAGGACGTTATCACGCTCGAAGAGGACTGCGGTACCACCTCCGGCATATGGGTATCCGAAACGCCGGAGAAAGGTCTTCTGCCCACACTTACCGAACGCGTAATCGGTCGGTGGGCAGCCAGTCAGGTGGTTAATCCCCGGACCGGAGAAATCATCGTTGACCGCAACGAGGAAATCAACGAGCAGAAAGCCCATGAGATTGTCGCTGCCGGTATAACCAGGGTCTGTGTCAGGTCACCTCTCATCTGTCAGTCAAGACTGGGTGCCTGCCGGATGTGCTACGGCAGAGACCTTACCCGGGGAGAACTGGTTGACCCCAATATAGCCGTGGGCATCATCGCAGCGCAGAGCATCGGTGAACCCGGCACCCAGCTAACCCTGCGGACCTTCCACACCGGCGGCGTCGTCGGCCTCGATATCACCAGCGGCCTGCCCAGAGTGGAAGAACTCTTCGAGGCCCGAACGCCCAAAGGACAGGCAGTTATCTCAGAAATAGACGGGGTAGCTGACGTGATAGAAAATGAAGAAGGCAGGAGAATCCGGATTGCGAGTTCCGAGATATACCGGGACGAATATTCACTCCCCGCTGGCTGGAAGGTCATGGTAAATGACAAACAATGGGTGGATATCGGTACCGTCCTGGCCACCCAGCCGCCAGCCGGTAAAACCAAAGCAAAATCAGCCGCCCTGTCCACCGAAAGCCAACCCCTGGTGGCTCGCATTGCCGGTGAGGTAACCATCCAGGACAAGCAACTCTTCATCAGCTACGAAGAAAAAGAGGAACGGGAGTATATCATTCCCTCCACCGCCAGCATCCGGGTCCAGTCTGGAGACCAGATAAAAGCCGGCCAGCAGCTAACTGAAGGGTCAATAAACCCGCAGGACATTCTCCGCATCCTGGGGAAAGAGGCGGTCCAGCAGTACCTTGTTAATGAGGTGCAAAAGGTATACCGCTCCCAGGGAGTCAATATAAATGACAAGCATATCGAGATAATCGTCCACCAGATGCTGACCAAAGTCCGCATTGACTCCGCCGGTGACACTGACCTGGTACCTGAAGAACTGATAGACAGATTCGTTTATGAGGATATTAACGCCAAGGTACTGGCTGAAGGTGGTGAACCAGCTACCGCCCACACCGTCTTGCTGGGTATAACCAGGGCTTCACTGAGCACCGATAGCTGGCTTGCGTCTGCCTCCTTCCAGGAGACCACCAGAGTCCTTACCGAAGCCGCAGTCTATGGCAAGATAGACAAACTAATCGGGCTCAAGGAAAATGTAATCATCGGCAAGCTAATTCCCGCCCACCGCCTGCCGTACGAAGAAGAAGAGGTGAAGGCACTGCCCGGGGAGGAGCCAGGTGAAGCTCCGGGCATAACCACCGGCGAGGAACGCGAAGGGGAGCCGCCGGAAATGACAACCGGTGAAGAACACGAAGAGGAAACCAGTTTATCAGCTGAGGAAGAACCCGAAGAGACTACGCACAGGATAACTGACGCGGAGCCTGACGTACCTTCAGACCAGATAGCTGAAACAGAAGAGGATAAGGAAGAACCGTCTGCCTAGAGAATCCTTCATTCAGGTAAGGCTGAGAAAATGACCGGCAAACTCTACACCGGTTCCGATGCTTTCCCTTCAGAAGTATTGAGGAGGTGAGGGGGAAATAGCTCGCATTATATCAGGTAAACCCAGCACTGAAGACCTGCCGCTTGATACCAGCCTGCGGCCCCGCCACCTTGCTGATTTCGTCGGGCAAACCAAAGTCAAGGAAAACCTGAATATAGCCATTGCCGCGGCCAGAGGCAGAGGTGAGGCGCTGGACCACATCCTTCTCTACGGGCCCCCGGGACTGGGCAAGACTACCCTGGCCCACATCATCGCCACCGAAACGGGGGGCAAAATCAGGGTCACCTCCGGCCCGGCCATCGAGCGCATCGGAGACCTGGCGGCCATCGTCACCAACCTCCACAGCCAGGATATACTCTTCATCGACGAAATCCACCGCCTGAACCGGCCTGTGGAGGAAATCCTTTACCCGGCAATGGAGGACTTTGCCCTGGACATCATCATCGGCAAGGGGCCCGGCGCCAGGAATTTGCGCTTGAACCTGCCCAGCTTCACCCTGATTGGCGCTACCACCCGCTTCGCCCTGCTCAGCCCACCCCTCCGCGACCGCTTCGGCGTGGTCTATCGCCTTGACTTCTATGACGAGGCCTCCATTGAGAAAATCATCAAGCGCTCCGCACACATCCTCCAGATGGAGGTGGAGGACGAAGGTCTCCGGGAAATAGCCTGCCGCGCCCGGGGCACGCCACGCGTGGCCAACCGCCTCCTCAAACGGGTGCGGGATTACGCCCAGGTGATGGCCGATGGCACCGCCACCAAGGCG
>CAZRBS010000074.1:0-6428 GCA_964598405.1 uncultured Dehalococcoidaceae bacterium
TAATCTATGCCTCTACCAGTGAGGTGTATGGTTCAGCGCAGTATGCTCCCATAGATGAAAAGCATCCCCTGAATGCCCCGCATCCTTACGGCGCGAGCAAAATCGCTGCCGACCGGATGTGCTATGCCTATGTTCAGACCTACGGCATGAATATTTCCATTGTCAGGCTGTTCAATGCCTTTGGACCGCGCCAGCGTGATTTGGGCTACGGCGGGGGAATATCTATCTTCACCCGCCGGGTTTTGAACAATATCCCGCCCATTATTTATGGAGATGGGCGGCAGACGAGGGACTATACCTATGTGGAGGATGTGGTGAGAGCGTTTGCCCTGGCATTGAATCACAGTGAGCCCTTGACCGAGCCCGTGAATTTCGGCAACGGCAGCGAGGTATCTATCCTCGATTTAGCCAATCTCATCATTGACTCCTGCGGGAAGAAAGGTTCCATCGCACCGGTACATGTGGCGCCACGGATTGGAGAAGTCAACAGGCTGATTGCCGATGCGTCCAGAGCAAAGAATTTGCTGGGGTGGGAACCCGGCTATGACCTGAAGAAAGGGCTAACGGAGTTTATCCGCTGGTATCAGAACTACGGGTTTGAGGAGAGGATTAAAATTGAGTGAGCACCAGCCGAGTTCCCTCAATCTGGCGAACGTGAAGGACGTCCCTGCGGAAATCATGAAGTCGATGTATGTGGTGATGCTGAGAATCCGCAGGTTCGAAGAAGTGGTCGGGGAACTCGTCGCCAGCAAGGAGATAGTCTGTCCCTGCCATCTGTATACCGGACAGGAGGCGGTAGCTGCCGGTGTCTGTGCCAGCTTGAGGAAGGACGACTGGGTCTTCAGCACGCACCGTTCTCACGGTCATTACATCGCCAAAGGCGGTGACATGAACGCTCTGATGGCAGAACTATATGGTAAGGTCACTGGATGTTCCAAAGGAAGGGGTGGTTCCATGCACCTGGCATCGCCTGAATTAGGACTGCCCGGCAGCTCGGCCATTGTTGCCGGGACCATTCCGCTGTCGCTGGGGGCTGCGTTGGCCTTCTCTCTGCGGGAGGAGGATGCCGTCTCGGTGGCCTTCTTCGGCGACGGGGCGGTGTGTGAAGGCGCCTTTTATGAGTCACTTAACTTTGCTTCGCTCCGGAAATTGCCGGTTGTTTTTGTCTGTGAAAACAACCTCTATTCCACGCATATGCCAGTCGCATCCTGTCTGGCTGACACCTGCATTTACCGGAAGGCGGAAGCATTCAATATGCCGGGCACCCGGGTTGACGGGAATAACGTGCTGGAGGTCTACGAAACAGCCAGCAGGGCGATTAAAGATGCCCGCGACGGCAATGGCCCTGCGCTGATTGAGTGCATGACCTACCGGTGGCGGGGACACGTTGGTCCGAATTATGATTTGGACAAAGGGCTCAGGAGCAAAGAGGAGCTGGAATACTGGATGAACCGGTGTCCCCTCAGGTCTCTTGAAAAATATCTCTCTGAGCGCAATGTGCTATCGGAATCAGAGAAAGAAAACATTTACCAGGCTATAGAAGAACAGATAGAGCAGGCGGTTGCTTTCGCGAAAGAAAGCCCTTATCCTGACCCGGATGATAAAGAATCTTTGAGTGTGTTTAAGAGGACATGACTGGCGAGCGCAAGATATCTTATGTGGGAGCGATTAATGAGACCCTGCACCAGTTGATAGCTGGAGATGAGCGTGTCTTTCTCATCGGGCAGGGGGTTACCAGCCCGTGGTATGTGGGGGCTACCACGGTGGGGCTTATTGACCGTTTTGGTTCGAAGCGCATCATCGATACTCCGGTATCGGAGAACGGCATTACCGGGGCTGCCATAGGTGCCGCCATGGCTGGAATGCGTCCCATTTTGGTACATCCCAGGCTGGATTTCATGTTTTACGCCATGGACCAGCTCGCCAACCAGGCAGCCAACTGGTATTACATGTTTGGAGGGCAGCTGAGCGCTCCCGTAACCATATGGGGAATCATCAACCGTGGCGGTGAGCAGGCTGCCCAGCACTCGCAGGCGATACAGACGATTTTTACTCACCTTCCGGGGCTTAAGGTGGTCATGCCCGGTAACCCGCATGATGCCAAGGGACTTCTGGTCGCCAGCGTTGAGGATGATAACCCGGTTCTCTACATAGACGACCGGTGGCTTTATAACCTGGAAGGGGAGGTCCCTGAGGAGCTCTATACTACCCCCATAGGGAAAGCGGTGGTAAGAAAGCGGGGGAGAGATGCCACCGTAGCGACCACTTCCTATATGGTCATTGAGGCAATGAAGGCGGCGGAGGGTCTTGAAAAAGTCGGCATAGATGTGGAGGTGGTTGACCTGCGCTCGCTAAAACCTCTGGACGATGGACTTCTGCTCGAGTCGGCTGCCAGGACCGGCAGGCTGGTCGTTGCCGACGGGGGGTGGAAGACCTGTGGGGTGGCGGCGGAGATTGTTGCCGTTGTCGTTGAGCAGGCGTTTGACTGCTTGAAGGCGCCGCCGGTGCGGGTTACCCTGCCGGATACACCGGCTCCGGCCAGCTCGGCACTGGAGAAGGCGTATTATCCGGCGGCAGAGCAGATAATTGCGACAGTGAAAAAGATTCTGGAGGAGCATTGATGGCGTACAAAGTACCATTCGTTGATTTCCCCGCCCACTATCATTCCCTGGAGAAAGAAATGCTGGACACGGTTAGGGGGATATTTGAAGGAGGCGATTACATTCTGCGCGACCATTTGAGGCAGTTTGAAAGCGATATCGCTTCATTTCTGGGGGTAAAGCATGCCGTGGGGCTTAACAGCGGGAGTGATGCCCTGCACCTGTCCCTGCTGGCGGCGGGAATCGGCTCCGGCGATGAGGTCATTACCGTCGCCCATTCTTTTGTGGCTACGGTGGCTGCCATTGTCCACTGCGGTGCGAGGCCGGTTCTGGTGGACGTGGGCGAAGACTTTAACATGGACATGAGACGGGTGGAATCGGCTGTGTCCCCCCGGACCCGTGCCATTATCCCGGTTCACCTCAATGGCCGCCTCTGCGACATGGAGAAGCTGATGGGCATTGCCGGCAGGCATAATCTGACGGTTATTGAGGATGCGGCGCAGGCACTGGGGGCAAGCTTTGACGGCGGGAAGGCGGGTTCCTTAGGTCTTACCGGCTGCTTCAGTTTCTACCCGGCGAAAATCCTGGGGGGTGTGGGTGATGGAGGCATGGCAGTCACCAATGACGAAGAGATAGCCCGGAAGATACGCCTGCTGAGGGACCACGGGCAGCAGCGCGCTACCGGCGATATATTATTTTTCGGCTTCAACAGCCGCCTGGACAACCTTCAGGCGGCAATTCTTGATGTAAAGCTCAAACATTTGCCCCGCTGGATTGAGCGGCGGCGGGAGCTGGCGAGTCTTTACCATCAGGGCCTGTCAGGGCTGCCGCAACTCAGGTTGCCGCCACCGCCGGTGGGTGAAGGTTGTTATTTCGATGTCTTTACCAATTATGTGGTGCGCGCTCGGGATAGAGACAGGCTGGTAGCGCATCTGAAAGAGTGCGGCATTGAAGTTTTAATCTCCTGGCCCAAACCGATGCACCATCATGAGGCGCTCGGTCTGGGACATTTTCATCTCCCCGAGACGGAAGAAATCTCAAAAGAGGTGGTTTCCCTGCCGCTCAATACCGAAATAAGCAGCGAACAGATAAATTTTGTAGTTCAGTGTATTCATAAGTTTTACGGATGAGTTATGGGTGTCAAAAAATCACTGGAAAGACAATTAAAGAGATGGCCGCTCTTGCACCGTCTGGCAGCAAATGCCTATTTTGCCCTGAAACCCGCCCGCTGGATGGAAATGGCAACTGGCACCAAAGCCAGGGAAAGGGAGTGGGCTAGCCGGCACCTTCGTCGGGGTAACGACTGGGGCGATACCAGGCACAGAGGTGAAAGTGATGAATGGGTGCTGGGTTACTGGGACTCAAAGAACCATAGCCATCGTCCTTTCCTGCTGGAAAGGATAGCCGCTTTCTATCCCTTCACCAGCCTTCTGGAAATCGGCTGCAACTGCGGGCCGAACCTGTATTTGCTTGCCAGAAAGTTTCCCAATGTGGAAATTGCGGGCATTGATATCAATCCCGAAGCCATCGAAAAAGGTAGACAGTTGTTCGCCTCGGAAGGTATTTCCAACGTAAGGCTGTCGGTTGGCAAAGCCGACCGGCTGGAGCAGTTTCCCGACAAAAGCTTTGATATCGTGCTGACCGATGCGGTATTGATATACGTTGGGCCGGACAAAATTAAAAAGGTTATACAGGAGATGCTGCGTGTTGCCCGGCGGGCTTTGATTTTGCTGGAACGACACCGCTTTGAGGTAAACGGCAAAGACCCGCAGGGACTCGGCGTTTATTCCCGGGGCTTGTGGATAAGAGATTATGCTGCCTTGCTGAAACAGCTTGTCCCTGGGGAGAGGGTAAAAGTCACCGCGATTCCGCAAGAGTTATGGCCTGAGGAGGGGTGGAGAGACCTGGGAGCCATTATTGAAGTTGGTGCAATGAGGTAAGATAATGAATAATGTTCAGAACCAGACTATAAAAAGTCCTGCATCAGACATAAAGCGGTCTTTATTGAGAGCGGCTTTTCCTCTTGTCGAGAGGATAACAAACCACATTCCAGGCAGCAAAAAACTTGCGTGGGCTGTCTATAGTCTCATGACCGCTCGTAGCGAGCGGTGGATGAATGTGCGTGGCACTCCCCTCTTGGTTAATATCCATGACAAAGGTATAGGCACTCTACTTTTCCTGCAAAATAGATATGCATCAGCCAGAGTAGCTGAAATCCAGAAAGTAGTGAAAGAAGGAGATGTGGTTATCGATATCGGGGCAAACATAGGCTACTTCACCGTATTACTAGCTAATCTCGTAGGCCCGAGGGGAAGGGTTTACGCGTTTGAGCCTGACCCGCGCAACTTCGCACTCTTACTGCGTACTATTGAAAGAAATGGTTATACTCAAGTGGTCGCAGAGCAGAAGGCCGTGTCCAATAAGGCGGGGGAATTCTTGTTCTATCAAACTATCGGTTGGGCCTCTAATACCTTGATTCCAGGCAATCACGTTTCAGCGGTTAATGTGCAGGTAGTTACGTTAGATGATTTTCTTTGTGATGAGCATCAGGTTCACTTTGTCAAAATGGATACGGATGGTTCAGAACCGCTTGCCATACAGGGGATGACACAGCTAATTCGACGTAGTCCTAATCTACGGGTGCTAGCTGAGTACCAGCCTGGCAATTTGAAGCGGTATCTGAATAACCCCCTAGAGTTCCTCACCACCGCTGAAGAGTGCGGGTTGAGACTAGCTACAATTCTAGACTCTGATAGCGGGAGGTTACCAAGCCTTGATTTGGCTTCCCTAAAACAGCTGGCTGATGACGTAAATCTAGACTTGCTCTTTACCACCAAATAGTGATAACGAAAGCAAAGAAGGAACAAGATAAGAATGAAGAAAGTACTCATTATAGGTTACCTTTGGCCATATATTAGCGGGAGTATACGTGTAATACGCTTGGCGAAGTCTCTACCTGAATTTGGATGGGAGCCTATTATTCTGACGGCACCTCTGCGCGAAAAGCCCGATGCCCCGTGGAGAATTATAGAAACACCCGCTTATTCTAATGCCTCAAACTTCTGGTTGAGGTTACTCGGATTTGATACACATAAAACTACAAAAACACAGACAAGGGAACGCTTTGGTGACACCGCCAAGCGTTCTTTGATAAATTTTATACTGACGCGAGGCGGGGAAATCATTAATTATCCAGACCAACATAGAGGCTGGAAACCTTTTGCCATCAAGGCAGGCAATGAGCTCCTGCAACGGGAGCCTGCAGATGCCATGATTAGCATTTGGCCAGTAACAAGCCACTTTGTGGCAAATAGACTAAAAAGTATATATAACCTCCCCTGGCTTGCCGATTTTCCTGACCTCTGGTCACAGAACCATGACTACCACTATTCGCCTCTGAGGAGATTGCTGGATAGAAGGTTGGAACTAAAGACGCTTTCTGGAGCGGATGCCCTGGTAACTGTCTCCGAGCCCTGGGCGGAAAAACTGAGGGCACTGCACCGGGGAAAGCCCGTTTACGCCATCACCCACGGATTTGACCCGGAGGAAGCGAACATCCCCCCAGCTAAATTGACACCCAAGTTCACCATCACCTATACCGGAACTATCTATACTGGCAAGCAGGACCCGACCAGGCTCTTTGCAGCGCTGATGGACTTAATCTCGGAAAGGACTATAGACCCCAATGACATTGAAGTCAGGTTCTATGGCGCCGGACTAGCATGGCTGGACAGAGAGATTGAAGGGCATCAACTTGGAGGTGCAGTTAAGCACTATGGACGTGTTTCTGAAGGAATTGCCCGGGAAAAACAGAGGGAATCGCAGTTA
>CAZRBS010000075.1:0-6276 GCA_964598405.1 uncultured Dehalococcoidaceae bacterium
CGGGGGTGCTGAGCACGTCCACGCTGTACTCCAGCTGCTCCAGTTCTTCGGGGGCCACGGGGGGGAAGCGGGGGTCCCTGGTGGCGGAGCTGACGGCGTTGCTCATAATCTCGGCGGCGACGTTCTTCTGCGCGGGCTCGAAGGTGCCGATGCAGCCCCTCAGCTCGCCGTGCTTGTGGAGGGAGACAAAGACGCCGGCTTTTTCCTTCATCTCGGGGGTGAGTTCTTCCGGGGGTGGGGGAACCTTGCCCTCTTTGACATAGGTCTCGACCGCCTTCCTGGCCAGTTTCGCCAGCGGGTGCATCTCAAGAGGGGTGATAATTATGCCGGCATAGCCAACCACGGCGGAATAATCGCCGGTGGTATCGCCGCTGGTCTGGTATCTGACCAGTTCCGCGGTCTTTGCCCCCAGTTCTCTGGCGGCAGAGATGAGGCTGACCGCAGGCGCATAGCCGCACATTGATATATTGAGTTCTTCAACTCGCCTCAGCAGCTCATCTTCGTTCAAGTCCAGTATGGCGTCTATCGCCTGGTTATCCTTTCTCTGTGCTGACTCCTGTGGCTCATAGTGGGTCATATCGCTGCTGGCGATGATGACCACCTCTCTGTTCAGTTCCTTGACCGCTCTGGCTATCTCTTTGCCGATTTCCCGGTAAGTGGCACCGTCGGCATACGCCAGCGTGATGGGGACCATCCGGATGTCCGGCTTGAAATATTGCAGGAACGGCAGCTGGACTTCGATGGAGTGCTCGTACTGGTGGGCAGCGCTGTCTTCCTGCAGGTGGCTGGAACCGTCCAGAATCCCCCCGGCGAGTTCCGAGTCAATTTCCACCTCACCCAGAGGCGTTTTCCAGCTACCCTGAGTCATGATGCTGAGGGGTTTTCCTCTGCCGGTGTGGTTGGGACCGATGATAATAAAAGTATCCTTGAATCTAATTCTGGAAACGACGGCGCCGGCTACCGGCCCGGAGAAGATGTACCCGGCGTGGGGTGAAATCAGTCCAATTGCTTCCCGTTTCTCCGCCTGCTTATCGACGAGCGTATCAATCATTGCCCTCAGCCGGGAAGCGGAAGCCGGGTAAAACTGCCCGGCGACGACCGGGTTCCTCATCATTTCGCCCCTCCTTCGGCCATTCTGAAGTTAAGCTCAGCCCCGCAGAACCTGCATTTTGAACTCTCCAGCCCTGTCACCTTTGCCTGGTAGCCGAATCTCTGCACCACCGGCTTGCCGCAGGAGTAGCAGACGGTGGTCTCACTCTGGTGCCCGGGGACGTTGCCCGCGTAGATGAACTTGAGTCCGGCTTTCCGGCCAATTTCGCAGGCGTGTTCCAGGGCGGAGATGGGCGTGGGAGGCAGGTGGCTCAGGTTATGGTGGGGGTAGAACCGGGTGATATGCCAGGGGGTTAGCTCTCCCAGCTCATCCCGTATCCAGCTGGCGATGTCCTCAAGCTGCTGGTCGTCGTCATTCATGGTGGGTATGATGTTTGTCACCACCTCGATGTGCATCTGCCACTTTTCTTGAGCCCGTTTGGCGACATCCAGTATGCCCCGCCAGCGGGGTATTTTGGCCAGGTTGCGGTAAAAAGCGTCCGAAAATCCCTTGATGTCAACCCGCCAGGCATCCAGGTAAGGCCCGATGGTGTCCAGTGCTTCCGGCGTCATGTAGCCGTTGGTGACGTAGACGGTATACAGGCCGTTCTCTTTGGCCAGCCTGGCGGAGTCCAGAGTATACTCGAACCATATGGTGGGTTCGTTATATGTCCAGGCGATGCCCTGGCAGTTATAGCGCTTCGCCAGCTCTATGGCTAACTTAGGAGGGACATCTCTGGAGTCTTGCCACGGCTCGCTGTCCGTGGGGCAGGAAATCTCCCAGTTCTGGCAGTGCTGGCAGTGAAAATTGCAGCCCCACCCGCCTATGGAGAAAGCCAGGCTGCCGGGGAAGAAGTGAAACAAAGGCTTCTTTTCAATCGGGTCGGCAGCCACCGATGACGCCCGGGCATAGTTCATGTTGTACAGTACGCCGTCCCGGTTACGGTACATGCGGCAGACGCCGGACCTCTCCGGGCCGATGGTGCAGCGCCACTGGCAGATGTGGCATCTTACTCTGGAGCCGGCTGTCTTCTCATAGAGCATTGCCTCGTGCATATCAACCACCATCCTCAGGTTAATTATATCACTCAACCGCCGTCAATTATAGACCTGGGGAAGTTACCGGGGGGATTTTCCGGCTAAAGCTCACTTTACCAACAGAGGATAAGGGATTATAATAGATGAGCGAGTTCTGTGAAATGTAAGCTGGAGGTGAAGCTTGGTTGCTTTATACGTAATCTCTGCGGAGGCGGCTGCCGGTAAGACCGCAATCTGCGCCGGAATCGGCAGGCATTTGCAGGGTGAGGGCAAAAAGGTTGGGTTTTTAAAACCAGTCCTCGCTGATAAGAAGCCGGAAGGCGGCGACGGTGATGCTGCGTTTATGAAGCATCTTCTGGCTCTGCCGGAAACGGTAGACTCCCTTTGCCCCCTTATAGGCAGGGGGAAAGGCCTGGCGGATAAGGCGAGACAAGCCTATATCGAGGTCGCTCAGAATAAAGACGTGGTTATTGTGGAGGGCTGGTGCGGGCAGAGCCCGGATGACAGCTCCAGTGAGAGTGCTTCCGCTCTGGCGGAGGCGCTGAAAGCCAAGGTGGTCATCGTCGAAGGCTATTCCGGGCAGCCGGCGGCGGCAGAGTTCCCCGGCGGTTACCGGGGATTCGGCAAAAATCTGCTGGGTATCGTTCTGAACAAGGTGCCCGTAAGCCAGCTGAAAAAAGCAACCGGGGAAGCAAGCGCCGAGCTTGATAAAGAGGGAATAAAAATTTTAGGGGTGATTCCCGAAGATAGAACGCTCCTCGCCATTACCGTAGCCCAGCTGGCCAGTTCCGTTCAGGGAGAAATACTGAGTGACGCGGATAAATCAGCGGAGCTGGTGGAAAACATCATGCTGGGGGCGATGTATGCCGACTCCGGCCTGGAATACTTCGGCCGGAAAAGCAAGAAGGCAGCGGTAATCAGAGATGACCGCCCGGACATGCAGATGGCTGCTCTGGAGACCGCGACGAAGTGTCTGGTTATCAGCGGCGGCACGGAACCGATTGATTATGTTCGCAACAGCGCGGGAAGCAAAGGAGTCCCCATCATTCAGACCGGGAATGATACCGGTACTATCGTGGAGAGCATTGAAGATGCCCTGGGCAAAGCCAGATTCAATCAGGAGAAAAAGCTGTCCCGACTTTCGGAAATAATGGGGCGATGCCTCGACTTTCAGGCTATCGATAAAGGGCTGGGAATTTAGCGTAAAGGGAATTCTGGCATAGGAGGTAGGACAGATTAAGCAGACCTATGCCGCCGCCGGCGTTAATATTGACCTTGCCGCCAGAGCCAAAGAGCTGATAGCAAAGCAGGCAAGGGCTACCCACCGCCCCGGGGTCTTGAGTGGTGTGGGGTTCTTCGGTGGGCTTTTTGAATTCAAGGGGTATAAACAGCCAGTTCTGGTTTCCAGCGTTGACGGGGTGGGTACCAAGCTGAAAATCGCCTCCGCTCTAGCCAGGCATGACACCGTTGGCATTGACATTGTCAATCACTGCGTCAATGATATCCTCACCTGTGGCGCTGAGCCGCTCTTCTTTCTGGACTATATCGCCGCGGGCAAGCTGGTGGCGGAAAAAGTAGAAGCCATTGCGCAGGGACTGGCTCAAGCCTGCCGGGAAGTCGGCTGTGCCCTCATCGGCGGTGAGACTGCCGAGATGCCCGGGCTGTATTCCGGGGAAGATTATGACCTGGCTGGCTTCATCATCGGCGCCGTGGAGAAAGAAAAAATTAAATCGGGAAAGGCGATTTCTCCCGGTGATGCCATACTCGGCTTACCCTCCAGCGGGTTGCATACCAACGGCTACTCTCTGGTGCGCAAGATTTTTGCTGCTGACCAGTTTCAAAGGCACTACCCCGAATTGGGTCGAACTCTGGGCGAAGAGCTTCTGGAACCTCACCGCTGCTATTACCGCCGGTTAAAGCCCCTGCTACCGCTGATTGAGGGCATGGCACATATCACCGGCGGTGGTCTGGTGGACAATGTACCCCGCGTGCTGCCCCGTGGTCTGGCGGCACGGCTTAACAGTCGGGCGTGGACTGTGCCCCCAATCTTCCAGCTTATCCGGCAAAAAGGTAATGTTGACCAGGCAGAAATGTACCGCGTTTTTAATATGGGTATCGGGATGGTGCTCATCTGCTCGCCGGATAATACTAACCGACTCATCGGACGATTGCCCGAAGCTAAGGTTATCGGTGAGGTGGTGAAGCAGGGGGAAAAGGAAAGAGTAGTCATAAATTAGCTAACGGGGTGTTTAAAAGTGGGGAAGCCCTTCTCCTTTGAAAGAGCGGGCTACAGGGAGTGCGGTTAAAGATGAAAAGACTATGGTTGGTAGCAAGTTTGCTGGTGATAGTGGCTCTTTTTGTTGCGGGTGGCTGTGCTTCCAAAGCTATAAAGCCACTAACTGACAACGAGAAGGATAGATTTGTTGAGATAGCGCTCAATCACCCTGAGGTATCAAAGTGGCTGGAAACAGCGGATGTATATAGTACCGAAGTAGGATGGTCCGCCGTTGGCTGGAATGACTCCGAAGCTACGGGGTGGTCGCGCCTAGAATACGAGGAAATAGCCGACGGTAATCTCCCTAAGGACAGGGCATTTCCCTCAGAGTCTGTGACTATTAATACTGATGTTCACGTTCGTGTTGGCGAGCCGACAAGATTGCATATTCATGTAGCCTTTGACCGGGAGGAAAAAGAAGTGGTGGCTGTTCAGTTGATGCCGGGCAGAGGAACGCCGGGGCCTGCACGGGATCCTACTCCAGCCAAATAAAACAAGTAAGTTTAACGAGGAGAGGACATTTATGCGAGCCATTATCAGCGTCTCTGACAAAGCGGGAGTAGTTAATTTCGCCCGGGGCTTGAGTCGGCTGGGTTTTGAGATATTCAGCACTGGCGGCACCAGGGAAGCGCTGGCAGAAGCCAAAGTGCCGGTGAAGGGCGTCTCCGAGATTACCGGCTTCCCGGAGATTCTGGATGGGCGGGTGAAGACATTGCACCCGATGGTTCACGGTGGCCTGCTGGCCAAGCGCAACCTGCCCGCCCACATGGCCGAGCTGGCCGAGAACAAGATTGAGCCTGTTGACCTGGTGGCGGTCAACCTCTATCCCTTCGTCCAGACCGTCTCCAGAGAGGGGGCTACCCTCGATGAAGCTCTGGAGAACATCGACATCGGTGGACCGACTATGCTCCGGGCCGCCGCCAAGAATTTCCCCAGTGTTATTGTGGTCGTAGACCCGGCTGACTATCAGCCGGTGGTGGAGAAACTTGGCCGGGGAAACCTGCCACTGGAAGAGCGCCAGCGGCTGGCATATAAAGCCTTCCAGCACGTGGCGGTTTATGACACCGCCATTTCCCGGTACCTGGGAGGGGATATGGAAATCTTTCCCGAGGAAATGACACTGGCTCTGAGGAAACGCTACGGACTCCGCTACGGGGAGAACCCGCACCAGATGGCTGCCTTCTATGCGGAGCAGATAGTTGGCGCCGGCCGGGATACCGGAATTACCTGGGCGAAACAGCTGGCAGGCAAGGAGCTTTCCTTTAACAACATACTGGATGCCGATGCTGCCTGGGGCGTGGTGACTGACTTTGGTGCGCCTTCCGTGGCTATTATCAAGCATACCAATCCCTGCGGGCTGGCCAGCCACGAGCACATTGCCGAGGCTTACCGGAGGGCGCTGAGCGGCGACCCCGTAGCTGCCTTCGGCGGCATTGTTGCCGCAAACAGGACCATTGACCTGGCTACCGCCGAAGAGATGAGCCAGACCTTTTATGAGATAGTCATCGCTCCCGAATATGAGGTCGGGGCGCTGGAGATACTGAAGCGCAAGAAGGGTCTGCGGATTCTGGTTGCGGAATTGCCGCCCGCTTACGGCGTATCTCACGAAGGATATCTTGACTTCCGCCGGGTAAGGGGCGGCTTTCTGGTGCAGAGCTCGGACTCCCTAGCGGAGGATAGCGTCAGCTTAAAAACGGTAACCAGAAGGGAACCCACGGAGCCGGAGGTAAAAGACCTGCTCTTTGCCTGGCGGGCGGTCAAGCATGTGAAGTCGAATGCCATCGTGCTGGTCAGGGACAGAATGCTTGTCGGGATGGGGGCGGGACAGCCCAGCCGGATAGTCAGTGCTCAGGTAGCCGTGGAGAAAGCCGGGG
>CAZRBS010000076.1:0-5998 GCA_964598405.1 uncultured Dehalococcoidaceae bacterium
CCAGCCACAGATCCGATAGCCAGTCCCAGCCGGGGGTCAAGGCTCCTGCCCTGCTGCCACCACCAGTAAACAGCCGGTACCAGCTTGGCTCCTTCCTGTACCAGTCCGCTGAGCAGCACGGACGGTATTCCGGCGAGCAGGAGCCAGCTTGCCAGCATTTCCTGACTCCAGGTCTGCGTCAGTGCCTGGCCGAGCCAGAGCTGAAGCGGCAAATGAATAAAGGCGGTCGCCGCCAGCGTCAGCACCGCACCGGTAACCAGGACTGCCCAGAGCCAGGGCTTTTTAAAGAGCGGCGGCCAGTAACCGGCAAGCCAGACAGCGCCGAAGGCCGCTGCCAGCCCTATCCCCGTAAGGCTGGGATTGGCCAGCCAGGAAACGAAAAACCCGGCTCCTTCTGCTAACATCCTGACCCCTTAGATAACCCTGCCCTCCTTTTTTAACCCGGCGTGTGCCGGCGATAACGGGAGGGAGCTGGAATCCCCCCTAAATCCCCCCTTTTCCAAAGGGGGGAAGGATTAGAAGAGGGGCTTCGCCCCTCTTTAACTGCTTTAAATCGGGGGCCTCTTCTTGTGCCAGTCGGTCGCCTGCTCGTAGGCATAGGCGATATTGAGTATGGTCTCCTCGCTGAATGGCTTGCCGATAACCTGCATACCTATCGGCAGCCCGTCGGCAAAGCCGGCGGGAATGGAAATGCCGGGCAGGCCGGCAATATTCACCGGCAGGGTGCAGACATCGCTCAGGTACATCTGGAGCGGATCGTCCACCTTCTCCCCTATTTTAAACGGGACGGTGGGGGAAGTGGGCGTCACCAGGGCGTCAAACTTCTCAAAAGCCTGGTTGAATTCCCGTATTATCAGCGTACGTACCTTCTGGGCTTTAAGGTAATAAGCATCATAATAGCCGGCGGACAGGGCATAGGTGCCGAGCATGATACGCCTCTTCACCTCGGCTCCGAAGCCGTACTGGCGCGTCTTCTCCATCGAATCCCACATATTGCTGCCCTGATAGGAGAAGCCGTACTTTACCCCGTCATAGCGTGCCAGGTTGGCGGAAGCCTCTGAAGGAGCCAGAATATAGTAGACCGCCAGGACATATGGAGTGCTGGGGAGCGACACCTCCCGGTCCACCTCCGCCCCCAGTTCCTCCAGCTTGCCGATAGCCGCCTTCATCGCCTCCTCCACTTCTGCCTGAATTCCTTCCACAAAGTACGCCCTGGGCACGCCTATCCGCAGTCTGGAAAGGTCACCGGTCAGGCACCGGGTATAATCGGGCACCGGCTGAGGAACCGAAGTGGAGTCACGGCTGTCATAACCGGCGATGGTATTCAGCACCAGAGCACAGTCGGTAACATCGTGAGCCAGCGGGCCAATCTGGTCGAGGGAGCTGGCGAAGGCGACCAGCCCGTACCGGCTTACCCTCCCGTAAGTGGGCTTCAGGCCGGCAACACTGCAGAACCCCGCCGGCTGGCGGACGCTGCCGCCGGTATCCGAGCCCAGAGCGCATATTGTCTCGCCGGCAGCCACGGCGGCGGCGGAGCCTCCGCTGCTGCCACCGGGCACCCGGCTCAAGTCCCATGGGTTGTGGGTGGGGAAGAAAGCCGAGTTCTCGGTGGATGAACCCATGGCAAATTCGTCCATGTTGGCTTTGCCCATAATCACCGCCCCGCTGCCCTTCAGCTTTTCAATCACGGCGGCATCATACGGGGGAACAAAATTTTCCAGCATCTTCGAGCCACAGGTGGTACGGATACCCCTGGTGCAGATGATATCCTTTACCAGCACCGGTATCCCGGTAAGCGGGGCGGCGCCGCCCCCGGCGATGAGTTCATCGGCTTCCTGCGCCTGCTGCAGCGCCAGTTCGTCGGCAACGGTAATAAAGGCACCAACTTCTGGTTCCACCTGAGAGACGCGTTCCAAACAGGCTCTGGTCAATTCAACCGAGGACAGTTCCCTGCTCTCAAGTAACCGATGCGCCTCATGAATGCTCAGCAGGTTGTGGTCAGCGGTCAACTTATTTCCTCAATTCTTACCGGCATCATTCCAGCACCGCCCTGACCCGGAAACAGTCCCCTTCCTGGCGGGGAGCGTTGACCAGGATTTCGCCCGGCCTCAGAGAAGGAGCTACTTCATCATCCCTCATCACGTTCTGCAGAGCCACAGACTGGGCGGTAGGTGGAACACCGGTGGTATCCACCCGGCGCAATATCTCGAAATTCTCCAGAATGTGGGACAATTGACCGCCGAACTTATCTATATCAGCCTCGGTCAGTCCCAGACGTGCCAGGCGGGCGATATGCAGTACCTCTTCACGGCTTAACTTCATCATTCATCCCGGCGTTTTATTTCTGCCAATTATATCATCCAGATTCAACAGCCTGCAACCGGAGGTGAACGGGGAAGAGCCCGCTGTGATCTCCCGGCCGATATCCGCCCCACTGTCGTAATTTTGCCGGAAAGGTCTTATAATGTAATGAAAGTAAACTACCTGGCCCGGACAAGGAGGTGAAATGGCAGAAGAAAGGGTAATGATATTCATTGATGGGAGCAACCTTTACCACTCCCTGAAGGGTATTTACCACAGAACTGACCTGAATATCGGCAGATTCTGCCGCAAGATACTGGGGCGCCGTAAACTAATCAGAATTTATTACTACAATGCCAAGGTAGGATTCAAGGAGGAGCCGGAGCGCTACCGCCACCAGCAGGCATTTTTCGCCGGGGTGAACGCGATACCCTACCTGGAACTACGCCTGGGGCGCCTGGTATATGCCAACTGGCCCAACATCCCGCCCTACGAAAAAGGGACTGATGTCCAGTTAACCGCCGATATGTTAACTCACAGCTTTAAAAATAATTATGATGTCGCCATTCTCGTTGCCGGAGACACTGACTTTGTCAGCGCCCTCCAGGCGGTAAAGGACAACGGGAAGAATGTTGAGGTAGCCCTGTTCGGCAAGGTGGGCACCTCACAGCAGCTCAGAAGGGTAGCCGACAGGATAGTATCCATAAATGCCCGGCTGCTCAAGGGCTGCTGGAAATCACAGCAATGAGCGTATGAGGCGGGACAAGACCGGAAAATCCAGATGGCCGAAGGTTCACCGGGGAGGACAGCCTTCCCGGGAAGAAGGGGCAGTTAGCAAAGACTGGGGCGGAAGGCTACCGGTTGCCCTTGTTTACCCCAATTCCTACCACGTCGGCATGTCCAACCTGGGAATCCACGCCATATACCGCCTCCTGAACGGCTACGAAGACGTCGTCTGCGAGAGGGTCTTCTGGGAAAGGGAAAACCGGGAGAAAAATCTGGCCGCTTTATCCGTGGAATCGCGCCGGCCGCTTTCAGATTTCGGCGTCCTGGCCTTTTCCATCTCCTACGAGCTGGACTACTTTAACGTTGTCTCGATTCTTAAAGCGAGCGGAATACCCCTGCGCGCCGCCGACCGTGACGAGCGACATCCGTTGGTCATCGGCGGCGGGGCCTGCATTTCGGCCAACCCGATACCCATGTCCCCGTTCCTCGACTGTTTAAACATCGGTGAGGCGGAGCCGGTGCTGCCTGCCGTGCTTCCCCTGCTCTCCAGAGTCCACGCCACCGGGCGGAGTGAACTGCTCAAGTCCCTGGCTTCGCTGCCCGGCGTCTACGTCCCTCAATACCCGAAAACGCCGGTCATTCGCCAGCGGGCAGCCAACCTGGACGATTTTCCGGTTGCTTCCACGGTAGTAACCCCGGATACGGAGCTGGGCGATTTATACCTCATCGAAGTGGAGCGGGGCTGCAGCTGGAACTGCCGCTTCTGCCTGGTCAGCACCGCTTTCAGCCCCATGCGCTTCCGCTCAATAGACAGCCTGATAGAGCAGGCCAGGCAGGGGCTGAAATACAGGAAGCGGCTGGGGCTGGTTGGCCCGGCGGTCTTCGGTCATCCCGGACTGGAAGAACTGCTGGTCAGGCTAAGCCATCTGGGAGCCGGGTTCTCCATCAGCTCGCTGCGGGTAAGCCACCTCTCCGACAGGGCATTGAAGGAAGTAGTGCAGGGCGGTGCCAGGACAATCGCCCTCGCCCCCGAGGCTGGCTCACCGCGTTTGCGAGAGGTCATCAAAAAGGGAATCAGCGAAGACGATATTTTGAAATCAGTGGGCAGGCTAGCCGGACAGGGCATAAGACAGCTCAAGCTCTATTTCATGCTCGGCTTACCCTCGGAGACTGACCAGGACACGGAAGAAATCATAAAGCTGACCCTCAAATGCAAGGACATCCTCGACCGGAAGCAAAGCGGCGCCCGCCTTGCCCTCAATATCGCTCCCTTTGTGCCCAAAGCGGGCACTCCCTTTCAGCGGGTCGGGATGGCACCGCTTCCGGTGCTGAACCGCCGCCTGTCCCGGCTCAAGTCCAGCCTGTCCCCGAAAGGAATCAAGCTGAAAAGCGAAAGCCCGGCCTGGAGCCAGATTCAGGGAGTGCTCTCCCGGGGTGACGGCAGAGTAGCCGACGTGCTTGCCAGCACGGAGCAGACATCGCTATCCGGGTGGCAGCGGGCGGCGGCGAAGTGCCACCTGGACGTCGACTTCTTCGCCCACCGGAGATGGGATGCCGGGCAAAAACTACCGTGGGAAGTAATAGATTCAGGAACCGAACCCACCTATCTCGAATCGGAACTGAAGAAAGCACTATCGTAAGTTCGGGCGGGCAGCTCGTATCACAAACTCTCCACCCACCTGACGGCGTTGCGGAAAATGTAGAAACCGTCCCCTTGCTCCCTGGCACCCTGCCCCGTCCAGCGGGGATGCTGGGTGCCACGGACGTGGCGCTCGGGGTGAGGCATGAGGGCAAAGATACGCCCGGAAGCATCACATATTCCCGCGATGTCATCCAGTGAGCCGCAGGGGTTGTGAGGATAGCCAGCGCCAGTGTTTCCGCGCTCGTCAGCATAGCGCAGCACCACGTTTAACTCCGATAACGTCTCAGGAGCGGCGACAACTTTCCCTTCGCCACAGGCAACCGGAAGGTAGAGGCGCTCCATCCCTTCAGTAAAGACGCAGGGGCTCTCTTTATTCACCGCCATATTTATCCAGCGGCACTCAAATCTTCCGGAATCATTATCCGCCAGAGTCAACCGTGATGAGCCGTTGCCGGATGGTTCCGGCAGGAAGCCCGCTTTAACCAGTGCCTGAAACCCGTTGCAGATTCCCAGAATCAGCCCCCCGTCTTCAATGAAACGCGTTATCTCCTCACCCAGCTTCAACCTGAGCTCGTTGGCCAGCACCTTCCCCGCCGCAATATCGTCGCCGTAGGTGAAGCCCCCGGGAATAACCATTATCCGGTAGTCTGAAAGTCGGTGCTCACGGCGTATCAGCTGGTTGACATGGACGCGGGTTACCGCTGCCCCGGCTTGCCGAAAAGCAAAGCCGGTTTCAACATCGCAGTTCGTTCCCGGAGCGCGTAATATCAGTACTCTAACCAATGCTCTTACCACCTCAGCGGACTCTGCCAGGCTTCTTTCAGGTCGCCAACAGACGCGGCAACCACCCTCGCGCCGCTGACTCCGTCTATCTCCAGCATATCGCCCCCGGTAACCCGGCCGATAACGGCAAAATCGGTCCCTTTCATTGCCCGTTCAAACTCCTCTTTGCTTTCCGGGGCTACCTCAACCAGGAACCGGCTGTTTGATTCCGAAAAGAGAATGAAGTCGTCCCTATCCACGGGCTCACCGAGCGGGGCCAGGCTCAACCGGATGGCAGCGCCCAGTCCTCCGGCAAAAGCCATTTCGGCAATAGCCACCCCGATACCGCCCTCGCTGCAGTCATGGCATGCCCTGACCAGACCTTTCGCCGTGGCAGTACTCAGGCTGTTCATCAATCTCTTCCCCCGCTGCGGGTCCACCCCGGGCACACCGTTGCCCAGAAAGCCACGCGTCCTGAAATATGCCGAGCCGCCCAGTTCACAGCGAGTGGTGCCAGCGATGTAAATGAGGTCGCCCGCTTTCTTCAAATCCATCGATACCGTCCTT
>CAZRBS010000077.1:0-5802 GCA_964598405.1 uncultured Dehalococcoidaceae bacterium
GACAGATTGAAGGAGATAGATGCCGTAATCGCCAGGGCTGAGGCGAAAAGGTAACCGGAGTATCCGCCTTCCGAACCGGATTTTGAGCCATTCCTTTACTACCCGGATGAAAAGCGGCGGAAATGATTACCCCCCTTTCCGGAGGGTGAGAGAAAAGTCCTCCTTCTGAACTTGAACGTGACCCAGGTCTTTCCGTGCCGTCAGTTCCTTGAGCAGAGCCATCACGGGCTTATCACCGCACGGGTAGTCAGTGCTAATCGGGCCGGCAGCAAGCGTGGCGTCAACGTGTTCTTCCGGAAACAGAATCCGGAGCAGCAGCTCGTCATCAGAAATCCAGGGTCGTCCTATCTCCCGGCGGAGGTCCTCTATAGACGGCTGTGGCTGCTCCCAGTTCAGAAAGTCCTTTGCCTCGGGCAGGCTGGTCACCTTATCAACAACATTCTGGTCTACCGGGGCAGGCGGTTTGGCATAATGTCCCAGCAGGTACCTGATTGCTTCCTTTGATGCCACCTGATACCGCTTGCCCAGCAGGACGTTCAATACTGCCTGCGTGCCCACAATCTGCGAGTACGGGGTAATCATTACGGGATACCCCCACTCCACCACTATCCGGCTGATTTCCTCCAGGACTTCGTCCAGCCGGTTCTCCATGCCTCTTTGGGAGAGCATGAACTTGAGGTTGGTCATCATTCCGCCCGGCACCTGGTGCTGGTACTGGAAAGCGTCGTATTCAACGGGTGCTCCCATAGGCTTGCCCTCCCTTCTTGCCACGTACCTGAAGTGGGCAGATACGGCTTCCACCGCTTCCTCGTCTATCATTGGAGTATAGCCCAGCCGGCGGAGGTTCCATATCATGTTTTCTATGGAAGGATGGGAAGTGCCGTTGGCCAGCGGTAAGGCGCAGGTATGGACTGTGTCAACACCGAGCTGGACAGCCTCCAGGCAGCAAAGAGGCGCAAGCCCGGTAGTACAATGAGAATGAACCTCGAAAGGTATCTCCCCAATGTTCCGCTGGATTGCCGGTATGAGCGTCCTCACGCGGTCTGGCGTCAGCAGTCCGATGGAGTCTTTCAGATATATCCTGTCCGGCTTCAGGTCACTGGCAATCTCGGCAGCTTTTTGTGTGTAGAATTCATCGGTATAAACCGGATTGAGGGAATAGACCAGCGGTACCGCCGTTTCCAGTCCGTTTGCCTGGCAAAAGCGCACGAACTTGGCAATAACGCTGAAATCATGCAGGGCTTCGAAAACATAAAACAGCCTTATCCCGTTGGCAGCACACCGCTTTATCCAGAACTCAACAACGGAATCGGGGAAAATATCAAAGCCGGTAATGCTCCGGCTCCTAACACTTGCCATTAAAGGGGTCCTGGGCATCGCCCGGGAAAGCAGCCTCATCCTCTCAAAAGGGTTTTCACGCAGATAACGGACGCAGGCGTCAGCGTGCACGGTGCCAATCAGGTCGACATATTTGTATCCGGCTTCGTCTATTACTGGTGCGATGGGGAGCATCATGGGAGTGGTCATCCGCGTCGCCCACAGGCTCTGGTGGCCGTCCCGCAGGGTCTGGTCAATAAAATAAACCTCTTTCATAATGCTTCCCTCCCTTCTCAGGCGCAGGATGGTATTATGCGGTCCTCTATCCAGTGCGTGTTAACCTCACCGTTTATGAAGTCAGGGTGATTCAACAAAACCTGATGGAATTTAATCGTTGTGTCCAGCCCATCGACGACAAAGCCCGTCAGAGCACATTTCGTGCGCTCAATTGCTTCCTGGCGGTCATGACCAAAAACGATAAGCTTGGCAATCAGGGAGTCGTAGTACGGCGGCACAAAATAGCCGGGATAGCAGTGACTGTCCACCCGGATGTTCGAACTTTGTGGCGGAAACCACCGGGCAATCCGTCCGGGACGCGGTTGAAATCCTGCCTCAGGCGACTCTGCATTTATGCGGCACTCAATGGCGTGTCCGGTCAGCCGTATGTCAGACTGGGACAGGCTGAGGGGACTGCCAGCAGCAATCCGGATTTGTTCTTTGACCAGGTCCACCCCGGTGACCATCTCCGTTACCGGGTGTTCAACCTGAATCCGGGTATTCATCTCCATGAAATAGAACTGCCCGCTGTCCAGGTCCAGGACGAACTCAACCGTTCCGGCATTTTCATACCGTATCCTGCTGGCGATGGCCAGGGCGGCAGCGGTAATCTCTTCCCTCAGCTTTTCCGACACGGCCGGGGACGGAGCTTCCTCCAGAATTTTCTGATAGCGCCGCTGTAAAGAACAATCGCGCTCACCCAGGTGAATTACGCGCCCCGAACGGTCGCCCAGAATTTGAATCTCAATATGGCGGGCACTGGCAATATACCGCTCCAGGTAGAGCCTGTCATCACCGAAGGCGGCCAGAGCTTCCGCCGCAGCCACATCGAAGCTCGCCTTCAGCTCATCGGCACCCCTTACCACCACGATGCCTCGTCCTCCTCCCCCGGCGGCAGCTTTCAGAAGCAGAGGGTATCCCACCCTTCTGGCAACAACCTTTGCCTCTTCGTAATCCCGGACCATCCCTGACCCGGGAATAACCGGCACCCCGGCATCCCTGGCTATCTTTCTCGCCAGGATTTTGTCGCCCATTCTCTTAATCTGCTCCGCTTTTGGACCGATGAAGATTAAACCATTCTGAACACACGCTTCGGGTAGCTCCGGCTGCTCGCAGAGAAAACCGTAGCCGGGATGGACCGCATCACAATCAGTGCCCAAGGCTACGGAAATAATGGTATCAACCCTTAAATAGCTGTCAGCAGCCCGGGAAGAGCCAATGCACACCGCGCGGTCGGCTATCCTGGCAGGCAAACTTTGCTTATCCGCCTCGGAAACTGTGGCTACCGTTTCTATTCCCATATCCCGGCACGCCCGGATGACTCTAACGGCAATTTCACCCCGGTTGGCAACCAGAACCCGCGAAACAGTGCTCGTTACGATGATTCCTCCCCGTGGTCCTTTTCGGTCCTGACCAGGAAAAGCTCCTGCCCGAATTCCACCATCTGCCCGTTTTCCGCACAGACTTTGGCAATTTGCCCGCGTATGCCCGCTTTAATCGAGGTGAAACACTTCATTACTTCTATCAGACAGACGGTATCACCTTCGGTCACAAAGGTGTCAACCCCCACAAATGGAGGCGCGCCTGGCTTTGGAGCCCGATAGAAAGTACCCAGCAAGGGTGCCTTAATCAAGGCGAAGGTGGCTTCTTCCAGGTTATCAAGCCCGACTGGCAGCGCACTGCTCTCAGCCGGTGCCGGCGATGGGGGACCAGCGCCGGGTTCTTTTTCCGAGGCGTCTGCTTCCCCGGGAGCCGTTAATTCGGTTACTCCGCTGGAGATAGATTCCTGCCCTGCAGCCGAAGTAAGCAGTCCTTTCTTTCTGACAAATAATTTCAAGCCCCCGGTCTCCAGGCGAAGTTCATCATATTCCGATTCGTCCATGAGTTTTAATATGCGGATAACATCGTCTTCGTTCAGTTCCATAAATCCAGTCCATCCTTTTCAGGTGTTGATACCAGGTAAAGCGTTATCTTTGCCGTTGAGATAACCTCATATTTCATAGTAGCCCAAGAGGAACGGCACTATGAGTAAACCGATGTCTTTGTGTATCAGTCTAGCGGAACTGCCCGGAATCAACAATATGTTCGGTATCTGAATTTTTTTATATCGATGCCTTATTTTATTTCTGACGGAGCTTTTAGCTTCGTTAAGAACAGGGAGTAAATTGACAAAGGGGCAATTAGACTTTAATATGCATATATTATGCTTCAGAGCCTGTCAATTTCAGGTGGCGGCGTGCGCCCTGTCCGGGTTAAAAGGTGCTGGATTTGAGAACTCTGACTATCGGTTCATTACAGACCGTGAATTGACAGGGCAAGAGGGAGATTGAATGATAAAGTTACCCGAGGACAAAGTTATCATTACGGTGGCGGTCACCGGCGGTTTTGGCAGCAAGGAGAAGAACCCCAATCTGCCGGTGCAACCTGACGAAATCGCCGACGCAGCTCACGCTTGCTATAACGAGGGGGCGGCTATTGTCCATATTCATGCCCGCGATAAAGATGGCCTGCCGACAACGAGTGCTGACGTTTTCGGGGAAATACACCGGAAAATACGGAGCAGATGCAATATTATCGTCCAGGACTCCACCGGTGGGGGCACCGTCATCCGCAAGGGTGCCGCTGAAGGTGGCTCTCCGGTTAGCCGGGACCAGCGGATAGAATGCCTGAAGGCTGACCCTCCCCCTGAAATGGCTTCGCTCAATATGGGTACCCTGGTCAGGACCATGGGACCTTTTACCGGCGTGCCATGGACAAACACGCGCGAAGATATCGAATATTTCGCGGGCCGGATGAAGGAAACCGGGGTCAAACCCGAGATGGAGGTCTATAACCCCAGCATGCTCCGCGATGTGAAAAACCTGGTTGATAAAGGTCTGCTGGAAAAACCCTATTACGTGAACCTGATATTCGGCATGGCATTTCAGGGAGCAATCGATGCCAATCCCAGGTGGCTCATGGCCTATCTTGATGTACTGCCTGACGATGTCATGTGCAATTTTCTGGGGGTGGGTCCCTACCAGAACCCTATCACCACCATGGGAATGCTGCTCGGGGGCTGCATACGGGTGGGACTGGAAGATAACCTCTATTACCGAAAAGGCGAGCTGGCGAGCAATCCTCAGCTGGTGGCCCGTGCGGTCAGAATTGCCCGGGAACTTAACAAGAAACCGGCGACACCCGATGAAGCCAGGGAGATTCTGGGGTTAAAGCCGCTGTAATTTATGTTATTCTCTGCAACAGGAGCATACTTTCGTGCTGGGGTCTACACATACGGTTTCCCGTTACGCCTCAGAGCACTTCTCTGCATCTCACGGAGCAGACTAGCCCGAAAAGGAGGTCACGGTGAAAGACAAAGCAAAGGAACTGATTGAACGGATGGAAAAAGAAAGAGGATTTGGCCGATTGTGGCGCAGGCTACTTGCGGAACGTGACCCGGAATACATGGAGCTTGTCCACAACACCACCATGCACGTCTTCCGGGACGGAGCCCTATCCCGTAAGATGAAGGAGATAATCTGCGTCTGTGCCGATGCGCTTCAGCTCTACGAACCGGGCGTTAGAATCCACACGCGCAACGCACTCAAACTGGGGGCAACGGAACAGGAAATAATCGAAGCGCTGGAAGTTGCCGTAGTGCCGGGTATTCACTACCTCACCGTTCTTCTCCCGGCCATCGTCAACGAAGTGGAAAACCACGAAAAAGGGACAGCTAAAGAGGACCTCTACCAAGATAAGTAGCCGGTACTATCCGGTCTCTGCCGGCTCAACCAGTTCTATCAGCGCCTTCATCCCCTTTGGATGCAGAAACGCCATCTTGCTGCCCCCGGCACCCGCTCTTGGCTTATCGTCGATAAGCGTAACCCCCTTCTTTTTGAGCCGGTCCAGGACGCCCTGGATATCGCTTACCTCCAGAGCCAGATGATGTATTCCTTCCCCTCTTTTTTCGATATGCCTGGCAATCGGCCCTTCCGGGTCAGTTGACGCCAGCAGCTCAATCCTGCTCTCGCCTACCGGTATCGTCACAACTTTCGCCTTCTGTTCTGCCACAACTTCCATCTCGCCGGCCTCCAGCCCCAGCACCCCGGCATACAATTTCGCCATATCCTCAATATTGTTCACGGCAATTCCGATATGGTTAATCCTGTTTATCATCGCTACCCCTCCCCGCATTTTCTTCAATGAACCGGGCAATCTCATCGATGGGGG
>CAZRBS010000078.1:0-5619 GCA_964598405.1 uncultured Dehalococcoidaceae bacterium
TTGCAACTTATCTATCAGACTTTCTCGAACGTGTTATGTCCAGACATCTGAATCTGGGCGCAGAGCCCGAACCCGGAGGATAAAGCCGGGAGAGGCAGCTGGTTTACCTTTACCCTGTCCAGGAAACCGGGTTCGTCCACCAAGAGCCGTTAATGAGTGAAGAGAAGCAGTCAATAGAACTGGCTTTAAAATCTGTGCTATAATTTTAAAGGAGGTGGAAATGCCGGCGAAGATTTTGCTAGTTGATGATGATCCAGACATTAGGGACGCGTTAACGGTCGTCCTTGAATCACAGGGCTACCAGACGGTTACCGCCAGCGATGGGATAGAGTGTCTGGCTGCCCTGAGGGCAGAGGAGCCCGACCTGATGATAATTGACCTTCTTATGCCGAAGATGGACGGATTTGCGGTATTGCGAGAGCTTCAGGATGGGAGGTGGTTCAAGTACCGGGAAATACCGATTCTGGTTCTGAGCTCGGTGAGGGAGGAGGCCAGCCGCCGCCGGTACGAACTGGAGACGGCGCTTGAATTCAAGGTGGACGACTATGTAGAGAAACCGGTCAGCCCGGAAATTTTGCTGGAGCGCGTCGGGAGTCTCCTCCAGAAGAAGAAAAAATCTTGATTCGGGGAGAATACTGAAGGGTGTAAAGATGACAAGTAAAGCTAAAGTCCTTCTGATTGATGATGATGTTGATTTTGTGGAAGCGACCAGGGTGGTCCTGGAAAGCAAGCCCTACGAGGTAATCGTGGCTTACGAAGGTGATGACGGATTACGCAAGGCAAAGGAAGAAAAACCCGACTTAATCATCCTGGACATCATAATGCCGGTAAAAAACGGGTTTACCACTGCCGAGCAGTTGAAGAAAGACTCCGAACTCAGCAAAATTCCGGTATTGATGCTGACCAGTTTCTCCGAGAGGGGCAGTGGCAGCTCTATCGCCTACAGCGGTGGACTTATGCTTGAAACCGAGGATTATATCGACAAGCCGATTAGCCCTGAAGAACTGATAAGCAGGGTGGAAAAATATCTGAAAAAAAGCGGGTTTTAGTGATAACCAGTTGTCTGCAGGTCTGATGAAGCCGTGCCCTGCTGTAACCTGATGGCATCTCGCCAGCTATACCTGCGAAAAACCAGCTGAGGTCTGCCGGGAATAGAACACGCCCTTGTGCGCGTGGAAAACGGTAAACTGCAAAAGAGGTGAAAAGTGACGGCCAAGCAGCCAGCGCAGGCGGTAGTTCCAGAACCGGCGCTGCGCAAAAAGATTGAGGAGCTGAGCCGGCAGAAAATAACCGCCTGTTTCCAGTGTGAGAAATGTACCAATGGCTGTCCGGTAGCATTTGCCATGGACATCGCTCCCCACAAGGTCATGCGTCTCCTTCATCTGGGCCTGGTGGACGGGGTTTTGCACAGCGATACTATCTGGGTTTGTGCTTCCTGCGAGACCTGCTCTACCCGGTGTCCCAATGATATTGATATTGCCCGCATTATGGACACCTTAAGACAGATGTCCCGGAGAGAAGGCGTTAAACCTTCCCAGAGCAGCGTCCTTGCCTTCCATTCCGCTTTCCTCTCTTCGATAAGGAAACACGGTCGGGTGAATGAGACTGAGACGGCGGTAAACTACGCTCTCAGGAGCGGAGGATTGAGAGGACTACTCGGGCAGGCCGGATTCGGTCTGGCTATGTTTACCAGAGGCAAGATAAAGCTGCTCCCGTTTAATCTGAAGGGCAGGAACCAGGTGAAAAAGATTTTCCGGAAGGCAAAGGGAAAAGGGTAATGACGAACGTTTCCTATTATCCGGGATGCTCGCTTGACGGAACGGCCAGAGAATACGGTGAGTCCACCGAGGCGGTGGCGAAAATACTTGACATAAATCTTAAGGAGCTCGAAGACTGGAACTGCTGCGGGGCGGCGTCAGCCCACGTTACCGATGAAGGGCTGGCTCTGGCACTCTCGTCAAGAAACCTGAAGATTGCGGAAAAAGAGGAGTTGGACTTGGTAGTACCGTGTGCTGCCTGTTACTCACGGCTCAAGACCGCGGAGAAAGAACTGCGGGACGGCACGGAGATAGAGGGGATTTCAGAAAGGTACCGGGGTGATTTTAAGGTCAAACATCTCGTCGACTTTTTCTGGAAGGACGTCGGCGAGAAAGCGGTCGCGGAAAAAGTGGTCAGACCGCTCAAAGGACTGAGCCCCGTCTGTTATTACGGCTGCCTGATAACCAGGCCGCCCAGGGTTACCGGAGCCGAAGATTTTGAAAATCCGGAGTCCATGGACAACCTGGTGAGGGCGCTGGGCGCCGAAAGCCAAGACTGGTCGTACAAGACCGATTGCTGCGGGGCTGACCATGCGCTCACCATGCCCGCCGTCGCCGGGAAGTTGATCCGGAAACTTCTTGATATGGCAGAAGAAGCCGGAGCGGACTCAATCGTTGTCGGCTGTCCGATGTGCCACTCAAACCTCGATTCGAGACAGAAGGAGGTCAGCCGGGAAGCCGGCAGGGAATACAGTCTCCCCATCTTTTATTTCACCGAGTTGATGGGGCTTGCTTTTGGCGAACCTTCCGCGGAGAAATGGCTTTCCAGACACATGGTTGACCCGAAGCCGCTGTTAAGAGAAAAGAAGCTAATCTAAAAAGGAAACAAATATGGGTAGCAATGGCAATAAGGAGAAGCGAAGCCGGAGCGGGACAGGCGCCGTGATGGTGGTGGGCGGCGGTATCTGCGGCATGCAGTCAGCCCTGGACCTGGCTAACTCCGGTTTTAAGGTCTATCTGGTGGAAGAGACCACTTCTATCGGCGGCAGAATGTCCCAGCTTGACAAGACCTTCCCGACAAATGATTGCTCCATGTGTTTGATATCTCCCAAGCTGATTGAGGTGGACAAACATCTCAATATCGAAATCCTCTCCAACTCCCGTGTCCAGTCGCTGGATGGGGAAGCGGGTAACTTTAAAGTAAAGGTTTTGAAGAAGCCGCGCTATGTCGATATTGAGAAATGCAGTTCCTGCGGTGACTGCTTTGATGCCTGTCCGGTAGACTTGATTAACGAGTTTGAGCAGGGTCTGACCACGCGCAAGGCGATTAACAAGCGCTATCCTCAAGCCATCCCCAGTGCGGTAGCCATAACCAAGGCAGCCAGACCGCCATGCAAGCTCGCCTGCCCGGCGGGGTGCAACGGGCAGGAGTACGTGGCGCTTATCTCTAAAGGCAAGTATGTCGAAGCGCTGGACCACATAAAGCAGTGGATACCATTCCCCGCGGTACTGGGAAGAATATGCCATCATCCCTGTGAGCAGGAGTGTAATCGGAACGAGGTGGACAAGCCTGTTTCCATCGCTCCCCTGAAGAGGTTTGTCGCTGACTTCGTCCGGCAAAAGAGGAAGGAAGGTGCCGTTCCACCGGAGGAGAAGCCGCTTATCGATGCTTCAAAACTTGGGGTGGCGGTGGTGGGTGCCGGACCTTCCGGTCTGACCTGTGCCCATGACCTGGTTAAGCTGGGATACCCGGTCACCGTTTTTGAGGCAGGGTCGAAGCCGGGAGGACAGCTTCAATCCGCAATACCGAAGTACCGGCTCCCCAAGGACGTGCTCGCCGCCGATATTAAAGACGTTGTGGACGCGGGAATAGAGCTGAAGCTCAATACGCCTATCAATGGCAAGCAGTCCCTCGCCAAGCTGAAGTCTCAGGGATATAAAGCTATCTATCTGGCTATCGGTGCGCAGCAGAGTCGAGGCTTACCCATCCCCGGTGCTGACCTGCCGCAGGTGTTACTGGCGCTTGATTTCCTGAGGAAAGTCAACGCGGGCAAGAAGGTCAACGTCGGCAAGAGGGTGGTTGTGGTTGGTGGTGGCAACGTGGCGATAGATGTTGCCCGCACGGCGCGACGGCTGGGTGCTGCCGAAGTCAGCGCGGTCTGCCTCGAGTCACCCGAGGAAATACCGGCTCACCCGTGGGAAATTGAGGAGGCGGAAGAAGAAGGAGTCCGGATAAAGCACCGCTGGGGTCCCAGGCAGGTAACCGCCGGGGACGGTAAGGTAACCGGCATAGAATTCAAGAAGTGTACCTCAGTTTTTGATGACGGGGGAAAGTTCAGTCCCTCTTTTGATGAGGAAATTACCACCAGGATTGACTGTGAGACGGTGATTATTGCCATCGGCCAGGCTACTGACCTTTCGGTGTTGCCGGAGAAGACGGGTATCAAGACCACCCGCGGCGGCTGGCTCATTGTTGACCCGGTGACTCTGGCTACGGGTGAAGAAGGCATTTTCGCCGGCGGCGATGGAGTTACCGGCCCGAAGTCGGCGGTGGAAGCCATCGAACATGGTCATGAAGCAGCCATATCCGTGGACCGCTACCTTAATGGGGTTGACCTTAAGGAAGGACGTGGGCAGGAGAAGAAGGAGCCGGCGCCGCTGCCGGAGGGAAAACACGAGAGGAAGGAAAGGGAACACCCGAACCGGATTTCCCTGGAGAAAAGGCTTTCCGGTTTCGACGAGATAGATGCCACGCTCGCCGAAGAGGTAGCCCGATCAGAGGCTGAGAGGTGTCTTGATTGTGGGCTTTGCAGCGAATGTCTCCAGTGTGTGGCGGTCTGTCAGGCAGAGGCTATCGACCACACCATGAAGGAAGAGGTGGTCGAGCTCGGCGTGGGTTCAATTGTTGTGGCTCCCGGCTTTAGACCGGTTGACGCCGCCATCAAGGGCGAGTATGGCTATGGACGGATGCCCAACGTGGTTACCAGCACCGAGTTCGAGCGCATCCTTTCCGCTTCCGGCCCGTTCCAGGGACAGGTGGTGCGCCCTTCCGATGGCAAACACCCGGTAAAGATAGCCTGGATTCAGTGTGTGGGTTCTCGCGATAAGACCTGTGGCCGGGACTACTGTTCCTCGGTATGCTGTATGTATGCCACCAAAGAGGCGATTATTGCCCGGGAGCACGAGAGCACCATCAAGCCCACCATTTTCTATAACGATCTCAGGGCTTTCGGCAAGGGTTTTGAGAGGTATTACGAATCAGCCAAAAACAAGTTCGGCGTACGCTATGTGAGGGGCATACCCTCCGGGGTCAAGGAACTGCAGCGGAGCAAAAACCTTCTCCTTGAATATGGCGGCGATGACGGGCAGAAAGTGCAGGAAGAGTTCGATATGGTGGTCCTGTCGGTGGGACTGGAACCGTCGGACAGCACAGGGGAGCTGGCGGAGAATCTCGGCATAAAACTGAATAAATTCGGCTTCTGCCAGACAGAAGAGCTTGTCCCGAATGTTACCTCGCGCGAGGGCATTTATGTTGCCGGAGCGTTTGAAGCGCCGATGGATATTCCGGAATCGGTAATGAGCGCCAGCAGTGCTGCCTGCCTGGCTTCGCAGGCAATCAGTGAAGCCCGTGGCACTATGGTTATGGAGAAGGAGTATCTGCCGGAGGTAGAAGTGAACGGGCTGAAGCCGCGCGTCGGCGTTTTCGTTTGCCGCTGCGGGTCCAATATCGCCCGCGTGGTGGATGTGCCCTCGGTGACCGAGTACGCCAGCACGCTGCCCTACGTGGAACACGCGGAGGAAAACCTCTATACCTGTTCCACGGACACCCAGAACAAGATAATCAACGCCGTAAAGGAAAAAG
>CAZRBS010000079.1:0-632 GCA_964598405.1 uncultured Dehalococcoidaceae bacterium
GGTGCAATCAGCCCTAGAGGATTGTCGTAATAGGGTAGCTGGCATACAGTTGCCACGACTAGAGCAAACAGACTTTTTGCCGAGCCGTAATCACCAAATAGTACACACGGATGGTTAAGGTATAAAATCGGCTCTAACAAGTATTCTGGTGTTAAGGTAGCATCTTCAGACGGCCAGATTTCCTCTGCTTTATCACCATCTCGGTGTAGCTTTAATAGCCGGTTGGCTAAGTCCTCGAATATCGTATGAAAGGGAATACCGCATCCAGTGTCGTAATTCTCATTGTAGATTTTGCTTTTGGTAAGCTCATCGGCAGCCTTCTTACGGCTTGATACCGAGTGCAGGTTAATCCTTTGCCCTAGCAATTCCGCAAAGTCATTTCGGTTGTCATTGATGAAGTCAACTTCTGCTATTAGATTGCCTACCCTGTCATTATTGATACCTCGCACATGAGCGCTTATCCCTACTTCTTCGTACTTGAAAAGATAACCACCAGGTAAGACTTCAATAACAGGCTTGGCAATATCAGTTCTCAATAGTGATTCAAAATAATTATCGTTATACTGACCCCGAAGCTCAGCGCCATTGTCTAGTACCTCTTTCACCATCTCTCACTACCCCTCGGCTGGCCC
>CAZRBS010000079.1:642-5438 GCA_964598405.1 uncultured Dehalococcoidaceae bacterium
CCTTTATCCAGGTAAAATCTGTGGTTCCCAGCGGTGAATAACCACTTACGCTCACACTGGACACAGGTCAAATATTCGTCTTTTAAGGTGCTAATATCCATATACCTACCTCCGTACGGATAGAATATATTGAGGGTAGTAAATCTGCTGGAAATCCTAATTTATTACAGTGTGATAAATTGGATGGTTGGACTCAACAAGATACGGCTGAAAGGGTCTTGCAAGGTTTAACCCTGTTTGGCTTCCCTTTCGGCCTTTTCATTAGCAGCTTGATTCTCCGCCTGGCCCTGGGGTGTGTTAAGGTATTTGACCAGTAATGTATCACGCTCACGCTTTAATTCAGCGATGTATTCTTTTTGGTCTGTCAATTCCTTTTTGTAGTCATTAAAGAGATTGTCCCAAAGTTGCCCGCCGGTGATTACTTTTTCCTCACCATTGTCTAAAACCTCTTTGACAAACTCTGGCATAATGCGAGGGGGAGCACCACCTTCAACCACTTCGAAACTTGCGCAACGTCTAGCCCAGTCCGCCAGTAAAAAGTTTTGAATGATAATCCAAAGTGGCATCTTCAGCCCTTCCGAGAAGAACAAAAGCCGTTGTGCTAAACTCTCATCCATATTGAGTGCCAGTTCATTAACCTGGTGTGCTAGCTCCTGCTTATCATTATTCATATATTCCCCCTTCACTTATATAATCGTTAAAAGTTTACTAATCTTCCCAATAGTCTCTAGGGTGAGCTGGTGGTTTCGGGTAGCGATATTCAACCAGTGCATCTGACGATTTCTTATGGCGAGTGATTATCTGTGAGACGTAAGATTTCCCGCCTTTCCGGTTTTGTGCTTTGAGTCTAGCCACGATGTCCTTTTGCTTTAATTTATCTCTGAAATGCCATAAGCAAATATCCCTCTCAGTCCCTTCAGGTAGTTTGTAAATATCATCTTTAGGCGGATAGCTGTCTTTGGGAAGGTCGCCAACGTATACGATATATGATGGTTTTATTATCCCCTCAGACTTTGTTTTCCGGCGTATGTCTATGATGTAGTTTTTAATAATGGTTTGAACACGCCACCAACTATTGAGTGAGTATCCGCCGATTAGCAAGTCCTCGACTTTAGCCAAAGCCCTATGAGCTATATCATCCACATCGGGCAATCCACTTGCCTTGTAGATAACATATTTTAGTATTTCATCTGTTAGAGTCTTATAATCAGGCGTATTGCCTGAATTAAGCAATCTCAAAAATCTTTCATTGTCCATGTTACCTCCGTTTACTGATGCCATAGTTTTGCAATTCGTTCCTTAACATCGGCCTTTTCAGACTGTAACTTCTGGCTATCGGTATTCCATTTTTCAGTGTCAATATATCTCTCAATGGCAGTCCTTCCCCTATCCCTGAGTTGGTCTGGTGGTAGAGCGTCAAGTTCCCAGCAGTTATCACCGTATCTAGCCGTATAAGCTGCTGCCCTCTTATCAAGTGCTTTCGTGGGGTTAGGTGGCAAGTTGGCTATATCGTTTTCAGTGAGCGCAATCCGAATCAGTTTAATATCAGCCTGGCAATACTTACTCAGTCTGGCATAGGCTGAACGGTCAATATCTAACCCGCTAGGGTCAAAGTCACCAAAGTAAAGAATATAGATTGTCTTGTCAATATCCTGCCATTTCTCAGCCTGCCCCATAAGCTGAGTGAAGCTGTTATATCCCCGCCCTGATATGACGGGGACTTGATAGGGGAGTGCAACTTCAGAGAATATCCGTGAGAGTGCATCCTTTTCTACAAACACCTTGACTAGACAATCTTGATTCTGCCAAAGGTCGGTATTGTATCTCTGCCACCAGTTATCAACGTTGAATTTCAACTCGGTCAAAAAATCATCAATCGAATCGTATGTCCTTTCAGGTGATAGTACCTGGCGACTGTTATCTATTATCTTTCGCCAATCAATATCACCGCTCTCACGTGCTTTGGTGAGCATACCGTCAAAAGAGGTGTACATACTGCGGGTGTTTTCCATGTACTGATAAGGTGGTGATACCATTCTGTAGTAAATCTGCCGGACAGTGGCTTCGGAATATTCGGCTAGAATTTTATTGACTAGACCAACTACCTCGTTATATTTCATCATCGCACCCCCGCCGGTAAAGCCAATTTTATGCTTAGTGGCATGGGTAGTGTGCTGTTACTTTTATAACCAGGAGAAAACCCTTCCCAGCGCTGATTTCTATGACGTTGGCGATACCTGGGTCGAGTCCACTCCGACCTTTGAGCAGATAACCGCCAACCTGAAAATCATGGGCGGTGACGCCGATGTGGACAACTTTCTGAAGTCGACCCGGAGCAACGTCCAGGACCTGGAGGCGGCGGTTGTCGAGCTCAAGGCGAAGGCGGTGAAGGACAAGTTTGAGGAGACCTTCATCTACGGAGATGCTGCCACCAGCCCCAAACAGTTCGACGGCTTGAGAAAGCTGGTTGATACCGCCACCGCCAGCGACCAGGTAATAGCGATGGCGGATGCCGGCGCTACCCTCACCCTGGCGAAGATAGACGAGCTTATTGATGCGGTAAAGGGGGGCAAGCCGGATATGCTGCTCATGAGCCGCCGCTCCCGGCGCAAGATAAATGCCCTGGTCAGGGCGAGCGGCGGGCTGGTGGACAACGACCGCGACCAGTGGGGCAATTTCGTTCAGCTGTGGGACGGTATTCCCATCGGCGTTAACGACTGGATACTGGACACCCATACCGTCAGCAGTGGGGTGGAGACCGGCACCACCGGGGGCGATTGCTCCACCATCTACGCTGTCCAGCTCGGTGAATGGGCGCTCTGCGGCCTGACCAGCCCCGGCCACCTGACGGTGGAGCCGATCGGCTCCATGGAGAGCAAGGATGCCACCCGTACCAGAGTCAAATGGTACGTGTCCCTGGCTCTCTTCAGCTCGGTCAAGGCAGCAGCTCTAATCGGGGTCAAGGACTAAAAGGTAAAGGAGGCGAGAAATGGCATTCTCAGACCCGGGTAAGGGAAGAATTGTTGAGCAGGGCGAAGGGCTGGTCAAGATAACATTAGCCGAAACGGTTAAAGCCGGTGATGTCCTGGGCTACAGCTCCGGCTGGAAACGGGCACTGGCTACCGCGGGCACGGCGATTCAGGGAAGGCTGGTCGCCGGTGAGGACGGTGCCAGCGGTGACGAAATCACTGCCTACCGCCGCGCGGTGGTCAGCGGCTATTCCGGCGGCACGGCGGGAAATCCGGTGTACGTTGTCGAGGGAACGGATAACGGTCAGATTACCGAGACCAAGCCGACCACTTCCGGTGACTGTGATACCATCATCGGCTACATGGTCTCGGCTACGGTCGCCGTCCTTGAGCCGGGCTCAAGGGCCGATTCAACGGTTGCTTAAAGATAAATACAGATGGGGAGGGGAATTCCCCTCCCCCCGATTAGGAGGTAAACCATGGTACTTGCAGTCATAGAGCATACTGAGTATCCGTTCGCCAAAGGTGATTTAACTGCCGATGGCGTTCAATGGTCGGATGAGGTGGACACCACCACTGCGGATACTGACGTTGAGGTCGAGTGTATTACCGTCAGACCGCCGGTGCTGGGAAATCTGCTTGAGGTCGAATTTGGCCTGACGGCTGCTTTCCGGGCTGTCTCCTCGGGCACGGCTGACCTTACCTATAAATGGCAGGCGAGGAACAAGGGCGGTACCTGGGCTGACCTGCACGGCGCGGTTACCAAGGCTGACATCGGCACTACCTGGGTTGAGGAGACCCGTAGCGGTCGCTTCGCTCTGGTAGCCAGCTTTAATGCGCTCCCCTTTGAGGTCAGGCTGGTCATCCAGTGCAACGAAGCCAACGAGGGACGCGCCAGGGTCAAGGGTTCAAGCTACGTCAGGGTAAAATATTCTGCTTCGTGAGGTGAACTATGCAGGCTGTGCTGGATAGAGACAGGTTAATGTTCGACCCGCCGGAGGGTAACTGTGTCCTTTGTTTGACCGGGCTTCCCGGCGGGTCGGGCAAAATCTATGACCGGAGCCCCTACGGCAATACCGGCAGCATAACCGGAGCCACCTGGAAGCAGTTGCCCGGCGGTCTCTGGTACCTGGATTATGACGGCAGTGACGACTATACGGACTGTGGCAATGGCAGCAGTCTCGGTATTACCGGGGCGATTACCGTCATTGCCTGGGTCAATGCGACCGCCTTTTCGGGTTATCCGGTGGTCGTCTTCAAAACCACCGATAACAGCTGGTCGGCTGGCTACGGGATGTGGTGGGGCGGTGATTATATGCGCTTTTTCATCAACCAGTACGGCACCAATCAGGCGAAAATCTCCTTCACCGCCACCGGAGAGTGGCACCTTTTCGGAGGTACCTATGATAGAAACATCGCCGCCAGCCAGCTGAACATCTACCAGGATGACGGTAAAGTCGGTACGCCTGATACCTGTACCGACCCAATAACGGTTGGTGCCAGGAATCTCCAGATTGGCTGGGACGCTGGCGGAAGCAGGTGGCACGGCGGCATTGCCGGTGTCAGAATCTACAACCGCGCCTTGAGCCGGCTGGAGTTCCAGAACATCTATCACCGGGAAAAATACCTGTTTGGAGTGTAGTTACTATGAAATACCGAGTAAGAGTGGACCTGAGCTTTGACGCTGAAGCCGATGCACGGTTGCTGATGGATTATGCCAGAGGGCTGACCGGTAAAGCCACCAGCATCAATGAGGGCGGAGATAACGAGGAGATTTCCTTCTGCGACCTGGAAATATGTCGCCATGACGAAGGTCTACCCTGTGAG
>CAZRBS010000080.1:0-703 GCA_964598405.1 uncultured Dehalococcoidaceae bacterium
GGAAACCGAGGTCATAACCGAGGAAAAGGGACAGCAGCACAACGACCAGTGCGAAAGAGAAGGCGATGGGAACTCCGGTAAGAAACAGGATAATGAGCAGTCCTAAACCAAGGCCAATAGTCAGCATTTATACGGTACTCCCTGCTGTAGAGCTATTGTTACCACCGCGGACGAAGTTGCGAATGGAACCAATCAGGTCGACCAGGAAATAGAATGCCATAAGGGGGAAGGTGACGAGCATGGCCAGACGGGCGTAAGACGTGTGAAGCATCAGGCGAATGGTCTTGGGGTCCACTTTCAGGCTGTAGACGAACAGCTCGTAGCTCAGATAGGTGAACAGGCAGGACAGGCCAAAGCTGATGAGTGCCGCCGCAATATGGAAACCGCTTAAAACCCTGGGCTTGTTCTTCAGAAAGAGGTGCAGTACTCCACCGACGATGTGGCTGCGCTTGTAGGTGGCGTAAGCAGCGCCGGTAAAGTAGAACCAGAAGACCACGTATACAATTAACTCTTCTACAAATAGAATGGGCTGTTTTACGTAATAGCGCACGGCCACTTCAAAGAAGACCATGAAGCTGAGATAGATGGCCAGCAGTATCATGACCATCCGCTGTAAATTGAGCGGAGCCTCCCACAGTATCCTGGCAGCTCTGTTCAAAGTACCACCTTTCAGTAAGGGATATGCTTTAGTTTCGCCGGCGCA
>CAZRBS010000080.1:713-5392 GCA_964598405.1 uncultured Dehalococcoidaceae bacterium
GGACATGAATGCCCCGGGGCCGAGCGATGAGAATCCAGAAAGGGACACCCCGTGCACCAAATTTAGCGAGGAGAGAATTAGCCCCCGCCAATCGCTGCTATTGCTTCGTCAAGCAGCGCTTTACCGATCAGAGGTTGTAGCTCGGGCCAGACATCGGCAGCCGCCACCTTGCGGAAGTTGTCATACTCCGCCTGGGTGAACTCGACCACCTCGACGCCGTAGTCGGCGAATTTCTGGGTGTACTCTTTCTCTGACTCTTCGGCAGCCGCCATACGCTTCTCCTGGACCTCTTTCGCTGCGGTCATGATTATGTCCTGGTCCTCAGCGGAAAGGCTGTTAAACAGCTCCAGGTTCATAACTGAGACAAGGCCCTCGTAGTTGCCGCGGTAGGGCAACCAGTGAGTGCAGACGTCCCGCAGGGTGTCCCAGGTAGAGATGACCGAGCCGCCATAGACTGCCTCAACGAGGCCCTGCTGCATGGCGGTGAAGACCTCAGCCCAGGGCATGACGGTGGGCAGGTAACCGAAGCGCTCCATGAGCTTCTCCGGCGGTATGGCGCCCCAGACCCTTATCTTCATATTCTTGGCAACGTCGGGGTCGCCCGGGCTCGGTGGCATTTTGGAAGCGCCCATGCCGATGAAGCCGTCCGGAATGGAGTTTAGCGTCTTGACTCCGAGGTCAACATGCATCTCGTCGGCTTTATCGTAGACGAAGCCGCCGGGGCTATAAGTTCTCATAACGTCTTCCCAGTTGGTCACGGCATAGGGAATCCAGACGATGTTCAGGCGCGGGTCGTGAATGGTGTTGTATGAAGTAGCCCACTCGATTTCGATGGTGCCCATCATGGTCTCTTCAAATACGTCAATCCAGTCGCCGAGCACGCCTCCGGGGTGAAGGTTAATCTGGATGCGGCCGTCGCTCCGTTCGGCAACTGTGTCTATGAAATCCTCAGCAAGCCTGGCGGAGTAGTGCTCTGGGGAAAGCGCCATTGCCATCTTCCACTTGTAGGTGGGTTTTTCGGGTGCGGGCGATGGTGACGGGCTTGGTGACGGCGATGGGGTCGGTGTTGGTGTTGGTGCTGGGGTCGGTGTTGGTGCTGGCTGGGCACAGGCAACCAGGCTTATGGCTAAAATCAGTGCCAGTGGGATTAAGAATAGCTTCCTTTTCACCAATTTGCCTCCTTTATATTTGGAATACTAACGGTCAATCGCGGCACCCCCGCTCACATAAAAATCACCTCCTTCGGAAAGCATTTTAGAGAAACTCGACTCGAAAATCAAAGTGTGCCAGTAAGAAACAGGCCCTCCCCAGATTTAAATAATGCTTTTAATATCTCAGTCCTTCCCTTGTTGGGTAATCATATCAGTCACACAATCTTAATGTCAAGCGTTTGTCCTCTTAGGCCGCACGACGGCCCCTTCAGAAACCCTCTGGTTCACCCAAGCCTGGACCTACTTTCTCTTCGGATATTCTTTCAGTCCTACCCGCTTTAACAGGCTTGCTTCCACTTTATTCAGCTCTTTGACCACGCTGTCCGGCAGCGGCCTGGGCTGGTATGTCTCCATTATCTTGATGGTCTTTTCTCTCAGCCTTTCCTCGCACGCCCGGTAATTGTCTATGTGTACGCTGCGGTCGAAAAGCGTTGGTGCCCAGAACTTGCGGAAGTGCTTCAGGGTATGCTTTTCCGCGATGTAGTTCGCCCGCGGGCCTTTCTTTTCGATGAGGTCCAGGGGCAGGGTGTCATCATTTATTTCCATGCCGCCCATGGACACTTTAACCATGTCGATTAGCTCATCGCAGAGGACGGTGACCTCAGCCGAGCCGACATTGCCCAGTATGCCGATGTCATGGACGAGGTCAGCGCCGGACAGGGCAGTCATGAGAAGCGAGTAGACGAGTTCCGCCCCTGCCTGAACGCCGATTTTATGGGCGTCAGTACAGCCGGCAGTGCCGAACATGGGCAGCTTGTAGTAGTGGCTGAGCTCGGTCAGCGACGCTACCAGGAAGCTCATTTCCGGGGCGCCGTAGGGGAAGATGGTGGTCCTCATTTCCATAATGCTGGTTATGGAACCGTAAATTACCGGTGCGCCGGGGTTCTTCAATTGCAGGGCCACCAGCTGGCTCAGCACTTCGGCGTTGGCGATGGCCAGTATCGCCGGCCAGGTGGCCGGGGTGGTGGCACCGGCCATGGGCATGCTGTAGACGACAATCGGCAGCCCCTTTCCGGCAAAGAGAAGGCTCTTCTCCATGGCATCTCTTCCCTGTACCAGGGGAGAGACCGGCTCGCACGAGGCGCCGAAGAACGGCCTGGCGCGCAGCTTTTCTTCACCGCCAGCAACTATGGCGGCGATGTCTATCAGTTCCTGCGTCGCTTCAGCATTGGTGATTTCACAGACTATCGGCTTGGAACAGTTAAGCAGGTACTGAATAAGGGTGACGCGGTCACTGATGTCCAGGCCGGGAGTTACCGGCAGAGTGTTATTGGCGGCTCCGGTATAGGTCCATTCCATGTTTGGCAGAGCGTCCATCAGCCGTGAGTTAACGGCAATATCTTCCACGTAGCATGTCCGGCGTTCCCCGGTGTAAGGGTCCTGCAGGACGCGGGGGTCAGGGGCTCCGCCAAAATGACAGCCGGTCATGCCGTTGAGGACGAAAGCCGGTTCTCCCTCCCGGCTGTACATGGTGACCGTCTTGGGAGCCGTTCTCAGAGCTTGCTCGACCATGTGAGCGGGAATTTTTACCCTGTCCGGATTGGAGACATCGGCGCCGGCCTTACCCAGCAGATCAATAGCCTCCTGGCACTCGAAAGCAACCCCGGTCCTCTCCAGAATCTGAAGAGTTGCCAGGTGCAGTTCCTCCAGCTGGCTGTCCGATAACAGACGAAACTGAGGGCTGTTATATTGAATATAATTATGACGCATAAATGATTCCTCCTTTTCAAATTTTGAGTGGTCTCCCCCACCCTTAAAAGTAGCGTCTATTTAAGTAACTTAACCGAAGTGGCTAATACCTATGGTTTTATGGAATACTCCCTGATTCCGGCTCGCTTGAGCCAGCCCGCCTCTATCTTTCTCAACTCTTTGACCACGTCTTCGGGCAGCGGCCTGGGCTGGTGTGTCTCCATGAGCCTGATGGTCGTTTCGTTTACCCGCTCCTCGCAGTTCCTGGTATTCTCGCCTCTGGTCACGCTGCGGTCGAAAAGCGTTGGTGCCCAGAACTTGCGGAAGTGCTTCAGGGTGTGTTTTTCCGAGATGTAGTTTGCCCGCGGCCCCTTCTTTTCGATGAGGTCGAGGGGGAGGGTATCCTGGTTAATCTCTATGCCGCCCATGGACACTTTAACCATGTCAATAACCTCATTGCCGAATACCATGAGCTCCGGGGACATCATTGTGGCATGGTACATTACACCCACGTCATGAACGAAGTCGGCCCCGGATAGAGCTGACATCAGAATCCCGTAGGTGGCTTCGGCTGCTGCCTGAGCACCTATCATGTCAGCGTCGGTGCAGCCCGCGGTGCCCAGTATGGGCAGCTTGTAGTAGTGGCTGAGCTTGGTCAGCGCCGCTACCAGAAGGCTTAGTTCGGGAGCACCATAGGGGTAAATGGTGGTCTTCATGTCCATGATGTTGGGCATGGAGCCGAAGATTACCGGCGCCCCGGGGTACTTGAGCTGGATGACCACCAGCTGGCTCAGGAACTCGGCAGCGGGAATCACCAGCACTCCCGGCCAGGTTGCCGGGGTGGTGGCGCCGGCCAGCGGCATGCTGTAGACGAAATTCGGTATTCCTTTCTCGGCACAAATCAGGCTGACCTCAACCGCCTCCTTTTCTTGCGTCAGAGGGCTGACGGGTTCCGATGAGCCGACGAGAAACGGCTTCTTTCTCAGCCGCTCTTCACCGCCGGCAACGACGGAACAGAGTTCCACCATCTCCCTGAATCCTGAAACGTCGTTAATGGCAACGGCTACCGGTTTCGAGGTATTGAGTATCACCTGAAGAAGGGAAACGACTTCGGCAATGGAATCAGGCACGGTCCGTTGAATTCCACAGTTTATAATCCACTCCAGATTTGGCAGGGCATCAACCACCCGGGCCGCATCGGCAATATCCTGAGCATAGGTCAGCCTTGACTTCTTGGTGTACGGGTCCAGGTAGTGCGGGCCTATGGCTGTGCCACCGAAGTGAGAGCCGGTCATCCCGTTGAGAACCATAGCCGGTTGGCCGTCTCGTGTATAGAGGGTAATCATTTTGGGGGCGGTCCTCAGCGCCTGCTCCACCAAGTGAGAGGGTATCTTGACTCTATCAGGATTGGAAACATCGGCGCCGGCTTCTTGCAGGATGTCAAGAGCTTGCTGACAGTTGGCGAAGGAAATGCCAGTCTGCCCCAGTATCTGAAGTGTCGCCAGATGAAGTTCTTCCAGCTGGCTGTCTGATAGCAGACGAAACTGAGGACTGCCATAGTGAACATAATTATGGCGCATAACCACTCCTTTGCGAACCGAAAAATATACCGGGGCAGGGTTAAATTCTATTTTCTCTTCGGGTATCCTTTAATTCCCACGCGCTTGAACCATCTTTCCTCTATCTTTCTCAGCTCTTTGAGCACATCTCCCGGCAGCGGGTCCGGCTGATGTGTTTCCATTAACCGGATGGTCATTTCATTTACCATCTCTTCGCAGT
>CAZRBS010000081.1:0-5326 GCA_964598405.1 uncultured Dehalococcoidaceae bacterium
TTTACATTTTTCCGATCCTGTTTCATTTGTTCTTACCTTCACGATTTATTTATGGTTCATCTGTGCAAGCTAGCTTGCGACCAAATAAAACCGGGGCGATACACTACCCTGCGCAGGATTACCGGTGATGCAATAAAAGCTGCCGCCATCAATGGGGACCTTGTACCTTGCAAGCCCCGGCAAAGTGAAGCTGACCTGAGCATTTTGCAGCGTAACATAGGTTTCAGAAAGCGGTTCACCATTGGCTTCCATTACCTCTTCCCACTCACCTGTCTCTGTCTCGACATAGATCCCGACATTTAGAATCAAATACCTGTAGCTGTGGATAAGTTCATCCGCATTGGTGATGTGGAGAGTGAGCGTTACATCAGCTGGGTTATCGGTGGCGTCGATATGGAAGATTTCACCCGGGCTGACGCTACCAATGGCTTTGCCATAAGCCGTCCATGACGGCTGGGCATCCATCTCTGCAGTGGTTATCTGGATGGGCTCATACCCGGCAGAGGCCCCGTTAACATCATGGGCATAAGCCACCGGCCACGGCGCCAGCACCGCTAAAGCAAAGAGAGGAAAGATACGCTTGAACCATTTGTTTCTCATCGCCGCTGGTCTCCTTCTGTCTGGAGCATAGCGGCAGGATGCGAAACAAATACTTAATACCTGCAGATGATTTCTGAATATTTTCTGAATATTTGAGAGCAAAACAAAAAAAGGCGCTACCTGAGCGCCCTTTTCATGAATTACTACACTATTTTTATGTTGCTATGTTTTACCCCGGAACTTATAGCCCACAGCAGGCACAGTGATGATGAAGCGGGGGTTGGCGAGGTCCGGCTCTATCTTGTTGCGCAGACGGCGGACAAAGACATGAAGGTATTCCCTTTCTTCTCCATACTCCGGCCCCCAGACCTTGTTCAGAAGGTGAGAATGGGTTAGAACTTTGCCTGCGTTGAGTGCAAATTCCTGCAAGAGATTGTATTCCGCCGGCGTGAGCTTCACTTCTTTACCGGAGATGGTTTCCTGTCTCTGGGCAAAATTAATGTCCAGTTCACTGGCAGTAAATGATGGAGGGGTGGTTACCAGTGTTGACCCATTAGTACGCCGGAAAACCGCCCGTATCCTGGCCAGCAGTTCCTCCGCTCCAAACGGTTTGGTGATATAATCATCAGCCCCGATGTCAAGGCACCTGACCTTGTCCTGTTCATCGTCCCGGGCGCTTAGCATGATGATCAGGACATTTGACCATTCCCGCACTCTGCGACAGACTTCGAAGCCATCCGGTTTGGGCATCATAATATCAAGAACAATCAGTGCCAGATTTTCCTCCTCGGCCAGGCGCAGGGCTTCCTGTCCGTTGCTGGCTGAAACCACCTCATATCCTTCACCACGCAGGATACCCTGTAAATACCTGAGGATGCTGACTTCGTCGTCCACTATTAATACACACGTCTTATTCATAGTCTTCAGGATTGATTTAGATGCCAAGAACAGCAGCTTTTGATAAAACAAGTAAAATCAAACGGGGCCCTGATGTTCCATCGTAACCCGCTTGACCATGCTTTTCAACTCATCGGGAGTGAACGGCTTCAGCAGAAAAGGCATACCACTATGTTCCATGCGTCCCTCTGGCGCTATACACATTGTGTCCCCGGTAGTAAATAATACATGTTCCGCCAGGTGTGACTGCTCTTCCCGAAGCCAGTGATAGAAATCATCTCCGTTCATTACCGGCATTTTAATATCTATTATGCAGAAGTCATAGTGGTTGGACCTTACCAGGCTCTGAGCAGCCTCACCATTGTCGGCGACATCCACTCTGAAGCCCTCACTGGTAAGCACCCTGCGTAAGATATCTGCGATTACCTGCTCGTCTTCAACCACCAGGAATTCCGGTGCATTCTTAACCCTATCAGTCATTTCGCTCTGTCCTTTCCTTTACCTCGCGAAGCATAGTAGCAAGGTAAATAAAAGTCTCTGACTTTGGTCATCAGCTTATTTCACAGGTCTCATCCATACTGGTCGATAAAGTCCCGGCACATTCAACGAACTTATTAATATCTTCGCTTTTAAACCTTATGTTTCCTTTCGGGCCAAGCCGGTATGACCTCAATTACCCTGCCTTTTCCCAGCGCCTGATAGTAGTGGGGTGAACCTGTAGAAATTCAGCCACCTCATCTATCGTCAGCATCTGGCCAAGGTTCCCGTAAACTTTAGCTAGCATTGATATCCTCTCCTCAGCTTTTGGCAGTATTAGTAAATATCCTTTAGTATTAGTATGATTGTCCTTATCTCCATCCGCAATGGGTGCTAACCACCAATTTGTCACATAGCTAACCTTACTTTAGTCCTATTTCAGGGGGTTGTGACGATACAGAGAAAAATTTTGACAGGTAACTCAGGTAAACTTAGAAACGGGCAGTTAACAGCGCTTTCTGGTTACAATGCAGCGTTGATTTATGGAGTGGCAGATTTTTAACCAGCTACGTTTGTTCTGCAGCAACTTGCGGCACCGGCAGCTCCACAAAAAAGGTAGCTCCCTTGCCCGGGTCGCTTTCCGCCCACATCCTGCCGCCGTGCTCGGCTATTATCCCGTGGCAGATGCTTAGACCCAGGCCGGTTCCCCTGCCCACTTCCTTGGTGGTGAAGAAGGGATTGAAGATTCTGCTCAGAATGTCATTCGGAATGCCGGGGCCATCATCAGCGAAGCTAGCCCTTATGAAGTCCCCTGCATGCTCGGTGGTAATGGTAAGTGTACCTTCACCGTGAGCTTCAAGCATGAAATGCTCGGCATTGATGACGATGTTGACGAACACCTGCATCAATTGAAAGGCATTTGCCATCACCTGGGGAAGGCCAGGAGCAAAGTGGGTAATTACGTGTATGTTCTGTACTCGCTGCTCGTAAGCCCGCAGTTCCAGCACCATCTCGATAACACCGTTTATATCCACCGGCTTCTTCTCCTGAGGGTGTTTCCTGGCGAAGGTAAGCAGGTTCTTCACGACATTAGCAGTGCGGTGCGCTTCCTTGTTAATCATCTTTAGATCTTCTTTAATATCTTCGGGAATGTCCCTGGCAAGTAAGAGGTCAGATAACCCGATAACGCCGGTCAGTGGGTTGTTCATCTCGTGGGCGACACCTGAAGCCAGCTCACCGATGGAAGCCAGTCTATCGGTGACGATAAGCTGCTCCTGCATCTGCTTGCGCTCGGTAATGTCCTGGTAGGCGCCTATTGTCGCCTGTTCCCCGCTATACTGAATCGGCGCCACCGATTCTAAAGACCACCTGATGTTGCCTTCTTTATTAATGGTCCTGTATTCATAGGGCATTGCGCGTTCCCCTTTCAGCATTTGAATGGCATTGTTTCTGACCATTTCCCTGTCTTCGGGAACCACCAGGCTCAACGATTCCTTGCCCAGCAACTCGGCTTCACCATAGCCGGTATCATCCTGGAACTGGGGGTTGGTGTAAACAAATCTACCATCCTGGACAATATATACCCCGACGGGCGAATTGCCAGCCAGGGCTCTGAACAGCTCCTCCGCCTGCCTGCGCTCGGTGATATCCTTGGCTACCCCAAAGACGCCGGTAATCTTGTTGTCGACGAGTATCGGCATGTTGGTAACGCTGAGTTTGACGCGCCGTCCAGTCTTGGTGATAATTGTCGTCTCGTAGTATTGGGGTTCGCCCTCTCTGGCTCTGGCAAAGTACTCACGTACCATTTTCAGGTCTTCAGGAACTATCAGCGGTTCAAAGGTCATGCTGAGAATCTCATTTTCGGAGTAACCGGAAATGCGGCGGGCAGACTCGTTAACATTGACGAACTTACCATCAAGGTCAAAGGCATAGACGGCATCCGGATTGTATCTAAAAAGTGAGCTGTAACGCTGTTCACTTTCCTGGAGCGCCTGCTCCGCCTTCCTGCGCTCGGTGATATCGCGTACTACGCCCACGATTTCCACTGGGTGACCGGTCTCGTCAGTAATAAAACGGGCATTCACCTCAACGGGGATGATATGTCCATCTTTATGGATAACCTCAAGCTGAAGAGTACGCTGAAATACGTCTTTCTCAATATCTTTGAGCATCCCGGCCTTCTGCTTCTCGTATGATTCAGGGGTAAGCACGTCTTTCGACTGTAAAGCCTTTGTCTCTTCAGCCGTATAGCCCAGCATCCGCTCCACGGAAGGACTTACGTAGAGATAACGCTCGTCCTTCAACCCCATCCTGTAAATAATATCTGCGGAGTTCTCGGCAAGCAGTTTATACTGCTCCTCAGCTCGTTTGCGTTCGGTAATGTCTTCAATGCAGACCAGCACCATCTCTTCCCGCCCCACTTTAAGGAGGCTGGTGGATAGCAGGAAGGTAAGCTTTTCCATTTTACCCTGCCGGTCGAAGGGCAGCGATGCCTCAATCTTATAATGAGGCACGCCATTTTCAAAGGTATCAAGAACAGTAAGGCGCGTGGTACACGTCTGGCAATACTGCCCAAAGCCACAGCCCCGGGGGTCATCAAGGCGGTGCATGCAGCGTAAGGCTTCCCCGCCACGGAGACCAATCATTTCCTCCGGAGAGCGCCCGCCAAACAGGGCGGTGGTGTGGTTTGCTTTCCTCAGCCTGCGCTCCCGGTCTACAAGGAACATGATTACGGGTGCATTGTCCAGGATAGCCGACAGCTGCGCTTCGCTTTGCTGTAGCGCTTCCTCCGCTGTGTCGCGCTGTTGTTCAATCTCAATATCATGCAGGGCAAAGGACAGGTCACCGGCACATTCTTCAAACAGGGCTATTTCCTCATCCTTGACTAGTGAAGCCGGTATTGATGCGCTGAGAAGCCCGTAGACTTTACCCCCTCGTTCCAACCTGATAGTCAGTGCAGAGTCACTGTTCAGTTTGCCTGATAGCGGGCAACCAGTGCAGCTTGAGGCTGGCTTTATGGTCATTACGGCAGAATCCTGCGCCAGCGCTTTCTGCCCACATGCCGGAATCCTGCCGGTATTAAGCCGCTCAAGTAGTGGTGTAAAATCATCACCCCATCCTGCTTCGGCATACGACTCGAGTTTACCGGATTCGTCCAGCAGGACAAGCCAGGCATTAGAGTAGCTTCGGCTCTCAATCAGCAGTTCACAGCTTTTTTGGATCAGGACGTTTCTGTCCTTTTCCCGGCTTATCAGCTGGTTCACGTTACGGATAGCGCGAAGTGTGAGGTTCAGGTGCGCTATCTCCTCTTCATCACGCTTGTGCTCAATAAGGGTCCACATCTCGTGAAGCAGTGAGGTTAATGAGTTAACATCGGACTCCTCATATTCAGTCTCTTTGTTGGCCACGGCGG
>CAZRBS010000082.1:0-4684 GCA_964598405.1 uncultured Dehalococcoidaceae bacterium
TACAATTAATGGTATTGACACGGAGACAAAAATGGGGTAGAGTACCCTCCGGTGGTACGGTATTATAATTGCTTTCTAAGGTACCAGTGCCAGGATTCCCAATCTAAAATATCCAAGCGAAGGGGGCAAAATTGGAAACAGGCATAGCTACACGAAGACAATTTTTGAAAGGAGTTGGTGGGGCAACGCTTGGTCTCGTTGCCGTATCGGGTGTTACCGGTCTTTTAACGTCTTGCAACAAGAGCGAGACTCCGGAAGCAACCGCCGCTGCGCTACCATGGCCTTACCAGAAAATCGACCCGGTTGCCGCTGCCGAGCGGGGTTATGCCGCCTACTACGAGGCTGGTTGTATGTACGGGGCATTCGAAGGCGTCATCGGAGAGTTGAGAGCCAGTGTCGGAGGACCTTACGAGACGTTCCCGGCGAAAATGACGAAATACGGCCGGGGTGGCGTTGTCGGTTGGGGGACTCTGTGCGGCGTTCTGAACGGAGCCGCCGCCGCTGTTTATCTTATTCATAATAGTCCGGAAGCTGACCCTATTATCCATGAGATGTATGGCTGGTACAGCGCTTCAGCACTGCCTGACTACAAACCTCAGGAACCCAAATTCCAGGAAATAGCAGCTACAGTAAGTAATTCGCCCCTGTGCCATGCCTCTGTTACCACCTGGTGTAATGCTACGGGCTTTGCAACGCACTCCCCGGAACGCTCGGAGCGCTGTGCCTGGCTGACCGCTGCCACCGCCAAACACCTGGCGGAACTGCTGAACCAACAGGCCGATGGCACCTTTGCTCTGGCCTATGCCAATCCAGAAGAGGTAGCTATGTGCTTGAGTTGCCATGGAGACGGTGGTACGGTGGACAACGTACATATCGACAAACAAGCGTCATGCGTTGTCTGTCACGAACCTGCAACACATCCTTTCCCGGTAAAATAAAGACGCATATTCTCGGATGATGTAGAGTCCCACGGGCAAGCCCGTGGGACTCTGGCCTTCGGGTTATCAGATTCCTAAACTGGGGAAGGGGGGATTTGAACCCCCACGCCTTGCGGCACATGATCCTAAGTCATGCTCGTCTGCCATTCCGACACTTCCCCAGATAAAAATACCCTAAATATTGTAAAATCTTTCGTGGCATGGGGGTGGAATATACCCTTCGGTCATAATATAGCACTTTGGCAGTCCTGCCTCAACCCGCCCGGGGAATAACCGCTTCTGTGGCTGCAAAAAACGAGGAAACATTGAGATAGTTTGGCCCGGTGCGGTAAAATAACCTGTTGACATGAGTATCAGAGAAAACGTTGCTCAAATTTTGAGGGAACTGCCGGAAGGGGTTCACCTGGTGGCTGCCGCCAAAACGAGAACGCCGGCCGAAATACTGGAGGCAGTTGAAGCCGGCGTCAGGTTCATCGGCGAAAACTACGTGCAGGAGGCGGAAGCAGCTTACGGGCTGGTCGGCAAAAGAGCCGGGTGGCATTTTATCGGACACCTTCAGAAAAATAAGGTGAAAAAAGCGGTAAGGCTGTTTGACATGATAGAGACCGTTGATTCTTTTGAAATAGCCAGAGAGATTGACAAACGGTGTGCTCAAATGGGCAAGGTAATGCCGGTGCTGCTTGAAATAAATAGTGGCCGGGAAGAACAGAAATGGGGGGTGTTGCCGGAAAACGCGGAGCGGCTGGTTCAGGAGATTTCAGGCCTGGAAAACGTCCGGATAATGGGGCTGATGACCATGGGACCTCTGACCGGAAATCCGGAAGACTCAAGGCCGTTTTTCGTTGAAGCGAAAAGGCTTTTCGACAGGATGAAAAACCTGAACCTGTCAAATATTGAAATGAAGTTTCTCTCGATGGGAATGACCAATTCTTACCGGGTGGCGCTGGAGGAAGGGGCCAATATAGTGAGAATTGGCACCAAAATATTCGGCGCAAGGGAATGAGGAATTCGGCATGCACTTAACCGGGTGACTTGTGTTTTGGGCTTGGGCGTGCTATAATTTTCTAACGATAGTTAACTGGTCAAGTGGGTTTCGTCCCACTTTTTTAATTATTAAGAGATTATGGAGTTCTAATCTGAGATGAAGAGTGATTTTATACTGGCTATCACTCAACTTGCGGCGGAGAAAAATCTGCCCAAGGAGGTGGTGCTCGGCGCTGTCGAGACAGCGCTGGTATCAGCTTATCGCAAGGATAATTTTGCGCCCAACCAGGATATTTCCGTCAAGATCAATCCCAATTCCGGAAGAGTGGAAGTGTGGGCGGAAAAAACGGTAGTTGAACGCCCGGCTGATAGGCGTACTGAAATATCTCTCAGTGAGGTGCGGAAATTCAAGCAGGACGCTCAGATTGATGATGTCCTCATGGTGGAAGATACACCCTATAACGCCGGGCGTATTGCCGCTCAAACCGCAAAACAGGTTATTGTGCAGCGCCTTCATGAAGCTGAGCACAGTGCCATACTTGAGGAATATGCGGACAGGGAAGACGATGTCATCACCGGTTCGGTGCAGCGCATTGAGTCCGGGCAAATCTTTGTTGACCTAGGCAGGACGGAGGCGATACTGCCAGCAGCAGAGCAGGTGCGCAACGAGAGATATCGGTTGGGGCAGCGGTTGAAAGTTCACATCTTGCAGGTAGTCCGGACCCCGAAAGGTCCGCGGGTGGTGGTATCCCGCTCTCACCCTAACCTGCTCCGCCGGCTCTTTGAGCTGGAGGTCCCGGAGATTTTTAACGGCACCGTGGAGATAAAATCAATTGCCCGTGAAGCTGGCTATCGGAGTAAAGTAGCCGTAGCGGCGCGTCAGGAAGGTATCGACCCGGTTGGCTGTTGTGTTGGATTGAGGGGCATCAGGATACAGAATATCGTCAACGAGCTGAACGGTGAAAAGATAGATGTAATCATGTGGAACCCGGATGTGTCCGTCTTTATCACCAACGCGCTGAGCCCGGCCCAGATATTAAGCGTTCACCTAGACGATGAGGAAAAGATAGCCACGGTAGTGGTTCCGGATAGGCAGCTCTCACTGGCTATTGGCAAGGAAGGGCAGAATGCCAGGCTTGCTGCCAAGCTTACCGGCTGGCGAATTGATATCAAGAGCGCTTCGGCTGCTGAGGCAGAGAAGGTGCCTGAACCCGAGCCGGTGACCGAAGAGAAAGAAAAAGAAGCCGCCCCGGTAGAGGCAGTAGCTGAAGAGAAGCCCGCTCCCGAAGTGCCGCCAGCCATTCCCGAAGGGCCTGCGGAACCGGAGGGAGCAGAAGTGACAGAAGCGGCAGAACCCGCCGCGGCCCGGGAGGAAGAAATTGGCCCGCCGCCAGTTTTCTTCGAACCTCAATTAGCCGAGGACAAGCCTCAGCTACGTTTTGCTGAAGATACCCGGGCACCCAGGGCCGTTAAACCTGACAGCAAGCCAAAGAAGAAAAGGAAGAAAGATATTCGCGGCAGGGAAAGCGCTGAAGATGGTATCAGGATTAAGAAAAAGCGCCGCTGGGAAGATAGCACCATTAATGAGGATGAAGAGTACTAGCAAGACCCGGCCCAATCCGGCAAAGCATATCCCGCAGCGGACGTGCGTCGCCTGCCGCCAGGTAAAGGCGAAGCGGGAATTAATCCGTATCGTGCGCACGCCGGAGAATGACGTGGAAATTGATGCGGGCGAGAAAAAAGCAGGGCGTGGCGCCTATCTCTGCCGGGAGCGGAGGTGCTGGGAGGCTGGACTGAAAGGCAACCGGCTGGAACATGCTCTCCGGGGCCATCTCAGCCGGGATAACCGGGAGCGGCTGATTGAATATGCGAGAGACCTGCGAAAAGGAGTTCATTAGTGGCCAAAGCAAGTAAGACAGATGAAGCGGTAAAGGGTACAACTGAAAATGCAAACGGCAAGACTCCCGAAACGGAGGCGCGCACCATTGAACTTCCTCAGTCCTCCAGCGTGAGACAGCTAGCCGACCTGACGCAGATTAGTGCCATTGATATCATCAAGCAGCTGATGCGGAATGGCATTATGGCGAATATTAACCAGGTTATCAGTTATGAAGCCGCTGCTGCCGTTGCCGCTGCTTTTGGCTATGAAGCACGCCTCAAACCCAGAACGGCGAAAGGGTCAGGCAGCACCGTCAGTGAGATTAAGAAACGCCGGCAGCTGCAGGTTGAGGAAGGGGGCAATCTGCAGCCCCGCCCCCCCGTGGTCACGGTTATGGGACATGTCAATCACGGCAAGACCAAACTGCTTGATGCCATCCGGCAGGCCAATGTAATGGACAACGAAGCCGGAGGGATTACGCAGCATATAGGCGCCTATCAGGCGCAGATAGATGACCATAAGATTACTTTTCTGGATACCCCCGGTCACGAAGCCTTTACCGCAATGCGCGCCCACGGGGCGCAGATAACTGACATCACCATTCTGATAGTGGCGGCTGACGATGGGGTAATGCCCCAGACGCTGGAAGCTCTGGACCATGCCCGTGCGGCAGGAGTGCCGATAGTCGTCGCCATCAATAAAATTGACAAACCAAACGCCAACCCGGATCTGGTGAAGCAGCAGCTGGCTGATGCCGGGTTGCTTATCGAGGAGTGGGGTGGTGATAGCGTCTGCGTTCAGATTTCGGCTAAAGAGAAGATTGGAATAACCGAACTGCTGGAAAACCTGCTGCTGGTGGCGGAAATAGAAAACCTCCGGGCGA
>CAZRBS010000083.1:0-4405 GCA_964598405.1 uncultured Dehalococcoidaceae bacterium
ACTTAACTCTACAAGTTCAGAGGAACCTCCTGCCTTAACCCTCTGGCCGAGATCGCCTTTAGCGAGCCGCCGTGCGGCCATGGCAACTTTCCCCAGTGGCGCCACGATATAGCGGGTAAACAGCCAGCCCAAAAGCAATGCCAAAACCACACCGAGCAGACCCACGAGCCATAGCGTCTGGCTCAGATTGCTGATAAATTCCAGAGCTGCGTCGTTGACAGCGACGCCCATCATTCCCCCCATCATACGTTGCATGGCCTCCACGTGGCCCATGAAAACCGCAAAATCGCTGGAAGTCACACGGTAAGCGAGCACCGCCACCAGAACCACACCCATCGTTGTCGCCAGAAGAAAGGCGGCGGTAAGTCTCACCGAGAGCCGGTTGAACACTTTAGGACCGATCATCATGTGACTCCTGAAGTTTATAACCAACCCCGTGGACCGTAGTGATGTTGCAGCCTTCCCCTGTGCCGGCTGCGGATAGCTTGCGTCGCAGGTTTTTAATGTGGGCATCAATAGTCCGTTCATACCCCTCGTAGCTTTCCCCCAGACTGTCAAGCAACTGTGCCCGCGACAGAACGCGCCCTGACTTTCTGGCCAAAGCTGCGAGAAGACGGAACTCGGTGGCGGTCAGAGAAAGAGGCTGGCCGTGACAGGTAGCTTCAAATCGCTCTTCGTCAAGCACCAGTTCACCCAGAGCAAAACGCGATGGCGCCGGTGTGACGGGTGCGGGACGGGCGCGGCGTAACACCGTACGCACCCTGGCAACAAGCTCTCTGGGGCTGAAGGGTTTGGTAACATAGTCATCGGCGCCAAGCTCAAGCCCGATAAGCTTGTCGGCATCTTCCTGGCGGGCGGTAAGCATGATGATAGGGACGTCAGACGAGCGGTGTATCTGGCGGCACACTTCCAGTCCGTCAATCTCAGGAAGCATAAGGTCAAGGACAATCAGGTCCGGCTGCTCTTGCTGAGAGATTTCCAGGGCCTGCCGCCCGTCATTAGCTTCAAGCACATGGTATCCTTCGCGCTCAAGATAGGCGCGCACCGTGCTCACTATCTTCGGTTCATCGTCTACGACCAGGATTTTGCCTTTGGACATTCTTTGGCCTTCGCATTATAAGCATACACAGAAAAGGGTAGTTTCTGCAAAAAACCGGGCGGCGAAAAGCTCGCCGCCCGGGGGAGTTCAAAATGGCTGTTCTTCAGCCATCACCAGCCGCCCATCATGCCGCCGCCACCAGCGGAGCCGCCACCCCGACCGGTCAGGCCGTTCCAGAACCGACTGAACATTCCGGTCCAGCCATTAGACATGTTGCGGGTAGAATTAGGGGTAGGGGCGCTCCAGCCTGTGGTGCCGTCGTTGGAACCGTAGCCAGGCCCCATCATACCGCCAGAGCCGTATCTCTGGCCGTACCAGCCTCCCATCATACCCGGTCCCATCATGCCGCCGTAGCCACCACCACCGTATTTACCCATCATGCCACCACCCATCATACCCCCGTAGCCGGTTCCACCACCATAGTTGCCCATCATGTTACCACAGTAGTCTTCCATGTCTTGCCACCAGTCGGCATTGCCGCCTGTTCCCGACAGGTCCTGCTCCAGCAGGGAGCCGGCATGTTCGCGTGCCGTTTCGAGAAGTGTATCAGCCTGCTCCTGGGTGAGATATCCGTACCGTACCTGTAGTTTAAGCTGCTCGGCATAGGGAGCGGCGATGGCATCAATCACGGTATCTTCTGACACGTTCTGATTTTGGGCTATCCCGGCCAGCGTTTCACCGGCCTGCAGCCTGGCGCTCAACTCTTCAGGGGTCAATCCCAGAATTCCGGCTACCCTGGTCAGGGTAGGGCCGTCAATGTATGCGCCAGCGTAAGCGCTGTTGTCTCTGTCACCGGGGTGAGCCAGTGCCGGTACGGCGGCTACCCCGACTAACAACAGCGCCAGGGTCACCACAACCAATCCTATCAATCGAATTTTCTTCATTACCATTTCTCCTTATTTCCTGCTTTATTTCTCTTAAGCTCCGAAGTCTTAGGTAAGTTTCAATGATCTGCACCTCCTTCACTTATCAGCATAGCAAAGAGATGTGAATAGTCCGTGAAGATTAGAGGAAGATATTGTGCAATTTTTGTATTTCTTGTTTGAAGCGCATCACTTTTCAGTTTGTCTTTACTGCTTGTGATAAAATTAGTATATTGAGCAATGTGTGCGTCACGCCCAAATCAGTTAACCGTTACCGCTCTTTTCTTTTGACCGTTGTATCAGCTTGGCTAACTGCATCTTTTTTTGTGCCCGCACCCGGCGATAAGCCTCTCCGGCGATTCTTCCACCCTCAAAGTCATCATCCAGGCGGGCAAGTTCGGCGAGCAGGCTTTCTTCCTGACGCGCGCTGCTTGGTCTAACCGGCTGTGGCTTCCGCCGGCCCCTGAGGTAGAAAAATGCAAAACCGGAGCCCAGCGCGACCAGCGCCAGTAGTACCCATGTCAGACCGGACTGGTTGGCGGGCCTGGGGAGGCCGGAGATCTGCGCCGCCACCACGTCACCTGGCGTGAGGCTCTCGCCCATAAAGCGACTGAACTGGGTGCCCTGTATCGTCACAGGCTCCGCCTGCGCCAGCCGGGCGCCCGCAACCTGCACGTTCGGGCTCTGAATCAAGAGGTCATATTTAGCCGTAGGGTATAGTTCACCCTACCAGAAAAGGCGTATTCCGCACCTTTATAACCGATATCGTATGAATAGACGAGTTCTTTAGTGCCCGGCTGTACCGCCATGCTGTCAACGAAGCCGCCCTCATTATTGTAGATACAGCAGCTCATGAGGCTGGACCCCACTTCAAGCCCCGTCGCCTTCGCTGGCAGGGCAAAGGCCAGCGCCTCTCTCACTCCTGGACTTAGTTCGCGGGCACCGATAAAATTTAGGTCGGAATCATTTGTCACTAAGAGGTATTCAGATACCCGGAGGCTTCCCTCTTCCACGTAGACGACCGTATGGGCTGTTGATACCTTGATTGCCTCGTCGCTGGTGGTGGCGTCGTAGACTGTCAGTTCCACTGATTTACCGGTTTCTCCAGAGCCAAAACTAATGCGGTCACCGGTATTACTCTGCCTGCTGGTAGATAAGAGTTACCTGGTAGCTGTAGTCGGGGCTGGTGGTCAGATCCTGAAAGCAAAGTAGCTTTTCGCATCGATCCTGGCTGTCGACGAGGCCAGCTCGGCATTATTCCGGCAGGTCTTCAGCGTCACCTCCTGGTCAGCCACGCCGCCGCCACCGGCGGTACCATTAATCAGGCTACCTTCAATCATGCCGTCTCCGGTTTCCGCTGCCAGTGCAGCTCCCTGTAGAGCCAGGATAAGCACCGTCATGATTAACGTAATACGCAACCATAGTAGCATCAACGTTTTTCCTCCTTAAATAGTGTCGTCCCGCAGCGGGCGCAGAAACGGTCATCCGCCTCATGCCGGGCTCCACACTGCGGGCAGAACTGCCTCTTCATCTGGCGCAATGGCAGAACCTTTTCTTCGATTTCATCCACTGTACTACTGTCCTGCAATAGACTGCCTCTCCTCTGTCGCAACGCCAGAACTTTCTCTTCAATTTCATCAAGTGTGTTACTATCCCGCGACAGACTGCCTTTATTGTGCCGCATTGCCATTACCCTCTCTTCTATTTCATCATCGGCACCGGTTCCCCCTTTCAGGCCGTCCATGTCCCTCAGAATGGTAGCCGCTTTCCGTTTGTAGCGGTTTCGCAGTGTCTCGTAGTCGTCCTCATTGAGAATGCCGGACTGATAGTCAAACTCCAGCTCCTTTGGCATGGAATAGGTGGTATCCCGATGGGACTGCAGTTCCTCCAGATTCTCGTCCCCGCTGAAATTGGCGGAAAGGGAAGGTTTCCGTTTCTGCAGCACGACGACAGCGGCGCACACGGACAGGAGCCAGGCCCAGAAGAGTAAAGAGCCGTCGTTACCGGCCCACAAGGCGCTGAGGAGATAGCTTACGGACAAATCACGACTGGTGTAAGCTGCCACATATTCTATCTGGAAATCATGGGTCAGCAATGCATAAACCAGGACCGCCACCGATACTGATACCAGGCCGCAGACGGCCAGCAGGGTATTCCGTGCGCTCTCCAGCAACCTAGTGTTTAGTTGCAATAATGAACGTTATGTATTATACTTTCCATATGGGGAAAGCAAGTAAGATTCATTTGACCGAAGAGGAGCGAAATCAGCTCGAATCCTGGGTGCGTAAAGGGACTATGGAACAGCGTTTCGTCGAGCGGGCCCGTATCGTGCTGGAAGCAGCGACGGGAAAAACGACCGAGGAGATCGCCCGCAGTTTGGAGAGACGGCCTGCCACGGTCAGCAAATGGCGCACCCGGTTTTCCCGGCAGGGAATGGCAGGGC
>CAZRBS010000084.1:0-4355 GCA_964598405.1 uncultured Dehalococcoidaceae bacterium
ACTGCGAAGAGATGGTAAATGAAATGACCATCCGGTTAATGGAAACACATCAGCCCAAGCCGCTGCCTGAAGATGTGGTCAAAGAGCTGAGAAAGATAGAGGAAAGGTGGTTCAAGCAGACAGGCCTGGAGGGGTATCCAGAGAGAAAATAATTATCGCTGGAAAAACACTTGACAAGGTAAAGCTCGGAGTGTCATAATAACCACACTTTGAAATACCAATCAATTCAGGCATAAGGAGGTGGTTTTTATGTGAGCGAGGCACAGCAATGGACCGCTAGTAATATCCTGAATACTAAGGAGGTAAATTGGTGAAAAAGAAACTACTCTTAATTCCGCTGGCACTAATTCTAACCATAAGCCTGGTCGCCTGTGCCCAGCCAGCACCATCACCGGCACCAACAACGACGGTAACGGCACCGGCACCAACAGTAACCGTGACAGCACCAGCACCGTCTCCAGCACCATCGCCATCTCCTACGCCTTCACCCACGCCAAGTCCCACTCCAGCGCCAGAGTTGCCTGAGATGCACTTGAAAATATCGCAGGCCATGATGACCAAGGACACCCTTACCCATCAGGACGTGGTTGAGTTCTCCGAGAGGATAACGGAGGCAACTGATGGCAAGATAACCTGGGATGTCTTCGGGCCGGAAATCGGTGACTGGACCGAGCTGGACGTAATGACCCAGATGGGCACCATCGATGTCCAGTTCAACTCCCATGACCCCGGCTATGACCCCAGGTGGAACATTACCAGCCTCCCCTTCGCGGCACGGAGTTTTGAGAGCGCGGCCGAGGTCACCGGGCCCGGCGCCGTCTTTGAGCAGATGGGCAAACAGTGGGCCCCGGACGTCAACCTGCATTACCTGGCAACCTTCCTGAACAACCTGGGTATGATCGGGCTGAACACTCCCGAACCGGTCCTAACTCCCGAGCAGGCTGAAGGGGTAAAGATAAGGTGCTGGCCGGGCGAGACGCCCAAGTGCTACGTCGGCAAGATGGGCTTTACCCCGGTGACCATCCCCTGGGCTGAGGCACCTACCGCGGTCGGTCAAGGCATCGTTGACGGCTGGGTCGGCAGCGGCTCGGTCTACCACTGGACGCTCTTCCGCGACGTGGCTCACATCCAGCTGAAGACCTTCGACTTCATGGAGATGTGGGATATCACCGTAAACCTGGATACCTGGAACAGCATGCCCGCAGAGTATCAGGCACTCTTCCAGGAAGAAGCCCATAAAATTTCGGTAAAGCGCCTCGGGCAGCTTGAGGACGAGGAAGCCGACTACGAGCAGAGGCTCAAAGACTACGGCTGGACAATCGTCTACATGGCACAGGATCATCCAGAGGAACTGGCTGTCTGGGTGGAACTAGCCCGGGAGTGCTGGGTTGACCTCGAGCCCCTCATCGGCAAGGTCTGGATAGACATAGTCCGAGAGGCAGTGGGAATGCCCGTGGAGCGTTAGAGTTCTTCGGTAAAGAAACCGGAAAGCGAAGTAGGGGGCATCTGCCCCCTACTTCAGTAAAAACCTGACGACCGGAAGGAGAGAGGCCTGTGCTGCGTGTACTGGCAAAGATAGCTAAAGGAATTCACCACGGTACACTCAACCTTCAGAGGATTTTCCTGGTCATCGTCTTCATCCCGCTTACCCTTGCCATGTTCGCCGAGACCTTTGCCAGATATGTAGTCGGCAAAGGCTTCTTTGCCATGGAAGATTTCATCGGCTACACGGCGGTGTGGCTGTACTTCATCGGGGCTGCCTATGCTACCTACGAGAGGACCCAGGTCAAGGCTGAAATCACCACCATGTTCATCAAAAACCAGCGGGTTCTCGGCATATTAAAATCGGTGGTTGCGGCTATCTCCGTTGGAGTGGCTGTCATAATGACCCAGTGGGCTTATGCCCTGGCTGCCTTCAGCATAGCCAGAGACTTCAGAACCCCGGTATACCAGGTACCCTTTATCTACTTCCAGATTTCAATTCTGGTGGGGGCCTTTTTGATGACGGTATATTTTCTGTGGGAATTCGTGGATAACGTCCGCCTGGCGGTCAATCCCGTTTCACCTTCAGAAGGGAAGGAGGCCTGATGGACGCAGTAGTTATTGGCTTCTCGCTGGTATTTGTATTTATAGTCATCGGCGTACCCATTGCCATGGCTTTTGGCTTCCTCGCCTTTTTCCTGGCGCTGTGGTTCCAGATGGACCCCGCCTTCCTCATGCCGGTGCTGTTCCAGAAAATAAGGTCCGTGGTCATACTGGCCGGCCCCCTCTATGTGTTACTGGGCGGAATCATTCATTTAAGCGGACTGGCCGGAAGGCTGGTTGACTTGGTAAATGCCGTTCTGGGACGGGTCAAGAGTAGCCTGGGAGCGGTGGCGGTGGTTGCCCTGGCCCTTTTTGGCGCCATTACCGGTGCCATCTCGGCAGGTATCGCCTGCATTGGAACCATCATGATACCCAAGATGGAAGAGAAGGGCTACCCCAGGGGACACGCCACAGCCCTGGTGGCCACCTCCGGAGTTCTGGGACAGCTCATACCGCCCAGCGTGCCCATGATTTTCTACGCCCTGCTCACCGGACAATCCATACCTGCCGTCTGGCTGGCTTCGGTAGGACCCGCTATTCTGGTGATTATTATCTACATCTTCCTGAACTGGATAATGTCCCGCAATTTCCCTCTGGTAATGCCTCCCCCGCTTCCTTTCAAAAAGCAGGTACAGACAGCAACAGCTGCTGTCTGGCGCGGCCTGCCGGTGCTGCTGCTGCCGGTGCTCATTCTGGGAGGAGTCTACGGCGGCATCACCACGCCAACTGAAGCCGCAGCCGTGGGCGTAGTCTATACCCTGGTGGTTGCCGGCCTGTTCTACCGCTCTTTTAGCTGGAAAGAACTGGGAAGAACCATCTACACTTCGGCAGCTACCGCCGGAGTGATACTGGTCATGCTCTTCTTCATCATGGTGACCAGTCGCGTCCTGGTGGTGGAAACGATACCCCAGCAGATGGCGAGCTGGGTTACCGAGACCATGCAGAGCAAGGTCCTGGTTTTGCTGATGGTCAATGTCATCATGCTGGTCATGGGAATGCTCATGGATGACCTGAGTGGCACACTGCTGGCAGCCACCGTGCTGTTTCCCATCGTGGCAGCGGTGGACGTGAACCCGCTCCATTTCGCCGCCATCGTGGGCGTCAATCTGGGGCTTGGTTGCACCACCCCGCCCTGTGCCCCCATGCTCTTCCTCGCCGGCCGCATTGGCAACTGCCCCGCCGAGCAATATATGAGGCCGGCGCTGATTCTCATGTTCGCCGGCATGCTGCCGGTACTGATTGTTACCACCTACTGGCCGGGACTATCTCTATTCCTTCCTACACTGGCAGGATATGTACATTAGAATAAAGAAATAGTATAATTTGAGTTTGGAGTAAAGAATGCTGATAATCGGAGAGAAAATAAACGCAACATTAAAAGCGGTAAAGGGAGCAGTGGAAGCCAGAGATACCGGGTTTATACAGGACCTGGCCAAATCCCAGTGCGAGGCGGGAGCGAATTATATTGACGTAAACGTTTCCACTGATAAGGGCGCGGAGTTTGACAAAGAAGGCATGGAATGGGCGGTGGAAAAAATTCAAGAAGTGGTAGATGTCCCGCTGTCCATAGACTCACCCGACCCGAAGATTATTGAAGTCGGTCTGCGAAAAGCAAAAGGAAAAGCGATGATAAACTCGGTAACTGCGGAACCGGATAGAATGGAATCCATCCTCCCCTTAGCCAAGGAATTTGATTCTGAAGTCATATCTCTGGCCATGATGGGCAGCATAGCCTCGGAAGCAAAGGGAAGACTCGAAGCCTGTAAGAAAATAGCCGAAAACGCCCGGAAACACGGCATTGCTCTGGAAAAACTGTACTTCGACCCCCTTGCCCTCAGCGTCGCCACGGATACCACGCAGGGAGTCGTCACCCTCGAGACCCTGAAAGGGATAAAAGCGGAACTTCCTCAGGCTAAGACGACGATTGGTTTGAGCAATATATCTTTTGGCCTCCCGGCGAGGTCACTGATAAACAGGAGCTTTCTGCTCCTCGCCATTTATGCCGGTCTGGACTCGGCTATCCTTGACCCCCGGGACAGGAAGCTCATGTCCGTAGTAAGAGCGGGAGAAATGATTCTGGGAAGGGACAATCACTGTCTGGGTTATCTGAAAGCGTTTAAGGGAGGCCTGATAGAAGTTTAAATACCTTTTACCTGCCCGGAACCAAAATTAAGGAGGGGGTGACTATGACATACGCATATATGCCCGGACCGCAGCAACCCGATGCTGACATTCAGATGATCAAGGGACAGGCGGTGGCCGGCTGCGCC
>CAZRBS010000085.1:0-4251 GCA_964598405.1 uncultured Dehalococcoidaceae bacterium
CTACCCATTTGTAGGCGGTTGAGTAAAGCTCTCTGGCAAAACCGGCGTAAAAAACGAGCAGTCCCATCCAGACAAACAGAGGTACCACGCTCCAGGTATAATCGCTTGCCACCGCCAGTATGCTCATGGATATGTTGGTCAGGGAGCCGCTGGCGCCGGATAAATAGCTGATGCCCAGTACCGAGCCTATGCCCATGGCAATGGCGATGGGCACTCTGAGGAAGATAAGGACAAAGATGAGAAGAATGACGATGCTGCCCCAAACGCTTTGCGTCAATTTAAAAGGCAGTAAATCCGGAAGCAGTGTAAAAACGAGGAACGCGGCGGTTATTAGCACGCCGGGGAACAGCCACAAACTGCCCTTGATGCCGGTTGTTTTGAATAATTCGTCAAGATACTCCAGGAAGTTAATCAAGACGGCCATGAGGAACAGCGACATGAGGAAGCCGGCTAAGGCAATGAACGGCCACTCTGGTATGTCTATGACGCCAAAGACAACATTGGCCTCCTTGAGAAACTGTGCCTGGGTAAAGGTTCTCCAGGCCAGTATGACCGCCATCGCCAGGGAAAGAAGGTAACCGCTGGTGGTGATGGCTTGCTGGGCAGTGGGGGGCATGTTATCTGTCAGTAGGGTTACCTTGATATGGTCGCGCTGTAGTTCTACGTAGGCAATGGCACAGAAGACGGCGATAATCAGGGTTATGATGACGATATCTATGGAGGCCTTTAATGATATGGAAAGAGAAGAGCGCAGGGTGACATCGACCACCACCACCATCATCATGACTACCAGCGCCACGGCTCCCAGGAGCAGAGACCACCAGCTCAGCGGGGTTATAACCTTGCGTAGAGCATAAGCCGCTTTCTGTAGCAACAAAAAACCTCTGCTAGAATGGCGACAAGCCATTATTACGATTCAACTGTTCGGCCCTGTCTTTTCACAGATTGTATCAATCCTGAGAATCAGTTTAGCAAGTGAACCTGACTCCGCAATATGTCCGGGCTATGTCTGCAAGCCAGCACGGTACCCCTCGCCAGTGGCGTCGCGAATCTTTCGTGGCTCGACGCAATCGCCGACCTGATAAATCTCGGGCAGTTTGTCTTTGATTTCTTCGCCAAGCTTCGAGTTTGGGCAGGCTCCCACTGCCAGGACTATACTATCAAATCCGATGGTCTTGCGTTCTCCTTCTTCGGTGGCGATTACCATACCGCCCGGCGTAACTTCCTCACACCTGACGCTGGTAAGCAGGGCCACGCCTTTTTCCTTGAGCCTGTCCAGCAGGGAAGTGCGGAGGCTGGGCCCGACCGCTGTCGCCAGTTCGGGGAGTATTTCTACCACGGTGACGCTTTTGCCCTTCTCAACAAGGAATTCGGCGGTTTCACAGCCTACCAGGCCACCCCCGATTACCACTATCCTGTTGCCAACCTGCTCTTTACCTTCAAGGACATCCACCGCCTGTACGGTATGAACGCTGTCCAGCCCGGGGATTTTCGGCACCACCGGTTCTGCCCCTGTTGCCAGAACCAGTGCTTCAGGGGCGAATTTCTCGATCTCTGCTGCGGTTGCTTTCTTGTTTAGTTCTACCCGGACATCGAGCTTTTTCAACTGTATCTGGAAATATTCGACCAGCGTGCCGATTCTATCCTTGTGCGGTGGGACTGACGCCTTGTTTAACTGTCCGCCGAGTTGAGAGCGCGCTTCCCAGATTGTTACCCGGTGTCCTCTCAGGGCGGCCACCCGGGCCGCTTCCATACCTGCCGGGCCACCGCCGACAACCAGGACTTTCTTTCTCCTGCCGGCAGGCGTGACTGGCAGTTCCCCTTCCCAGCCCATGGCGGCATTTACCTGGCATCTGATGCCTTTTACATCAAGGGAATACGTGTCATCGAGGCAATTTATACATATTATGCAGGGACGGATGTCCTCCAGGTTACCGGCGGCTATTTTATTGGGAAGGTCAGGGTCGGCAATCAGGCCTTTGCCGATCGAGATTAAGTCTGCTTTTCCCTCCTCCAGCATTTTTTCACCTGCTTCAGGCGTAATCCTCCCCACGGCTATTACCGGGATGGTGACCGCCTTCTTTAGCCCTTCAGCCAGGTCAGCGAGTACGGCGGGGACGAATGTGGGGGTGGTCAGAAATTCGGGACGCATTGGCCCGAAAGCGGTCAGGTGGATCGCCATGGCACCGGCTTCCTGGGCCAGGCGCGCTGTTTCCTGGGCTTCCTCCAGAGTGGTCCCTTCTTCTACCCCGAATTCTTTGCCGTTTATCCGGCACCATACCGGAAAGTCGTTGCCCAGCGCTTCTCTTGCGGATGCGATGACCTCGCAGAGAAACCGGGCACGGTTTTTCTGATTTCCTCCGTAGATGTCATTTCGTTTGTTCGAAGAGCGGGAGAGGAATTGTGAGAGGAGATAGCCGTGTGCCCCGTGTATTTCCACGCCGTCAAAGCCGGCTTTCTTTGCCCTTTCGGCTGCTTTGGTAAAGACAGTAATGATGTCCGCTATCTCTTCAATGGTTAGTACTCTGGGTACCTCGGTTGCCCGCCTGGAAGCCGGGTAAGCCATGGGATGCATCCCGCTGATTGCTGAGGGGGCCACGGGTTGCACCCCGGTTACCCGGGAGCTGGCCCTCCTTCCCCCGTGTCCTATTTGAATGGCTGCTTTGGCGCCGTGCTGGTGTATTCTGTCTACCAGCTCACTTAGCCCGGCGATGAATTTATCGTCACTGATTTCCAGATGGTTTGAGACGGTTCGCCCTGCCGGATGAATGTTGGTGTTCTCAATGATAATCAGGCCCGCTCCGCCGCGTGCTCTCGCCTCATAGTAGCTCTTGAGGCGCTCCGTCACGTATCCTTCTTCGCCGGCATAGTTCGTTCCCATCGGTGGCATCACGATTCGGTTTCTCAGTTCCATCTGTCCTATTCGAAAAGGTTCCCAAAGTCGGCTTTGCATAATTTCCTCCTTAGATTCGGACAAACTGTGCCGAATCGTACTTTCGGCTCCGGGAGGGCGTGATACCCGGCACCAAGCAAGGATTCGCCATTTACCAGCAGACAGATATTGCAAACAGGTGGATGCGCTGAAAAATCCGCCTGTTAAATTGACAGAAAATAGCGATGCTTCTTTTCTGCCAGCGGCAGACGGTGGTTAAGGGATAGGAGCCTCCAGGCGAGGTCTCTGGTCCACCCTCGGGTGGTTTCACCCTGATACCACCATCTGCCATATTGGTCAGTTTTACTCAAAGCCACCGGGCAAACAGGCTGGCTTTAGTCGGAAGTATATCCTTCCACCAGTTTGAGGGTATCTTCAAGGATGTCATGTGCCGGATAGCCCAGTGCCTCCGTTTCGTCTGCCCATTCTTCCCATGTCGGTCGGAAGGCTTCCTTGAGCGCTGCTCTGTCTTCCGGCGTCAGGTCAAACATATTCTCGGGCGGGATGCCCTCTCTGGCAATCATGGCGGCACCGACGATGGCACCGGTGTTGCTGCGGTAGCATCCTTCCCACTTGTACTGCTTCAGCATGAACTGTTCCAGCGGGGTGAATTTATCGAATATTTCCTTCCGCATGACATAGCCGACACTCCCCGGGCTCAGCTGCACCATGAGGTGATAGTCAGCCACCTCTCGTATATTGTAGCCGGTAACCCATGCCCAGGCGGCGAAGGCGCCGTCAATAACGCCTCTCTCCAGAGCAAGGTAAATATCGGGACCGTGAGTCATTACCGTAGCCGTTGCTCCCAGTGCTTCCAGTGCACGTGCCGCCGGCTCGCTGGTCGCCGATATTATCTTTCCTTTAAGCTCGTCCAGGTTCCGTATCGGTTCCCGTGAATGGATGTTGGAACCCATGACTACCGTGCTGTATATCCATTCAACCTTATCGCTGTACTGCTCTTCAAACTCGGGCCACCGCTCGTACATGTTGGTCACGATGTGAGTGTTGGTGACTATGGACGCCGGCATCAGGCCGGGCAGGGAGAACATGTCCATCAGCGGGAACGTTCCCGGCATGGCGGGGTGCCAGAGCTTGCACATATCGGTAATACCCGTTTGTACTGCCATATAGGCATCCTTGTTGGTGTGCAGCACGCTGCCGGGATAGAAATCCACCGTAACCCTGCCGCCGCTTATTTTCTCCACGTAGTCTCCCCACGGCTGTATCGCCTGTTTTGACCATTGGGAGGTCTCCGGAGCGTCATCGCTGAACTTGATGGTGAACTTCTCAGGTTCCTCACCGGGCGAGGGTGAAGGTGC
>CAZRBS010000086.1:0-4218 GCA_964598405.1 uncultured Dehalococcoidaceae bacterium
CACCGGCCTTATCCAGATGGGGATGATGATGCTGGTGATGTGGCTGATGATGAGCGTGATTAAACCGCTCACGGCAGCCGAGAAACCGAAGAGAATCGAGGAGGCGAGGAAGTGAACGAATATCAGCCTCAGCAATATTACGGCTATTACCCGGCGCAATACGAGCCAATGTTCTGGCAATCAGTGTTCACCGGGCTTGTCGGTATGGCCATCCTGGTGGCCATGGGCGCCTGGTCGCTTTCGCTGGTCAGAAAAGCTATTAAAGGCGAGGAGGTGGAGTTTCCGCTATGAGTCCGGAGATTACGGTAATGGGTGGTGAGTTGGGCAACGTATTCTGGGATTTGCCGCCCTGGATTGTCTATGCCCCGGGGTATGACCTGGGTTGTACCATTTACGTGGCTAACCCTACCGATACTGAGAAAGAATACACCCTGATGTCCCGCCTGTCGTCCAATGGGACAGTGATAAGCGATGAGGCAGTCAAGGTTTTTGGCTTTGCCTGGTTCAAGGTTGCCCCGAATGACTTTATCCGGCTGCGCGGGGCGCTGCGTTCTGCCGAGAGCGACGTGGTGCTGTCTGTTCTTCTGGTTGAGCGGGAGACAGAACAGATTGCCGACTCAGTATCAACGAGCCTGGTAGCACCGACTGTTTCCGCTCTACCCCCGACCTGGCCGGGAGCACCGGGCGCGACCGGGACAACCGGCTTCGACTGGAGTTCCATGCTGGCAATGATGTTCCCGATTATGATGCTCGGCGTTGTCGCCTCAGCCATGAAGCCCGCTAAAGAACAGGAGGAAGCCTTGCCACCAGCCAGAGAAGAAAGGAAATTACTGCCGCCAGGGAGGTATGAATAATGCCCGGCGAGTTTTACGTAGAGGGGAAGCAGGAGAAGCTCAACGTGCAGGCAGTGCTCGACCTGCTCTTAAAGCTGCAGCGCTCTCCACAATCCGGGTGGAAACTGATGACCGGCGACTATGCGCCCGTCTACGAGGAGTCCCACGCCGTGGCCTACATCTTTGCCGGGGGCAAGATAGACCTGTCTCCAATGGAGGCTGCCGATGTCATAGACGTGAGAGTCAGGACGAAGTTGGAAGGCGGCGGTGATTATAAAACGATGTGGGAGAAATCTTACAGCGGCGTTCAGCCAGACGACAGGAAGGTGATAAGGCTGAGCGCCATGGCCGATAACTACGGACTGGAAGTCTCGATGAGACAGACGGCCGGGACATTGAAATATATACTCTGCGAGTTCTTTGATGCAAAGAGGTAGCATAGTGAAAAAACCAGAGCTCTGGTATTCGGTGGTGGTCAGGAACCGTCACGGGAGGGTCATCTCCCGTGAACGCAGGAGAGCGCACAGCTTTCTCAAGCAGTGGAACGAGTTTATCTGGTTCTTCCACTTTGGCGGGAGTATCTATCCTAAAATTACGAACGGCTCATCAACTAAGCTGGACTCTCATGATAACAATTTCCAGATGACCGGTGGGGAAGGAGACGCCTCCCTCGGTATCGTGGTAGGTACTGACAACACGCCGGTTGCCATTGATGATTACGCGATGGGAGCACAGATTGCGGAGGGTTACAGTGTCGGGCAGATGCACCACCTGGCTAACACCTTCGGCACACCTGTCGTCTCTCCTCCGACCTGCGGCTACTCCATCTCTCGCATCATTGTGAATAACAGCGGAGGGTTGATTACGGTCGGGGAGTCGGGTATTTACCATCAGCACAGTTACCGGTACGGCCCGGTCGCTTACAATTTCTACTTCTATTCCTCGTGCGGGGTTCGTGATGTCTTCACCACTCCGCAGGATGTGCCCGATGGGGGTTCGATTACGGTTAATTATACACTTCAGGTGACTGAATGATTCAGAAAACGATATTAGAAAGAGGGCTGTCTTACGAGGTTGTAGTTCGGGACAGGCATAATAATGTCCTGGAGCGAATTGCAGCGCCCTCCAGAAGCTATTGTAGAGCATGGAACCAGTGCCTCTATGTCCTGAACCGGCACAGCAGCTTTACCATCATTGATACCGGCGGAGTAGGCCGTTCTATCTCGTATAGCAGCAGCGTATTGAGGGCCAATGCTGGTGTCGGGGAGATTGGCTACGGTATTCGTATAGGAAAGGGTGTAACGCCGGTCACAATTAACGATTATGCCCTTGAAACTCCTTGTGGAGAAGGGACGGGAGTTGACCAATTCCTGCACCAGGCAACGTCAGCCTCCAGCCCCGTTGTAGCCGGGAACGACTGCTCGTTCTGGCTTCGGAGAGTCATGGTAAACAACAGCGGGTCAACTATTTCTGGCATTCGGGAGATCGGCTGTTACGTCATGATGAAATACTCTCCAGCCTACTATGGGCTTGGCTACCGCGACGTGCTGCCTGCTGAAGTTTCCGTACCCGACGGCGGGTCTATCACCGTAACCTACACCCTGAAGGTGACAGTTTAATGAACAAAGAGCTCTGGTACAAAGTAATAGTTCGGAATCGCAACGGAAAAGTCCTCTCACAAGAGGAAGAGAAGTCTCGGAGCTTCCTGGGTTTGTGGAACAAGATGATCTGGACACAGATGACCGGGGCGTCTTATCCGGCTCTTATGGTCACAGATACCAATGGTAACTCCTGGCCCCTGGGCGTCGGTACCAGTGGCAACAACTTTAAGATGAGCGGGGGAGCGGAAAATACGAACATGGGTATTGTCATAGGGACAAGTGACGCCCCAGTCTCTATTTCCGATTTCCGACTCGGCGCCTTGATCACTCAGGGATTCGGCATTGGGCAAATGGATTATTTGGCGATGGCAATTAACGCTTCGGTCGTCGCTGACCCCAACTGCTACTTCTTCATGTCCCGTCAGATGGCCAATAACAGCGGCGGGCTGATAACAGTGAGGGAATCCGGAATATACGTCATGATGGAACGCTCCTTGAGTCCTTTCACTGCAGCCTACGGTTGCGGAGTCAGGGATGTCTTCACCACGCCCCAGGATGTTCCTGACGGCGGAGGCATCACCATTGAGTACACGTTGAGGGTAACTGAATGAAACCCATGCCAGAACAGCTAACGGAATCATTATCTTACGAAGTCCTCGTCACTGATAGAGATGGGCGAGAGATATTTCGTGAGGCGGGGCCTTCTCACAGCTACACCGAGCTCTGGAACAAGGTTATCAATGCTCACGCCAGGGCGGGCTCCAACACCATTAAGGATACGGGTGGTGTTGACCGGGCCATTGGGCAGACCTCTTCCAACTTGAGAGCCAATGCGGGAGTAGGAAACGTGAATTATGGTATCAGGGTTGGGAAGGGATCAACTCCGGTTGATATTTCAGATTATGCTCTTGAGACTCCGGTTGGCGAGGGCACCGGATTGGACCAGCTCAGCCATCAGGAGGTGCAAAACACTCAGCCGGTGGTTTCTGCTCCTGATTGTTCGTTCAAAATCTGGCGTGTGATGTTCAACAACACCGGGAGCACCGTCAGCGGAATCAGGGAAATCGGCTGCTACGTAATTATGGGCAGCTGGTACGGGCTGGCCTTTCGTGATGTGCTGGGCGGCCCCGCTTCCATTCCGTTCGGTGGAGCCATGACCGTAACTTATACGCTGAAGGTGACAGCATAATGCCGACAGTAAGTTTTACTCTCACTGAAATCAACCCCAGTCACTCCGAAGGTTCGGGTGGCGGAAGAAGGTCACATACTGTTACCGAGCAAAATCCGACCTTCGCGGTAGGCTCCGGTGGAGGGCGGAGAACCTTTGTTGAAACCGAACTCACTCCGACCCAGGCTATTGGTGCCGGCGGGGGACGCAGAGTCTTTGCGCCTGAAGAAATACCTCCGATTCTCGGACTTCCCCTTCCCGAGGTGGCCACCGGGCCAGCCACGGAGATAGGGCTAGCGGAAGCTGCCATCAACGGACTGTTGGAAGAAGATGGGGGATTCCTTTGTGACTGTGCTTTCGAATGGGGTTTGACCGAGGCTTACGGCAAGGTTACTCCAATGCAAGGTAAGACAGCAGGAGAGTATTTTTCACAGGGATTAACCGGGTTGGAACCTGACACTATCTATCACTTCAGAGCCATCGCTTCCAACGTCTTCGGAGTAAGTCGCGGTGTCGATAGGGCATTCAGGACGGCAAACAGGATGCCGCCGCCATACTTCCAGAACTCTCTTATGTCATTGCTGGAGGAAGAGACATGATGGATTTTGAGGGCGCC
>CAZRBS010000087.1:0-4200 GCA_964598405.1 uncultured Dehalococcoidaceae bacterium
TGAGGTGCTATATTGAGAGCAAATGTGATTGAGCGAATCGATGAACAGATTTTGCTCCGTGGGACCAGGCTAACTGGGGTTCGGGCAGCCCCGGAGGGCTAATATTCGAACGCGAGCTGGGCCCGGGCCGCCGCAAGCCGCATGATACGGATGCCTATAAAGCATTCGTCTCCGCCCTGGTGGAGAGGTATGACGGCGACGGCAAGCAAGATATGCCGGATCTAAAGTTCCCCATCAAGTACTGGGAAGCCAGCAACGAGCCGAGCAACCAGGGTGAATTTCACACCTTTTTCGATGGCTCTCCGGAAGACTACCTTGAAGTCCTGCGCGCCACCTACCAAGCGGTGAAAGAGGCCGACCCGGAGGCCAGAGTGCTGCACGCGGGGATGGCGGGGGTGACCACCTCCGAGGTCGCCTTCTGGGAGCCGGTCTTTGAAAAAGGCGGTGGGTACTTCGACATCGCCAATATCCATTCCATCGAGGCCAGCGAACAGCTCAATGTGCCCGAGTTCAAGGAGTTGCTGGCAAAACACGGCATCGATAAGCCCATCTGGGCGACCGAGGTACAGCACAACTCGGACATCGGCCTTGAGGAGCACGGACGGCTCTTCGCCAGGAGCTACCTGAGCGCTTTCGGCAACGGCGTCGAAAAAATCTTCTATACCATGTTCAAAGTGCCTCCTTTCGCTCCAGAGCAGCACCGTCAGGCAGCCCTCATCGGCCAGAACGGCGAGAAAAGGCCGGCGTATCACGCCCTGAAAACGCTGGTGGTCAAGCTGGACGGCTTCATTTCCGTGGAGAAACGCTCCGAAAACCATTATATATTTAACGTGAATGAAGGAACCATCAATGCGCTGTTGGGCGATGGCAGCACCACTGTCAAGACAGCGGGTGAAGCCCGAATAACTGATGCTTTCGGACAGAATGTAGCTACTCCTGCAATTGAGCTGAGCCAGAGCCCCGTCTTCATAGAGGGCGAGAGCACTATCCAGGTTGAGCCGGGTCCACCGGAGCCACCCGAGCCGGAGGACAAAGCCGGAGAGCGTTGGCAAGAGGAAAAGCTTGTCATCCCGGGCACCTACTGCGATGCCGATGTTGTAAGGCTGGATGACGGAAGGCTGCGGGTGTACTACTCCCTGGAGCCGGAGGTACCTGACTTTGAAGGGCAGGTCCTTTCCGCCGTATCGGATGACGGGATAAACTGGACCGAGGAAGAAGGCACCCGGCTGAAGTGGGCCACCTTCTCCTCCGTGATAAGGCTCCCCGGGGCGCAGGCCCCCGAAATGCCGTCGGGAGAGACAGCCCGGTGGCGCATGTACTTTCAGGGCTCGCCGGCTGAGGCCGGGCCCGGATCGGAAAGCGGCATCGTCAGCGCCATATCCGCCGACGGCCTGGACTGGGTTATTGAAGACGGCTTCAGGATAGAGGCAGGGCAGCAGGGAGAATATGATACCGAAAACGTGGCCGCTCCCACGGTAGTCCGACTTGCCGACGACACCTATCTCATGGTCTACCGCGGCTCGGCAGGCGAGAACCGGTTCGGCAAGACCAACCCCTTCAGCGGTAAGCCGGCACCCATCGACTACCTGATAAGCGCCACCTCGCCGGACGGGTTAAACTGGACGCCCGGGTCGGTGGTAGTGGACAGCCGGAACGAGGAGATGCGTGACCAGATAGATGGGCCGGAGCTGGTTATCAGTAACGGAGCTATAAAGCTATACTGCAACTCGTATGAGGGCGTATATACTTTGGAGATTGATCGAAACGGCGAGGCCTTGTCTTCTCCTGAAATAGTGCTCCGGGCCGAGGGTTACCATGCCCCCAGTGATGTTGCACTCACCAGGGTTGGTGATACCTGGAGGATGTATTATGGCATCCACACCGAGGGCATCTATACTGCCAGGCTGATGGAGTGAGGAGCCCGTCTTCCACCTCAACGGTGGGTGTGAAAGAGTTCTGGGGCATTAAAGAACGTTTGTCTTCGCCGCGAATAATCCAGTTCGAAACGACTTAACTTTTTTGCATTGTGTCGCATTTACTCAGATTGTGATTTTTCCGGCAGAGGATTAGTTGAAGGCATCGTCCTTTCGTGTGTGATTCATAGCTCAATTCTAGTTGAAATGATTTGTCTATGAATCACACAGCTAAATAGAATTATCCAATGCCTGTATAAGTACATTAAATCTCTTTTTACCAATTCCCGGTATGGCAGTAACCTGTTTCAAGTCTCTGAATATGCCCAATTTTTCTCTTTCGTTCGAAATCCTTTGCTCATCACGGGCACTTAACACTCGATCCCCGATATAGGTGTTGATGGCAGTGCTTATACCATCAAAGGTAGTAACGGAATTCAGGCGCTTCAATACCTTGTTTGCTATTACAGGCTCCACGTCGCCTGGCTTAGAATAGGCTGCCAGAAAGCGCCTACGAGTCTTTCCATATCTGCGGCGTGGGGGAACGCCATATCTTGCCATTATTTTGATTAGTCCTCCAGTATAATACGGCTTCCCAGGTTATTTGTTCAGCAGACATTTACGCACATCTCTGGAAGATCTGAGGAATACCTCAACCACCTCAGGGTCAAACTGAGTTCCTTCACCGCGCTCTATTTCTATCAAAGCAGCCTTATCACTCAGGGCTTCCCGATAGGGACGATTTGACGTCATCGCCTCATAAGCATCCGCAACCGCGATAATCCTGGAGCCCAATGGTATTTCGTTTTGCTTCAGACCATCAGGGTAACCGGTGCCATCATAATGTTCGTGGTGACCACGGACCGTTTTTAAAATCTCTTCATCTACAGAAATGGGAGTCAGAATATGTTGCCCAACTTCGGGATGCATTTGTATGTGATGTAGCTCATCATCAGTCAGATGCCCCGGTTTGTTCAAAATGGATTCCCTAACCCCGATTTTACCAACGTCATGAACCAAGCCCGCAAGCTGTAGTTTCTCGTTGGTTTCTTGCGGCAACCCCATGGCTCTGGCAATGGCTGCTGATATTTTGGCAACCCTTTGAGAGTGTCCTGCCGTATACCTGTCCTTGGCCTCCAAAGCACTTGCCAGTGCAGTTATGGCGTGCAAGAATGATAGACGGATTTTCTTCGCCTGTTCCGAGACCTTATCCTCAAGATGATGCTGATAGTCTTTAATCTTCAGTTCCAGTTTTCGCTTGTCCAGGGCGCGACTGACCGCAAAAGTCATTTCATCAAGATTTACAGGTTTGGTTATATAATCGTAAGCTCCGTGTTTCATGCAGTTGACGGCAGTATCTATATCCGTAACGGCCGTAGCCATTAACACCTGCATTTCAGGGTAGATGGCTTTTATTTCAGGCAGCAGCTGAATGCCGGATTTTCCCGGCATTTTTATATCGAGAATCACCAGCCCAACGGTATTCTTCTGTATAACGTCCAGGGCTTGTTCGCCATTGGCTGCCATAAGACAATTGTAACCCTCACTGGAGAGCTTCTTATCAAGAAACCTTCTGATGGTATCTTCATCATCAACAATCAGGATGTTTTCTGGTCTCTCCATAGCGCCCTGCCTTTCCTATCCTGCATGGTTCAATAAGGATATTTTGTCGTACCGTTGAGGGCCGGACTGCCCCGCGCGTCTCAGCTTAGCTCTGATACGTGCCAGCAGCACCGTGGCACTGAATGGCTTTCTGACATAGTCATCGGCGCCTGTTTTCAGAGTAGTAATCATCGATTCCTGATCACACCTCGCCGTAAGCATGATGACCGGAACATTGAAGCGCTCCCTGATAGCATCAAGAACTTGAAAGCCATCAAGACCCGGCATCATGATATCCAGGATAATCAGGTCAGGTTTGCGTTCGTCGAGCAAGTCAAGCGCCGATGCACCATCACTGGCCAACAGTACTTCATAGCCTTCAGGCTCAAGAATACGCTTGAGTACCGTTAAAACTACTGTTTCATCGTCTACTGCCATTATGCAGGCACGATTGTTCATTCTTAACCTCCGCTTGTGGCATGTTTCCTGTTTCTCGGGTTAGCCTAGGTCACCTGCTGCCAACAAGCTCGAGATTTGTTTCAGCAATTTTTTCTATCAGGCGCTCAATTGCTTTGGTAGCGCCGACATTTTCAGCGACATAAGAATCACCAGAACGGCATAACTCTGCGCCTCTCCCATTATCAGAGGGTGTCTCAATGCGCCAGGGGGTGGGCATGTTTTCTAA
>CAZRBS010000088.1:0-4200 GCA_964598405.1 uncultured Dehalococcoidaceae bacterium
ACGCTTGTGCTCAATAAGGGTCCACATCTCGTGAAGCAGTGAGGTTAATGAGTTGACATCGGATTCCTCATACTCGGTCTCTTTGTTGGCCACGGCGGCTACGGCCACTATTTTGCCGGCACTTGAAACGGGCACACTCAGGAAACGTTTGATAGGCACGTGCCCCCTGGGATATCCCCTTTTCGTTTCACAGGTGTCATAGTCATTTATTATGATGGGGCGCCGTTGCCTTATTACCTCACCCCATAACCCCGCTTCGGCAATCGGGAAATGTATGGGTTTCTCCCTGATGGCGCATTTTTTCATGGCATCCTTTGACCAGGCGTGAATGGTCATTGCCGACTCATCCTCGTTCATCGTACCGATAAAAGCAAATTGACTCTTCAGAGATCTCAGGCTGAGCTCCAGTACATGATTCATGTAGACAGAGGAGGGGTTCTCCAAATCATCCGCCATTCGGTAAAGGGTGAGTAAGTCCTGAAGGTGTCTTTCACTCTGCCTGAGCTTATTATTTGTTCGCTTGCGCCTCAGTACTTCCATCAGGGCTATCGAGAGCTTCTCAATACTTTCCTGGTCTTCCAAAGTATAGCCAGATGGTTTATTGGCCAGAGAAATCATACCGAAGGTCCGCCCAACGTCTTTCAGCGGAACCCCCAGAAAGGCTGTTAATTGAGGGTGACCTTTTGGTAGCCCAACCCTGTCAGGGTGACTGGACGGATCATTGATTAGCAAGGCCTTTCCGCTCTTCAGAACTTGACCCCATATACCGCGAATGTCCATGTCTTTGATGCGTTTCACGGCTCTGGTTTCCGGTATCCGGCAAGAATTCCAGCCCGGGTCGCTCAAAGCCAGCGTATCGAGACGTCCCGAAGAGTTGACTTCGCCTATCCAGCCAAACTTGCTGCCGGTGATTTCTTGCGCTACAGCAAGACAGGTGCGGGCTACTTCCTCATCCGTTTCACATTGCAAGGTTTCCTGGAATACTCTGTTGATGGCTTCTATTATCTTGCTATTCCTGAGAGCCTGCTCTTCGGCTTCCTTGCGCTTGCTAACGTCTCTTGACGATGTGACGAAACCCAGTGCACTTCCCTTATCATCTTCAAGCAAGCGACTGACCGATTCAAACCAGATGTATTCACCGGATTTTTTGCGAATGCGATAGGAAAGAAAAACGGGTTCCCCTTTTTCGGCTTTCTCCTGCCCCAAATTCTGTAGCGCTTTCAGGTCCTCCGGGTGTACAAGCTCCCAGGGATTAGTCCCGGCTAATTCCCCGGGTTCATAACCGAGTATCTCTTTGCAGGAAGGGCTAACATAGATATACCTGTGGTCTGTATCGTGGAGGCAAATAATATCCCTCGAGTTTTCCGAGACAATCCGGAACATCCTCTCGCCTTCTGGCAGCGTCCTCTTTATCCTTTCCCGCTCAGTATCGCCCTTTTTATCCATGCCACTTGCCTCCTTGTTTATCAAGACGGGTGTGCTCACTTCACGGACATAATATTGCTTTGCATAGAATTAGGTCAAGTATAAATTATGGGACTAATAAACTTGCATTCCGGTTAGATATGGAAACCGGGGGCTGGTTACCTTGACAAGGCCGGAAATCATGGTCTAACATAATATACCATGCGGAATCGTGTAAGCTGGCTACTGGTCGTCATATCATTAGCCGCTCTTCTAGTCTCGGGATGTGCAGGCCCGGCCGGGCTGCCGGGAGAGGAAAAACCACCCCCAACCGAGACCTCTCCCGCACCCTCCGTAACGGAGCAAACACCGGAACCGCCACCAGCACCACCTTCGCCGGCGCCACCCTCGCCATCCGCATCACCTCCGGTGGAGGGGGTCTCTATGGTTTTTACATGGACGGAAGACGATGGGGTACGCGTAGCGGATGCAGGCGTCCCCTGTATTCATAGACTAGCAGACGGAAGATACCGGCTGTATTACCACGGTCCCGGAGGAATCTTATCCGCAATATCTACCGATGGACTCAACTTTGAAAAAGAGCCAGGAGTTAGAATTGGTCCGGGTAGACCGGGCACTTCAGAATCAATGGTCTCTGACCCTACTGTAATTGCACTGCCGGACGGCAGAATCAGGTTATATTACAAAGGAGCTGATGGCCCTGGTGGCCCTGGTAAGGCTGTGCATAAAATATTTTCCGCCGTCTCGTCCGATGGGCTGGATTTTGAGAAAGAAGGCTTAAGAATTGACCCGAAAATGACAGGCGACGGGGGCTGGGCTTCAGTCCCTGGGGCAGTCAAGTTGCCGGATGGCAGTGTGAGGATATATTACGTCTCGGGAGCCCCTGAGGCTGATGGCGGTATCATGTCAGCCATCTCCGAGGATGGATTAAGCTTTCAGAGAGAAGAAGGCGTCAGAGTCAAAGCATTCGTAGACCCCTCAGTGATTATCTTGCCAGATGGTAAATACATGTTACTGGCTGCTGTGTTACCGCCCCCGCCAGACGTGATTGATAAGACCGAATACCCCCTGGGCATTTACGGATTTTTCTCTGACAACGGACTCGATTTTGGAGAACCGCAAGCCGTCCTGCAGGGGCGCTGCATTGACCCGGCTGTCATAAAACTGAGCGCAAACTCTTACAGGATTTTCTATGGTAGCGAGGATGAACAGGGAAAACCGGTAATAAAGAGTGCCACCGGTCAGGAAACCGCATCTGACAGTCTTCCTGCCGCAAATGGTGAAAAAGGTGAGGAAGCCATGCCAGACGAATCACTGCAAGAACCGAGCCTCAGCTCACACTTTGGTTTCGTCGGCAATATTGCTGCGGTGGGAAATGATGAGTCCAACTACTTCAGACCATTTGATGAGTTAGGAATAAAGTGGGACAGACCACATGCTGGTCCCTTCAGGTGGAACCTTATTGAGGCAAATAAAGGAACTTACGACTTCTCTCAAACAGACCTATACGTTAAACAGGCCCAGGAGCACAGTCTGCAGGTGCTGGCTACAATCTGGCCATTTGTAGAATGGGACCAGGAGTATTGGGAGTCACAGCCCGGCTGGCAGGAATCAAGAGGGTTCGAGAGAGAGCTTCCTTCCAGCAGGTACAAGCCCCATGACATGAGTGCCTATAAAGAATTCGTCCAGGCGATGGTAGAGAGGTATGACGGGGACGCGCAGAATGATATGCCAGGTCTCCAATATCCTATTAAATACTGGGAAGTGCTGAACGAGCCGGAAACCGGTCTAATGGGCAGTGACTTTAGCTTTTTCAAAGGTGATGCCCAAGATTACCTTGAGGTATTAAGAGCGACATCTGAAGCAATAAGAAGCGCTGACGAGGACGCTATCATACTTAATGGTGGGGGTACCGGTGGCCCAGGCTCTCTGGAATTTTGGCAAGAAGTATTAGCCTCGGGAGGATGGAAATACTTTGATATAGGCAACACTCATTCCATCTGTCCGCCTGGGGACAGCGTGGACCAGGAGCGCAATACAGAAATCTGGGCTGATTTGCTGGCTCAATGCGGCCTGGGAGATTTATGGGTAACTGAAGTCCAGATAGGCTCTGGCAAGATAGCCGGGCAAAATATCAGTGAAGAAGAGCAAGCAAGACAACTGGTAAAAGAATACGTTCAGGGTTTTGCGGATGGTGCTGATAAAATATTCTATACCTTTTATATTGCTATGGAGCCACCGCCCGGTCAAGAAGTATTGGATTTTGCATTAATAGACTCTCAGGGAAACAAAAAACCGGCATATCACGCCATGAAAACAATAATACAGAAACTTGATGGCTTCTTAGAGGCGCAGGTAATGGCGGAAGGGCAGTATAAGTTTATGCTTGATAATAAGACCATCTACGTACTTTGGGGGCCGGGAAATATACCGGCGGAAATTACTGGTGAGGTGACCGTAACCGATATCTCTGGGTCTGAACAGAGAAAGCTGATCTCAGATATCAACCTGAGTGATAGCCCTGTTTTTGTAGAATTGGAGTAATGCCCTGGTCTTTATCCTGGCTTAATGAACAGGCAATCAAACCGGAGCGGATAGCAAATATAGCACAGTTAGCAACCCAAATGGCATACATATCACGTCTGATTGATATTTGAATGTGACAGAACTGTATTTTGTCACATTCAAATTTGGACCTTCGACAAAGTAATAAGTGAACTGCCCTTATTCCTCAACTATAGATAAAGCTTCTTACCCTGCAAATTGGACACCATG
>CAZRBS010000089.1:0-2130 GCA_964598405.1 uncultured Dehalococcoidaceae bacterium
TTCCGCCGGTCAGCAGGCACAGGGCGTCCGCGAGCAGGGACTTGCCCGCGCCTTCGTCGCCACTCAGGACGGTCAGCCCTGCCTGGAACTCCAGTCTCAGTTCGCTGATGACGGCGAGGTCCTTTACGTGAAGCTCCCACAACATCAGAGTGTCCCTCCTTTGGCGATGCCTGCTCGCTATCTGATTCTGCGCAGCACGACGACCACTTTCCCCTGCACCTCGATATTTTCCGGCGCAACGTAGATAGGGTCCATGTTACGGTTGGCCGGTTGCAGCCGTACCCGGCCCTTTTCGCGGTACAGCTTCTTCAATGTGGCCTCTTGCTCGTCTCTTAACCAGGCGGCCACCATATCTCCATCATCGGCGGCGCTTACGGCTTCGAGAACAACGATATCGTCGTCATCCACTAGGGCGTCGATCATCGAAGACCCCTTAACTTTCAGGGCGTACGCCTGGCTTCCGGAGGGCAGGAAATCAGCCGGTACGTCCACCACGTCAAGAGCGGTACTGTGCCAGGTATCCTCAGTGGGAACAGGGATGGGCTGCCCGGCGGCAATGAAGCCCAGCAGCGGCACGGAGCGGGTCCTCCTCCCCACACCGGAGACATCGATGCCCCGTGTCATCCGGGCGTTGCGCTTGATAAGGCCTGCCTCCTCCAGGACCTTCAAGTGATGGGCCACCACCGACTTCGAGCTGATATTGAGTCCTCGCTGGACTTCCCCGATGGTAGGGGCCAGGCCCTTTTCCTCAATGAAGCCGCGGATGAAGTCAAGTATCCTGGTGCGGTCGTAAGTTTTTCTCACCGTTACTCCTCAAGAGCGCTCGTTCTTATATTATAAAGAACGGTTGTTCTCGTCAAGGGTTTCGGGCAGAAATTTTCCGAAAATTTGAGATATTTCTCCACAGCAGGTCTGACAGGGTCTTTCTGGTACTTAAGTCCGGGGCAATTTCTGAACTTTCGGATGGCAAGCCTCCGGAAAGAAGAAGATGGTGTTGACACTTTCCGGGACAAATGGCATAGTTGAAGTATGGCAGTTGATGCAGTCACTGTAGATTCCCCCATCGCCTCGGCGATGGGGGCCCGGATGAGCATCGCCGGACCGGCGCGCGGCAGGTATCTTGTTATCGGGCGCGGCACGCCGCTGGACGCCCTGGTAAGGGCCAACCAGGGCGAGGTTGTGCTCCGTCTCAACGGAGAGAAGATGCTGGTAACGCTCCCGTTTGCCGGGTATATGTCATTGCGGAGGAGTCACCAGGTGTCCCACATCGGCCCGGTTACGGTTGACGTCAAGCGCCTGGCCGCCCTGAGCCAGACGCTTTCAAGAGCGGTTAGCCGGGAGGCAGGGGGCGCCGCGTAATTCAGAAGCAGGCAGGCTTGCCCGGAAATCAAAAAAAGAATAAAGCGAGGAGGCAGAAATGGCTAATGTAGGACAGGAATTGCTGGCGGTACCACTTCCCGAAATGGTGATGAAGCTCGGGCTCGGTATTGCGGAGGCGCAGCGGGCGCTTGATGAGAACTCCGTTGAGACCGCCAAGCTGCTGGCTGACACCACGGTGCCCCTGGTGATGGCGGTAACGCAGACAATCGCTGCCGACGGCACGGTCTCCTTTACCAATGCTGCTCCCGTTGACGTGTCGCTGCTCCAGATCGGTCTGCTGCCGACGTTCTACCAGTTTTCCGAGGCAACCATCGAAGTCACTATGGACATCAAGACCACCTCGTCGAGGGAAACCAACGTCAAAGTCAGCGCCAAGGCAAAAGTAGGTTTCGGCTGTTTCAGCGCGTCGGTCAATGTCGATGTATCCCACAACCGCAAGTTCGGCAAGGAGGTACGCGGTACCAGCAGGCTGGTGACCAAAATGGTCCCTGTGCCACCCCCGCCGCGCATTGCTCCTGAACTGACAGTGGTCGATAACCGGCCTCCGAAAGAAACGCCCGAGAACGCGTAGCTGCTCCAGAAACAGGGTTGGTGCGGAGATACCGCCCGCATCGTAGCGCCGGGAACGCGGGGATGACACCGTCCGGGAGCAAGGCAAGTGTCATTCCCGCGCGTGCTCTAGCCGCGTGCCGGCAAGAGGAGTATAATTATTCAGCACAGAGGGGGGCAGATGGTATTTGACGCTAATAT
>CAZRBS010000089.1:2140-4172 GCA_964598405.1 uncultured Dehalococcoidaceae bacterium
CCGAGAAGCTAAGGGCTTTCCGCACTCCGGTGGTGCCGGCGGAAACGCCGGTCAGTGAGGTTCCATCCACCTCTTTCGCTGACTTGGTGCGGATGCTGGCGGAGGGCATTGCCGATGCGCAGCTAAGCCTGGACAGAGCCTCTGCGGAAATGCTGGTTGAACTGGCAGATACCAGGGTGAACGTGGTCCGCAATATCACCGAAACCATCGACGCGGAAGGCAACATTACCTACCAGGCCGGAAAACCGCAGAGCGTGTCCCTTCTTGAGCTCGGCATGCTGCCGGCTTTCTACCAGTTCTCCCAGGCGACCGTCGAGGTTGCCATGGACCTGCAGATCGTTGAGAATGTTACCGGGACACAGGAGACGAAGGGACGCAAAACACTTTTTGCCAACACCAGCAATATCCGTATGGAGCGGAAGCTGGGCCGGGATGTCAAGATAGCCTCCAAACTTACGGCCACGCTGGTGCCCGTACCGTCGCCGCTGAGAATCGAACCGTCTCGCAGGACCGAAACAAAGGAATAGTCCACGACAGGAGTCACGGCCATGGCTGATAGACCAACGCCCGAGGAAATCGACCTGGAGACCTTCCTGAAATCTGCGAGCCAGTCGTTTACGGATGCGCAGAGGTCTTTGCTCCCGGGGCTCGACGTATCCGTCAACATGATGCTCAGTAATGCCGAACTCGAACTCAAGGTGGCGGTAAGTTCGGACGTACAGGGCAAGATGTCAATAAGGCCCATTTCCTCGGAGGACATACTCCGCGGCGGCATTGACCCGGGAGTGCTGTCCACCATACGTATTACCTTCGTCAGCTCGGTGGGCGAGTTCAAGGCCGAAGCACCACCGGCATCCGCGGACACCGCAGGCAGGGGTGAGGCTGTGCCGGCACTGGTCGGTTTGACGCTGGATGAAGCGGGGGCGCTGTTGAAATCCCGGGGGTGGCAGTTTGAGCCGCATGCCGCCAGCAGCGACGAGATAGCGGCCGCCGGCAAGGAAAGCCGCGGGCGGGTACTGCGCCAGGAACCTCAGGCGTCCCGGCCAGCAGACAAGGCTAAAACCGCGGTGCACTTCTGGGTTGACCTCGGCAATGTTCCCGTCAAAGCGATGGATGGCATTGGCGAAAAGCTGGGGGACAGCCTGTCCAGGGTAGGGATTAACACCCTCGGCGAACTCAGTCTGACCAGCGTCGCCAGGATTGCCGCGGCTTTGAACACCAGCGAGTCACGCGCCAGGAATTTCCTGGATATGGCTGTCCTGATGTCCCGTCTCGCTGTGCTGGGGTTCAGAGATGAGGTGGCGGAGCTGCTGGTGAAGGGCGCCAGCATCCGCTCCATGGAGCAACTGGCCGGCGCTGACCCGGAGGAACTCTACCGGGTTTGCCGGGAAGCGGTTGCCTCCGGCAAGGTCCGCACACCACGCGGGTTCAGCTTCACACTTGACGATACCAGAGACTGGGTCAGAACTGCCAGGAGCCAACTGGGCAAATAGGTCATAACGACTGGCAATCATTCCGGGCCGGGGCCGGCAAAGGAAAGGCCCCGTCCAGTTCCATGTCTCTGACAACCGTCCCGTTTTGCTTTTCTGACCGGCCGAACCGTTTGAGGAACTCCGCCAGTAAAGGCCGGCGTACCACGCTCGCCGTATTCGGCGCCCCCGCGGTAACCTGTACCGGACATTCCTCTCCCCTGGTCACAGACCGTCCTCCCGGGCAAGCTTCTCTTCGGTATCCGCATGTGGGGCACGCCTGAATTCGAACACCCTGTCTATGTGAACAAGCAGTTGTCTTTCCACCTGGGGAACGTGCGCATGGCCTTCGGCCTGCGGAGCATAGCCGTCGAGGATGCCCAGGTCTTTGACCCCCTCCAGTTCGCCCACCATCTGGTAACCCGTATCCGAAACAGGGTCCCATACTACTAGGGAGAGCCTGGGATTGGCGCGCAGGTTGGCCATGGTGCCCGGGCAGAACCACTCTCTGACCACCACGTGCCATTCCGGGGTAAGCGCCAGCCTGCCGGCGGCGGCCAGGT
>CAZRBS010000090.1:0-4125 GCA_964598405.1 uncultured Dehalococcoidaceae bacterium
CAATGCCTGCAAACAGGGTTTGCGCAGTCGTTGCCTCACTTTTGAGACAGGATACTGAGAACGAAAGGTGGTCACTCGGTTCTTACTGCACTTTTCGTCACTTTGTTTAGCAAGGAAAAGTTAAGAAGAAAAATCAAAATAGAGCTAGAGCTTAAAGGCAAGGTAGCTATTGTCAACAGAGGTGCTTAGCAATAGCTTCTTGGCATACCGAGAATATGCTCCCCGATGTAATTCAGCGTCATTTCCTGCGTAACTGGAGCAAGTCTGGTCAGATTGACTTCCCGCCACCATCTCTCCACATCGTATTCTCTGGCATATCCGTAACCGCCAAAAATCTGCATCGCCCAGTATACGGCTTTAATGGCATTTTCAACTGCTACCGCTTTTGCCATGTTTGCTGCTGCCCCGATATCGGACACATCAGCCTGCTTATCATATAGTGTTGCCGCTTTGAAATTCATGAGCCTGGCAGTTTCGAGTGCGGCGTAGGCTTCAGCTATGGGAAATTGGAGAGCCTGATAGCTTCCAATCGGCGTATCGCCAAAAACCTTCCTCTGCCTGGAATACTCAACGGCCTTACTTATCGCCAGCCGGGCAATGCCGACGGCGGCAGCAGTGAAGCTCATCCTTTCGGTGTTAAGAGTATCAAGTAACGAATACCACCCCATATCCTGCGGCGGCATGAGGGCATCATCCGGCAGCTCCAGTTCATTGATGCCGATTTCGCATGAATGGGAGTAGTTTATTCCGTGCTTGGGGATAGGGTTTATCTCAATAGCCGGATTGGGCAAATCAGCGAGGAAGAGGCTCAACCCCAGGCTTTTCTTCCGGGCTCTCTCTTTTGGCGTCGTTCTGGCCACAATGAGTATTCCTTTGGCTCTGTCAGCCCCGCTGATGAAGGTCTTGTTACCGTTTATAATCCACCTGCTCCCTTCTTTCTTCGTCGCCGTCGTTTTAGTGTTGAGTGTATTTGAACCTGCATCCGGTTCAGTAAGGCCCATGCAAAACTCTATCTCTCCTTTTGCTATATCGGGCAGATATTTTTCCTTTTGCGCCTCGGTCCCGTGTCTTATTATGCTTGCGGCACCAAAAATCTCGGTCAGAACCAGATACCACTGCCCGCCCAGCCCGCAACCGTTGGCAACCAACTCCTCCATGGCTACGAGGAGTTCTGTTATCCCCCGCCCCGCTCCGCCGTATTTTTCCGGGATAATTATGCCGGTAAACCCGGCCTCACTGATAACGCGCCAGAACTCGCTGGCAAATTCCCCTTTCTCCTCTTTTTCCCGCCAGTATTCCGGGCCGAACTCTCTGGCAATCTCTCTCGCGGTGCTGGCAATCATTTTTTGTTCTTCAGTGAAGTCGAAGTCCATTTTATCCCTCCCGGGAGTTGAATCTTGTTGCGTGGTGTCTGGTTCATCTCCGCATCTGAAACGGCAGCTCTCAAATCATTCTTTGTCCTCATAAGGAATCCAGCAGATATCCAGAATGGTATTGGTCGGGTCGTGCGTGCGGAAACAAGCTTTAACCTTCATCCCTATTTCCGGCGTACCATAAGCCAGATAGCCTTTGAATATGGTGCATACCCCGGGCAACTCAACATCAACCTGGAAGTAGGGAGTGGTTAGCTCGATGCCGGTACCGGCATATTCCACGCGTGCGTAGGTGTGAACAGTACCGATTACGGGCTGTGGCATCTCTTCCCAGTCCATAGGCTGGTTGCAGTCGGGGCAGTCGGCACGGGGTGGCAGCCATAGCCTGCCTTCCTCGCACTCAGGATTAACGCACCTGGTGGCCAGCAGCTTTCCTTCGCTTAAAGCTCTGAAGAAGGGAGAGAGCTTTCCATAGGTATGGCGGTGAGCTATACTCCTCGGCCACTCTATCACCGTGGCTGGTTCAGTTTTCAGTATCTTCGCTGGCTGACCAATAAACCGGGTTGTCTTATCTTTCGATGTCATCTTCATCCTCCTTTAAAAAGCCTTTCTGAGAATGCCCAGGGTTACATGTGAGCCAACGCCAGCGTGGGACACCCAGGCTGCCTGTCTGGCGTTGGGTACCTGAAGACTCCGCCAGTCCTCCGGCATCTTCTTACCAAAAGATTCCCAGATTTTGGGGTCGCCGTGAAACTTATCATACTTATCCTGTATCTGCCAGAGGCACTCTACTCCCTGGAAGATGCCGGTGGCGCCGACAGCGTGCATGGTGCCGATTAGTCCTCCGGACAGGTTGGCCGGACATTTGCCACCAAGATAGGCATCACCGGATTCAATGTAGTCAGCTTCCTGCCCGTAGGGACGAAGCCCGATGTCCCCGTACGTCTGGATGTCACTAATGGTGAAAGCATCGTGCAGCTCTATCAGGTCGAGGTCTTTAAGCGGGTTGTCGATGCCAGCCATACGGTAGGCGAAGTAAGCGGCGAACCGTGATGCGGCAAAACTTTCAAACCCCGGCCAGCGCTGTCCCTCAAGTTTAGGCAGGTCTTTATACATATCGGGAGTCTCATGTGGCAGTAGAGGGATTTCCATATGTCTGCGGTCAGCCACCCTCAGAGTGTGACTGCCTCCGGCGATAAAAAGCTCGCAGGGTTTATCGGTCAGCTTGTAGGCGGTCTCTTCATCACAAAGCAGCATACAGGCAGCACCGTCCGTCATCGCACAGCATTCCAGAAATCGCAAAGGGTAGACCGACATCGGGCTGTTGAGTATGTCCTGGATGGTATATTTGCCTGGCTGCTGGGCGTAGGGCGAATAGTAGGCGTAAAGATGATTCTTGACCGCTACCTTGGCTCTGGTCTCTTCGGAAAGATTGTAGGTCCAGGAAAAACGGATAGCCATTGGAGCGTAGTAGGCAGCGTAGATGCGGGAAAGCCTGGTCTCGAAGTCTTTGCAGGCTGCGGTGGCAATGTAATAGTTGCCCGTCCTGGTATCCACTTCGGACATGCGCTCCCAGCCGACTGCTAAAGCAGTGTCAGCATACCCGCTGGCGACAGCCATGGCTGCGGTTAGAACTGTCGAGCCGCCGGTAGCACCACCGGTCTTGATACCTATATTATACATGGGGTCAAGACCGAGGTAGTCAGTGACCTTGGCTTCACAGAGGAGCTGGTCCTGAAAATGGTCGGCGAACTCACCGCAGGCGATAAAATTGATTAACCCTTTGATTTCTGCGGGAGAGAGCTTCAAGTCGTTATTCTCTAACATCTGGCGGAACGCCACCATCACCTGCTCTTCAAGCCTCATCTCCGGGCAAAACTTCTTGTAATCAGTGAGGCCGCCCGCAACGGCAAAGACCTTTCTGTTCCATTTAGGAATACGCAGGTTGCCTTCCTTCAAAGCAATCATTTGCTATCTCCTTTATCGATAATTCACGGCTAATGTATCACATTAGCCGTAGCTCTAAAAGGGGTGCGTTCAAAAGTTGGTTATTTTTCGACCCACCCAAAAATTTTTCTGCCAAAATGATAGTTCTCCTTTGCCCCCATGTCAAGTGGGGGGCTTTTTGGCAGGTACCTGCGCAAGCAACAAAAGCCAAAAAGTGAAGGGAGATTGTCCTACTCAACAGATAGAAGCTACGCTCCTCGCCCCCGTTTTGGAGCGTAGCTTGGTGCCGACGTCGGCAACTCATGCTCCGTGTGACAGTACTTGCAGCGACCTTCATACCCTGTGATGATCCAGTGATGAGCACCTGTGGGTGACTTCTGACAGTACCAAGGCTTTCCCTTGTTGGGGTTGGGAGTAAATCGACCGCCTTCGCCTCTGTACCTAGTGCCGCCATGCCTCCCGGGGCTTGGGTCAAAAACTACCTTCGTCACCGAGCTTACCTTTTGTGCTTCAGGCATGCACTACCTCCTCAAACTTACAAACCGGCACAGATGCAACCCGTTTGCCTTGCCCTCCGCTACCTTTTCTTCCCTTTGGGTTTCTTCGGGCCCTTCTTAAGGTAACCAGGGCTTTGCCTGTACGCCTTTTTGCCGGTCTTCTTATCTTTTTGCTTCGCCACTATATCCTACCTTGTACTCGCCTCTCTGTTTAGCTATTCCTTCTCTACGACCAGCTTTAGACTGTCGGCCGCATCCTCGGCATCCAGCGTGGCCTCTTCTAACGCCGGTGACAGCTCAGATGCCAC
>CAZRBS010000091.1:0-4123 GCA_964598405.1 uncultured Dehalococcoidaceae bacterium
GACAGATTGAAGGAGATAGATGCCGTAATCGCCAGGGCTGAGGCGAAAAGGTAACATAGATAGCCTGTCCGGGGTATCTTGGATAGTTAAGTGATTGGTTGCCCCTTTCCCAATCCGGAGCTCGGGGGCGGTTATACCTTCCGGTATTGACTTTTGGACTCATAGTGGTTCAAAATTATGACGATATGCGACTTTTTGGCACATCCGGTATAAGAGGACTTTTCGGCGAGGAGTTGGTCCATCTGGCTTTGCGGGTCGGCCTGGCGGCGGGGAAGATTTCAGATAGCGTGGTGGTGGGTGGTGACACCAGGACTTCCAGCGATGCCCTGAAACACGCCGCCCTCTCTGGCTTGCTGGCTGCCGGTGCCAGGTGTGAAGATGCTGGCGTTGTGCCCACCCCCACGCTCGGGCTGGCGGCGGCAAAGTTCAGTGCCGGGATGATGCTCACGGCTTCGCATAACCCCCCTGAGTATAACGGCATAAAACTTCTGAACCCGGATGGCTCCGCTTTTGATTCTGCTCAGCGGAAGCGGATGGAAGAACTGGTTTCAGGCGATACTCCTGTAGCGGCGGCGTGGGAGGAGGTCAAAAGCGGCGTCGGTTACGATGGTGCCATAGAGCAGCACATGGAGCGTATCATGCGTGATTTCCCGGCCGACCTGAGGCTTAAAGTGGTGTTGGATTGCGGTGGAGGGGCTGCCTCGGTAATTACGCCGCACCTGTTGAGAAGGCTGGGCTGTGAGGTGGTGGAGGTAAACTGCCGCCCCGCTGGTTCCTTTCCCCGCGGCAGTGAGCCAGTGGAATCTAACCTGACGGGTTTGATTGGAGCGGTAAAGGAATCCGACGCCGCTCTGGGGATAGCCCATGACGGGGACGGCGATAGAATGATGGCGGTGGATGACCGTGGACGCTTTATTTCCGGGGACAAGCTGCTGGTGATTTTTGCCCGGGCGCTGGGAGCGAAAGGACTGGTGACCACACTGGATGCATCCATGGCGGTTGAGGAAACGGGTTTTGATGTCCGGCGCACCAGGATAGGGGATGTCTACGTTTCCGAGGAACTGAGAAGCGGCGGCGAATTTGGTGGCGAACCGTCGGGAAGCTGGATTTTCCCCGCTGTCTCGCTGTGCCCGGACGGCGTGTACGCCGCGGCCAGGATAGCGGCCATAGCCAGCCAGCAGAAACTATCCCGGCTGGTCGACGATATACCTGCCTATCCCATCCTGCGGGGCAGCATCAGCAGCGATGGGGGATTGACGTCCGGTCTTGAGTCGCGTTTAATGGCTCTGGAGCCGGTTTCGGTGGACAGGGAGGACGGCCTGAAATTGAAGTTCAAGGACGGCTGGCTGCTTATCAGAGCCTCCGGCACCGAGCCGAAAATCAGGCTGACGGCAGAGGCAAAAAACGAGGCACGGGCACACCAGCTCTATGATGCTGGAGCCGGGATAATCCGGGATTATGTTGCCGGCGGGAGGATGGTGAGTTGAAGGCGATTATTTTAGCTGCCGGCGAAGGCAGCCGGATGCGTCCTCTGACCTATACCCGGCCCAAGGTAATGCTGCCTATTGCCAACAAGCCGATTCTGGAGCACCTTCTCATTGAAGCCAGAGAGGCTGGCATCAGGGAGTTTATCTTCGTTGTTGGCTACCGTGATGAGCAGGTACGTAACCATTTCGGCGACGGGGGAAAGTGGGGGGTAAGCATAACCTACTCCGGTCAGAGGAAGCGGCTTGGCACGGCGGATGCGGTCAGGATGCTTGAAGGGCTGGTTGAGGGGAACTTCTTGGTCATCAACGGTGATGTTCTCATCGGCCGGGAGGATATCAAGAAACTGGCCGGCAGGAATGATAACACCATGAGCGTGATTGAAGTCCGTGATGCCGAGAGGCTGGGGATGGTCGAGGTGTGCGAAGGGAAAGTGGTGCGTATTTATGAGAAGACGGAGTCGCCCCCGTTCTGCCTGGCCAATGCCGGGCTGTATCTATTCACCCGGGATGTATTTGACGTGATACCTCTGACGCCCAAATCACCGCGGGGAGAGTACGAGATAACCAGTTCTCTGGAACTGATGATGGACAGAGGACATGACATATCTTACCAGGAGATTGGCTGCTGGCTTGACTTCAGCTATCCCTGGGATCTGCTTTCGGCCAACGAGTCGCTGCTTACCGATGACGCGGCACAGAGTCTGGGTGAGGTGGAGGAGAACGTGGCACTGAAAGGGTTTGTCTCCATCGGTGAGAATACGGTGGTAAGGTCAGGCTCCTATATAGTTGGGCCGGTGGTAATCGGGCAGGACTGCCGCATTGGCCCGAACTGCTATATTCGCCCCGCTACTGCCATTGGCGATGGTTGTCATATCGGTGCGGCTACGGAGGTGAAAAACTCAATCATAATGAAGGGTACCTCCCTCCCGCACCATAATTACGTCGGGGATAGCGTTATTGGTGAGGGGTGCAATCTGGGTGCCGGTACCAAAATTGCCAACCTCAGGCTGGACAGGAAGGAAATATCCGTCGCCGGCACCAGCACCGGCAGGCGAAAGCTGGGGGCAATCATCGGAGACGGGGTTGAGACCGGAATCAACGCCAGCATCAATGTTGGCAGCATGATTGGAAATAACGCCCTTATCGGGCCGGGAGCGGTTGCCAGCGGGGTTATTTTACCGAACTCGAAGATATTTTGAGGGGTGAGTGATGAAACAAGCGGTTATTCTGGCGGCGGGCGAGGGGCAGCGGCTGAGACCTTTTACGGTTAATCGGCCCAAGGTGATGCTCTCCATAGCGGGGAAGCCAGTACTGCACTATGTGGTTGAGGCGCTGGCTGATAACGGTATTCGCGACATTATCCTCGTTGTTGGCTACCGGAAGGACCACGTGTTTGATTACATGGGTTCGGGCGAACTGTTCGGCGTTAACCTGACCTACGTAACCCAGGAGAAGCAACTGGGCACGGCCCATGCTCTGGCCCAGGCCAGGGAAGCAATTGCCGATGAGTTTCTGGTCTTGCCCGGGGATAATCTGATTGACGCGGCTACTATCGCTCAGTTCGTGACGCGGGAACCTGAAGCGGTGCTGGTGAAAAAAGTGGACAATCCGGCAAGATACGGCGTGGTCGTTATGGACCGTGATGCGGTGAAGGAGGTTGTTGAGAAGCCTCGGGAGGCGGCCAGTAACGTGGTCAGCACGGGTATCTATGCCATGACTGCTGGAATTTTTGACTTTATTGAGCCCGAGCTTGACCTCCCCGGCGTTCTAAACGCGATGATAGCTCAGGGTCATTCAATTACGGCCATGGAAACGGATGGCACCTGGCTTGACGTCATCTACCCGTGGGATATATTGAGCTTGAACGACGCCATTCTCGGTAAGGCTGCGGCCAACCTGGGCGGCACCACTGAGACGGGTGTTTCAGTGAAGGGACAGGTGTCAGTCGGCAGGGATACCTTGATACGGTCCAATTCCTACATCACCGGGCCGGTGGTTATCGGGGACGGGTGCGATATAGGGCCCAATGTATGTATCCAGCCGGCTACCAGCATCGGCAACAACGTGGTGATTTCACCCTTCACCGAGATAAAAAACAGCGTTATTGGCGATGATGTTAATATTGGCCCCAGCTGTACACTGCAGGATTCGGTTATTGATAAGGGCTGTTTGATAAGGGGGCATTTTATGGCCTGCAGTGGTCAGGCAGAGATCAGGGTGAATCATGAGTACCATCCGGTGACCGTCGGTGCGATGCTGGGTGAAGGCTGTGTCCTGGGCAATAGCATCGTGGCTCAGCCCGGTGTAATCATGGGCAATTACAGCCAGGTCCAGCCGCTGAAGCTGATTGGCGGACGGCTACCTGACCGGAGTATGGTTGTCTGAATCAGAAGCGCTCTCATTAATTAAAAAATTAGCTGGGGAAATTTAAACATGTGCGGCATCGTTGGTTATATCGGAGAAAGGCAGGCCACGCCTATCCTGCTCAACTGTCTGGCCCGGCTGGAATACCGGGGCTATGATTCCTGCGGGATAGCTGTGGCGAAGGAAAGGCTTCAAATATATAAGGATGCGGTCAGGGTGAAGGCGCTGGGGCAGATGCTGTCCCACCATGTTGAAGGCCAGGCGGGAATCGG
>CAZRBS010000092.1:0-4105 GCA_964598405.1 uncultured Dehalococcoidaceae bacterium
AGAGCATGCTGTAGGCGGCGTAACACTGCTCTTTGAACTCCTGAGCACGCTGCAGTACCTGCCACTCCTGGTCGAGGGCTTCGTCTTCCCCGGGACGGATATTGGCCCGCTCCACCTCGGCAAGCTGGTACTCCAGAAGCTCACGCTCCCGCTGCGATTTGTCTCCCGCAGCAAAGCCGAGCTCTTGAGCCGCCTTACGCAGGTGCGACACCTTCTCGGCCAGCTCGGCACGCAGCGCCAGCAGCCCGCCGTAGGCGTCAAGCAGATCCAGCTGGCGCTGAAATTCAAGGAGCGAGAGGTGCTCCATCTGGCTGTGAATATCCATCAGCCCCTGCCCTAAGTTGCGAAGCAGCGACGCCGGCACCGCTCGTCCATTTACCCGGGCGATGCTCCTTCCCTGCTCCTGCACCTCCCGGGCTATGATGAGGCTGCCGTCCGGCTCAATCTCCAGGCCGGCGCCTTTCAGCACCAGGACCAAGTCGCTGCGATCGGGCGGGACATGAAATATGCCCTCAACCAGAGCAGCGGGTGCACCGCTGCGGATGAGCGCCGTGGACGCCTTCCCGCCGGCTAACAGGCAGAGTGCGTCGACCAGCAGGGACTTACCGGCGCCCTCGTCACCGCTGAAAACGGTCAGCCCCGGCCCGAGTTCCAGCCGCAACTCATCGATAACCGCCAGATTGCGGACGTTGATCTCAAGCAGCATGACGACTTCCCTCCTTGCCTTCTTCGGTCACCACAGCTTTCTCACCACGGCGATGACCCTGCCCTGTACCTCGACGTATTCCGCATCGACATAGATGGGCTCCATAGTCTGATTTGCTGGCTGCAGGCGGATACGCCCATCGGGCTCCCGGTACAGTTTCTTCAGGGTGGTCTCATCTCTGTCGCTGAGCCAGACGGCCACCATCTCGCCGTCGTCGACCGCGGGTCCCGGCGTCAGAATGATGATGTCGCCATGCAGGATGAAGGCGTCAATCATAGAGGTGCCCTTCACCCTGAGGGCAAAGACCTCAACGCCGGTCGGGATGAGGTCGAGTGGCACCTGTACCATGTCCAGGGCCGCCGTTTGCCAGGCGTTCTGTGCGGGGACGTGCACAGGCTGGCCGGCCGCGATTACACCGAGCAGGGGCACTGCCTGTGCCCTCTCTCCCATGCTGCAAACCTCTATTCCTCGCGTCACCCCGGGGTGACGCCTGATCAGCCCCTCGCGTTCCAGGACCTTGAGTTGGAAGGCTACCACTGATGATGAGGTTATTCCCAGACCCCGCTGTATCTCTGTCACTGAGGGAGCATAGCCTCGCTTGCTGATGAAATTCTCGAGGAACTCCAGCACCTGGCGTGGCTTATCCGATGACTTCATCATACACCCTTCCTCCTTTCTAAATTGTTAAATATTCATGATGGACATTTAAACTATGTTTGCCTAATAGAATATTCATGCTATATGATATGCATAACATGTCCCATTTGTCAAGTGGTTGTGACAGAATTTTTGGAAATTAGAAAAAATTGCCCGATTTTCACTTCATCCGGGCAACCAGGTTGGTGTAATATGGGTAAGACCGGAAAAACATAAAACAGTCCCAGCTAGCCCATGATATAATAGCGCAGAGCAGCTCAAGATTTACGGACACTGCGACAAACGGAGATGTAGCACGGCAGGAGGGGTAGACGCCGTTAACTAACTTGGCACTGAGAGATGCGCGCACCGTGTGCGAAGAACCGAACAATGGACATACATAAACTCTTAAAACCGTTGCAGGACTCGAAGCGGGTTAGGTCGGACCCGGATAGTTCCGGTGACCGAGAACTTAAAGAGCTCATCGGGCATTGGGGCGACTTTCACATCCGTTCAAGACAACAAATTACGCTGAGGGCCGTCGCTTGATTGCGGAACAGCTGGATATGTGGCACCTGGCCGTGAGGCGCGTACTGGGCAGGCTGGAACTGCTGGCGTATCTAGAGGATATGTGCGCGCCAGATGTCCTAATCGAGGATCAAATGAGGCTGACTCGTGAAGCAATACGCTACCTAGTATATGCGACACGGAGGCTGTCGCTTAACATTTTCTTTCGGGACTACAGACCTCGCAGGAAACATGAAGCGAAGTACCTTTGCTGGGTGGAGAAGAAAATCAAATTTAACTGCCTCACCGCCAAGGAATCAGGTATCTTTTGGAGGGGGTTTCTACTTCATGGCCGGATTCGCCTCACGGTGACCAAAGACAAGGTGTACCTGATATTTTACCACCACGGAGATGACCCGTTAGGCCTAAAAAAGCCTATTGTCGCCTCCAAGCAAAGAGGGACAGCCATCGCGTAGGTGCTTCAGGGTTCAGCACAGCCAGACAGCGAATGGAGGTTTGGTTCCTTCGTAAAAAGCAGCGCGAAACCCAAGCGCATCTGAACGAAATAGCCACGCATCGCTGAAACAGCCGGTAAATGGTGAGTTCCTTTTTTACCCATGCTATGTTCGCAGGGGGGGCAACCTTGACCCGTGCCGCCGATAGCAGTTAGAATTCAGTGCTAGAGGCTTCGGCATAAGTCTCCATGTGCCCAGGCGTGGAATTACCATTATTGTTTACAGGGGAGATATCGGAGGGGACGTGGGTTTGACAGAGCGGACCGGCGTTGAGCGATCTGTCTTCAGGCGAGAGACTTTGCTCAAGAAGCTTTCGCTGGTGGTCGCCCGGCTTCCACAGCTTGACCTTCCTGCTACTATCAAAGCAATGTACGCGTTCGGCGGCATATTGCGAGAAAAGGAGCGGCTCCACGACGTTGATGTCATTTGTCTTTTCTCCCTGACATCGGAACAGAGTCAGCGATGGGCAAGGTTTTGCGACAACTTCAGCGGCATTAAGCCTGATTCCAAAAGCAGTTCGCTTAAAGAACTGCGGCCTTTGCTTGACCCCTATTATGAAAAGAGGATACCATTCGCTCAGGCGGTCAAAGACAGACGGCTGTCCCAAGCGCTTGACGACCGGGGAGTCGAGCCGGCATGGGCCGGCTGCTTCTCCTGGACACAGCTGCTGCATAACCCTTTGGGGTTCTTTCATCCCTCCATCGAAACTGTCTTGCGAAAGCTAACATTGAAGGCGTCCTACAGCCATAGCGTATCCTATTTCTAGTAGTACATTAGCGTTAGCTTCGGTAACTTCAGCTAAAAGCATATCATGGCTGTGTATCCCTTTGCAGACCTTACAAAAAATTAGCTCCCCTTGGACAACGTCTTCCCACCGACGGCCGGTAATTCCCCTGCTTGCAAGTTCGTCACGTAATTGGATGGAAAAGTCCTGCCAATGGCTGGCGGAAGGATAGGCAAAGAAGTAAGTACCATCACCATGATAGGAGATCTCTTGGTCGCAGAGACCATCATTAATAGCACAATACTGGCTTATTAGTACTTGTTCCATAGTTCTGCAATTTATCTTGTCGGTGATGAGTCGTTACAGACCCAGTATATTTGACATTATATCATCACTGGCAACAAGAGGGTAGATATATGGCCTTCCATATTGCTCTTTTGACAAAACAGGCACTCAAAACAAGAGGAACTCCTGCCCCCTAATTGCTGAGTTTCTGAACTTCCTGGCTTTTTGTTACCATCTTAGCCTTTGTACTCCAAACCGCCTGCTGTAGGTGATATACGAGCTGAAACGCAAGCTGGATAAGTGGCTATTTCGCACTAAACACTAAACGGGCTAGCTTCAGCGTGGCGAAGCCTTTTTCGGTGAGGCTAATATTAGCCTTGTCTTCAGCCAGCAGCATAAGTTGGTTCTATCTATAGCAAATGCAGAAGATTCGAGCTATCACATACGCTTTTCCAAATTTTTCAAATAAAACGCTTCTTTTACAAGATAAATTCCCATTGCCAGAGTCCCAACAATTATCAATGGTAATGCCAAGGGTAAAATTCCTAAGAAGAAAAAACGGCCAGAATAAGATAAGAAATTTGAGTTAGATACACTGCAGCATAAGAGCCAATACTATCTGGTGGTTCTTTAGAGGCCATATATTGAAAAGGCCCTGTTGCAATTTCCTACCCAAACACATTCTTGTCCAAAATAGGTTTTCAAGCTGAATAGTAGAGAGACTCCTCGAAG
>CAZRBS010000093.1:0-1996 GCA_964598405.1 uncultured Dehalococcoidaceae bacterium
GAACCAACAACCTAGCGGTTAACAGCCGCCCGCTCTACCATTGAGCTATCGGGGAGCATATTTTCGGTCGGCCATAATTATCCAACTTTTTTGGCTTGGAAGTCAAGCTCGGCTATTCCTGATTGCTGAAAGACCACACGGCTAATAGAATCATAACCGTCCCGAATGCTGCCAGGATGGCGATATTATCCCATACTGACAGGGTATGCCCGAACAGGCTGACGCTGTAAGAAGAGTCCGGTGTTCCGCCCAGCATTACCTGGCGTATCGGGGTAACGCCGTAGGTAGCCGGGTTAATTTTTACCAGGACATTCATCCAGCCCGGCAATTCCTGCAGAGGGAAAAAGGCTCCTGAGAGGAATACCATGGGAAACATCAGCATCTGCATCGCTGCCTGAAAAGCCTCCATGGACCTGATACGCGTGGCGAGCAAGATGCCCAGAGAGCCCAGAGAGGCGGCGAGCAGAAGCATCAGCGGCACCAGTGCCAGCACCGTCCATATTGAAAGGTGGACGCCTATCAGGGGTGCGAAGATTAAGATAATCAGGCCCTGAAGCAGCGCCACCGTTGCCGAGCCCAGCGCCTTCCCCAGGGCGACCGAGACCCGGCTGATGGGCGCTACCAGGACCTCCTTGAGGAAACCAAACTCCCGGTCCCAGACCACGGATACCCCGGCCATAAACGAGCTCATCAGCACCGTCATGCCAATGATGCCGGGGAAAATAAACTGGGTGAAATCAATTCCGGGCCCTAGAGCTCCCATCCTGGCACTGAGCCCGCTGCCAAACACGAACAGAAAGAGGAGGGGAAAACTTATTGCCCCGACCAGCCGCATCTTATCATGCCAGAAGCGAAGGACATCGCGAAACCAGATGGTATAAATCCCGCGCAGGTGATGCATTGCTTCCTCCTAGCGCCGCGTGCGGCGTCCGTGCTGACGGACCATCTCTTTCATTACGTCGCTGACTTCCTCCTCCCGGATTTCCCGTCCGGTGAGCTTGAGAAAGACGTCCTCCAGACTCGGACGGCGCAGGCTGACGCCGAGTATCCTGGTGTTAAATTCCCTCAGGAAGACGGGGAGAAATTCTTCCCCGTTGCTGACCTCAAAGTAGAGCCCGTTGCCGTCATGCCTGGATTCAATCCGGTAGCGGAGCCTGATTTCTTCGGCGGCTTTATGGTTGTCGTCAGTTTTCACGCAGATGATATCCCTGCCCACCATTTTCTTCAGCTTCTCCGGCGTATCCATGGCGATGAGCTTTCCATAGTCGATGACGGCGATGCGGTCGGCTTTGTCCGCTTCTTCCATATAATGGGTGGTCAGAAAGATGGTGGTCCCTTCCTGCCGCCGCAGTTCAAGTATGTAATCCCACATGCGACGGCGTGTCTGGGGGTCGAGTCCCAGGGTAGGCTCATCAAGGAACAATACCTTGGGGTGGTGCAGCAAACCCCGGGCCAGCTCCAGGCGGCGTTTCATGCCGCCGGAATAAGTGCGCACCTCACTGTGGCGCTTGTCCCACAGCGCCACCATCCGGAGCAGTTGCTCAATCCGCTGTTCGCGGACGGGGGGTGATACTCCGTATACCAGAGCATGGAAGCGCATGTTCTGCAGTCCGCTGAGCCTTTCATCCAGACTGGGGTCCTGAAAGACCAGTCCGATTGATTGGCGTACCTGGCTCTGCTGGTGTATTACATCCAGACCATCAATGACGGCCTTTCCCGAGGTCGGCCTGGACAGGGTACACAGGATGTTGATGGTGGTTGTCTTTCCCGCCCCGTTTGGCCCCAGAAAGCCGAAAAGTTCGCCCTGTACCACATCGAAGCTAATATTGTCTACCGCAACCAGTGCGCCGAATTTCTTGACCAGGTTTTCTACCTGAATAATGTAATCACTCATGTCACTCCTCAAGGTTAACATTCGGTTGCAGGTGAACCTCTAAATGGCTGGCACACGGCTGGCCTGTCTTTGCTCGGGGGCGGGAGTCACCCCCGTTACCAT
>CAZRBS010000093.1:2006-4049 GCA_964598405.1 uncultured Dehalococcoidaceae bacterium
CCGGATTTGTTTAGTGCGGGGGGAGAAGCCCGGTTTCCGGTACGGCGTCAGCTATCCGATGCCGCTCCTGCTAAGCGCTGGAAACTTGACCTCAAATCCTGTAAGATGGAAGAGAACCGCTCTGAAAGAAGGAGGCTTCAGCATGAAGGTAGTTGGCATTGTTGGCAGCCCGCGGAAGAAGGGCAATACGGAAATGCTTACTGAGCATACCCTCAAGGCTATTGCCGAAGAAGGGCTGGATACCGAGCTCATTCCTCTGGCCGGACTGGATATAAGACCCTGCAATGCCTGTATGGTCTGCCTCAAGGAGGAGAGGTGCCCCATTAAAGACGACCTCTTCCCCATCTATCTCAAGATGAAAGAGGCCGACGGCATAATCCTGGCTTCGCCGGTATATTACGGCTCGGCGACCGCCCTGATTAAGAGCCTCATGGAGCGGGCTGGCTACATCGCCAGCCATAACGGGCGGCTGTTCAGCGGCAAGGTGGGCGGCCCTCTGGTGGTGGCGAGGCGGGCGGGCCACAACTTCACCGTGGCAGAGCTCAACTTCTGGTTTCTGATTACCGGCATGGTGGTGCCGGGTTCAACCTACTGGAATGTCGCCATCGGCCGGGAGAAGGGCGAGATACTCGGCGACGAGGAGGGCCTGAGGACGACCCGGAACTTCGGCAAGAATGTCGCCCACGTGTTGAAAAAACTCAGCGGTTAAGGTGCTGCCCGCCGGCACACGGAGCGTTTATCAAAAATCTGGCAGAGAGCAATGAGGTATAGCAGCTACCAGGGTTTTAAGTTAAGTCCGGTACTTGTCCTGATAATAGTTAACCTCCTGCTGTTTATCGCCACGCTTTTCGCCCGGGAGCTTATCTTGATTCTGGGGTTAATGCCGGCAGAAATTCTGTCTCGCCCGTGGACGCTGGTGACCAGCATGTTCCTCCATGGCGGCTTCTGGCACATCTTCGCCAATATGTTCACGCTCTATTTCTTTGGCAGCTACCTGTCCAGGTTAATCGGAGATGGCAGGTTTCTCATCCTCTATTTTGGCGGCGGCATTCTGGGCAGCATACTTTTTGTGCTTCTCGCCTCGCCCTTTTCCATAGCAGTTGGTGCTTCCGGAGCTGTCTTTGCCCTGGGAGGAACACTTGCCGTGATGAGGCCCGGGCTGCGGGTCTTTATCTTCCCCATACCGGTACCCATTCCACTCTGGATAGCGGTAATCGGCGGTTTCCTCATTCTCTCCCTTCTGCCCTTCGTCGCCTGGCAGGCTCATCTCGGGGGGCTGGTATTCGGCCTCGTTTTCGGCTATATCTACCGGAGAAAGGAGCGCTATTTCGTTTTCTGAACCCGAGCCGCCGGAGATGGAAGAATGCTTGTTATCAGGGCAGCAAACTTGGACGACCTGGGCGCCATTACCGAGATTTACAACGAAGCCATTCTGACGACGACGGCTACTTTTGATACCCAGCCGAAGGGCGAAGCGGAACAGAGGGCATGGTTTAGCAGCCACGGCCCCAGGAACCCGGTCCTGCTTGCCGAGGTGGACGGCACGGTGGCTGGCTGGGCATCTCTCAGCGAATGGTCAGACCGCTGTGCCTATTCGGATACCGCGGAGGTTTCCCTGTACGTGAAGCAGGAGTTCCGGGGGAGGGGTGTGGGCAAAAAGCTGCTGGAGGCCTTGCTCCGGGAAGGCGAGAAGGCGGGTCTCCATACCGTGATAGCCAGGATAGCTTCCGGCAGCGATGAGAGCTTGCACCTGCACGAAAGCGCCGGGTTTGAACACATCGGTGTCATGAGAGAGGTAGGGCGCAAGTTCGGTAAACTGCTGGATATACACCTGATGCAGAAGATATACTCCCCGAAAAAAGCGGAAAACGCCAGTGGCTGCTAGCGAAAAGGGGCTGCCTGATTTCATTTGCCGGGGTGGGGTAATATCAAGGCAGGATGTGGCGGGGGTTATTTGATGCCCGTTTTCTGTTTGACATCAGGGGCTACTTTTCTTATAATTTAGTAATCCGTAATGCAGGTTGTGCCCGAGTAGCGCAATGG
>CAZRBS010000094.1:0-3897 GCA_964598405.1 uncultured Dehalococcoidaceae bacterium
TTAAATACCACCCCTCATATCCCGGTGACAAGACAGTGATAAACTTCGGAGAGGTTATTGAAGACTTCATCCCCGGAGAGTTTCTGTATGATGACAGAGTGAAGATGTATCTCAGTTCCTTCTCGGTAGCTCTAGCCAATGTGGAAAATGGTATAGCCGTGTCCGTAGCTGACCTGATTACCCTGCGGGACGGGGAAACCAGAAATCAACTGAAAGAATTGCTAAAACAGAGGAGCCGTTCCCAAATCCTCTTCCCTGAATCGCTGGCGGAACTTGAGGAGATAGCAAAGTCCTGCTCAAACAGTCGCCATCAAAATAATCCTGAGGCAAGAGCAAAAACCGAAGCGGAAAATAAAAAATGAATAAGAAACCAGCAATCATCGCCATCATACCGGCCCGGGGCGGCTCCAAGAGCCTCCCCGGCAAAAACATCAGGCTGCTGAACGGCAAGCCCTTAATATATTACACGATAGCTGAAGCCAGGAAATCAAAATACCTGCAACGGATAATCGTTTCCACCGAGGATAGCCAGATTGCTGAAATCGCACGGAAATACGGCGCCGAAGTGATTGATAGACCAGTGGCACTGGCTCAGGATGACACCCCCTCCCGTCCGGTCTACCAGCATGTTATCCGATACCTCGAAGAAACCGAAGGTTTCCATCCTGAAATTGCCGTCTCCCTCCAGCCAACGTCACCCTGCCGGCTGGCGGAAGACATTGACGGGGCAATAGAACTGTTTCTGAAGTCGGACTGTGACTCCGTAGTGGGCGTTTGCGAGACAGAACACCCGCCCTTCTGGACATTTACTCTGGAAGCAGGCCGGCTCAACCCGGTGATAAAGGGCTGGGAAAAGCTATATCAGCGGCAGCTTGCCCCCAGGACCTATCGCTTGAACGGCGCTGTTTACGTCATTCATCGCGATGTTATAATGGAGCACAAGAAGGGAGTAATGGGCAGCAATATCCGGCCCTTCATCATGCCGCTGGAAAAGTCCATTGACATCGATAGTGAGCTCGACCTGAAAATAGCCGGGCTGCTAATCAAGGAGAGGCGATGAACGTCAAGATAGCTAATCGGACTATTGGCGAAGGAAAACCCTGCTTCATCATCGTCGAGGCGGGGGTGAACCATAATGGTGACGTTAGCTTAGCCCGACAGTTGATAGATGTCGCCAGGGAAGCCGGTGCCGATGCGGTAAAGTTTCAGACCTTTTCTGCGGAGAGGATAGTAACCAGATATGCGGAAAAGGCAGCCTATCAAAAGAAAACCACAAAACAAGAGGAGTCGCACTATCATATGCTGACCAGGCTGGAGCTTTCCCAGAAGACACACTTTGAGTTAAAGAAATACGCCGATAGCCGGGGGATTATATTCCTTTCCACCCCCTATGATAGAGAAAGCGTTGACCTTCTGGTCAGGTTGGGGGTGCCTGCCCTTAAAGTAAGCTCGGCGGACATTACCAACCACCCCCTGCTGGCCCACACCGCCGCCAAAAAACTGCCCGTAATTCTCTCTACCGGCATGTCCACCCTGGGCGAGGTCGAGGATGCCGTGGAAGTGATACGAGGAAGCGGCAACGAACAGTTGATTCTGCTCCACTGCAATTTTAACTACCCGGCGAGGATGGAAGACCTGAACCTGCGGGCGATGGATACTTTAAGGCAGGCCTTCGGCTGTCCCGTGGGCTACTCCGACCACACCATGGGTTTTGAGGTCTCTCTGGCGGCCGTAGCCATGGGAGCCGTGGTCATTGAAAAGCACCTAACGCTTGACCGGAACCTCCCCGGCCCCGACCACCGGGCTTCCCTGGAACCGGCTGAACTGAAGGATATGGTAACCGGGATAAGAAACGTGGAGATGGCTCTAGGAACGGCAGAGAAGCGTCCCGCCGGCGAAGAGATACCGAACCGCAAAACCAGCCGCCGCAGCATTGTCGCCGCCGCCGATATACCCGAGGGGACAGTCATCACCGGCGAAATGCTTGATGCCAAAAGGCCGGGAACAGGTATATCCCCCAGGTATTTTGAAACCTTAATCGGGCGTAAAGCGATGAGCGCCATCAAGAAAGACGAACTGATTACCTGGGACAGAGTGAGGTAAAGCATGAAAATAGCCATTATTGGCGCCGGGGGACAGGCAAGAGTAGTCGGCGAAATTGCCAGCTTTGACCGTAACCTGGAAGTGATTGCCTTCGTTGAGAACGTCGTGCCTGAGAAAGAGGAATACATTATGGGCATTCCAGTGATGGGAGACCATTCGGTACTGCCCAGATTGATGGAGGAAGGCGTTAAAGGCGCCATTGTCGCCGTAGGCGACAATCAAATACGGGCGTCTCATTTCAAAAAGCTGAGCGACATGGGACTGGAAATGGTAAACGTAATACATCCCACAGCCTACATTGCTCCCAGTGCCACCATGGGAAAAGGAACCACCATTGCCGTGGGAGCCATAATCAGCACCGGGGCACAAATCGGCAACAACGTAATTATTAATACCGGGGCAAGCATTGACCATGAAAATAGGGTGGAAGACCACGCCAATATAGGTCCGAGATGCTCCATCGCCGGGAGAGTCACCATCAGGAAGGGTGCCTATCTGGGTATTGGCTCCGTAATCAAGGAATATGTAACCATCGGTGAAAATTCCATCATCGGCGCCGGCTCCGTGGTTCTGGAGGACATACCGGACAACGTGGTAGCCGTCGGAATACCATCCAGGGTCATCAAAAAACGGAAAGAGGCGAAGTAGGAAAAGGTTACCAAGGAGAAGTGAGAAATGAAGATTCCATGGGGCATGCCCTACATTGATAAAGGAGAACTGGACGAGGTGGTCGATTCGGTAAAATCAGGCTGGGTGACCATGGGACCTAAGGTCGCCCGGTTCGAGGAAAACATAAGCAGATACATCGGAGCTAAGCATGCCGTCGCCGTCAATTCCGGTACGGCGGCACTGGATATCGCCCTCAAGGTTATGAACGTGGGACCGGGAGACGAAGTGATAATCCCGGCGATGACCTACATCGCCACCGCCAACGCCGTTCTGTATCAGGGGGCGAAACCTGTGCTCGCCGATATTGAGCCGCAGACCTACAATATAGACCCCGAGGACATAAGCCAGAGAATCACCAAAAGAACGAAGTGCATCATGCCCATTGATTACGGCGGTCAGTGCGCCGATTACGATACCCTGGAGCAAATCTGCCGGGATTACGGGATACCTCTGGTGGTAGATGGCGCCGAGGCTCTCGGTGCCGAGTATAAAGGCAGGAAAGCCTGCTCCCCCGGTGAAATCAGCATCACCAGCTTTCACGCCGCCAAGCTGATAACTTCGGTGGAGGGGGGAATGGTCTTTACCAATAACGACGAACTGGCTAAAAAAGCCCGGATAATCAGAAATCAGGGTGAGGACCAGAAGTACCATCACGTGTTGCTGGGGCATAACTACCGTATGAGTGACCTGCACGCCGCCATCGGCCTGGCGCAGTTCAGCCGGATTGAAGAGGTGGTAAGGAAACGCCAGGAACTCACCCGGCGTTACACGGAGGGTTTGCAGGAATACGCCGACTTAATTACCTTACCACACGTCTTCCCCTATAACCGGCACGCGTGGTTTTTCTATTCCATAGTTCTGAACAATCGCGACCAGGTAGCAAGGTATCTCAGTGAAAACGGAATAGGCACCAGGGTTTCCTGGCCCCTGCCGGTTCACCAGCAACCGTTCTACCGACCCCTTTTCAAAGATGCCCCTTATCCGGTAGCCGAAAAGTTCGCCAGAGGAGTCCTATCTCTCCCGCTGTTCTTCGCCATGACGGCAGAACAACAGGACTACGTCATCAAAAATGTCAAAGAAGCGGTAGAAAAACTGGTCGAGGGGAAATATGAACTGGTCTGAGAA
>CAZRBS010000095.1:0-3765 GCA_964598405.1 uncultured Dehalococcoidaceae bacterium
ACGTGGCGGTCGGCGCGCCCCATGGTCTGAATCAGGGCTTCCTTCGACCTCAGATAGCCTTCTTTATCGGCGTCAAGGATGGCGACCAGGCTGACCTCGGGCAGGTCAAGCCCCTCCCGCAACAGGTTGATGCCGACGACGACGTCGTAGATGCCGAGGCGGAGGTCGCGCAGTATCTCCACCCTTGCCAGGGTGTCAATCTCGGAGTGAAGGTAGTGGGTCTTTATCTCCATCTCAATCAGGTAGTCGGCAAGTTCCTCGGCCATCCGCTTGGTCAGGGTGGTGACCAGGCAGCGCTCTCCCCTAGCAACCCGGCGCTTGACCTGGTCGAGAAGGTCGTCAATCTGACCCCGGATCGGCTTGACCTCGACCGTCGGCTCGAGCAGTCCGGTGGGACGGACCAGCTGCTCCACCACCTGCTGGCTGTGTTCGTACTCGTAGTCGGCCGGCGTTGCCGAAGTATAGACGGCCTGATTGACATGCCGGTTGAACTCGGGGAAGTTCAGGGGGCGATTGTCCAGAGCCGATGGCAGGCGGAAGCCGTACTCTACCAGGGTCTCCTTGCGGGAGCGGTCACCGTGGTACATGCCGCGGATTTGAGGCAGGGTCATATGAGATTCGTCGATGAAGAGCAGGAAATCGTCCGGGAAATAGTCCAGTAGAGTCCAGGGCGGGCTTCCCGGGGCGCGCCCGGACAGGTGGCGGGAATAGTTCTCCACGCCGGTGCAGTAACCGGCTTCCCGGAGCATTTCAAGGTCATAGTTGGTGCGCGCTTCCAGCCGGGCGGCTTCCAGGACTTTCCCCTGTTGCCTGAGCTCGCCCAGTCTCTCCGCTAGCTCTTTCTTGATGCTTTCGATGGCCGACATCAGCTTGTCGCGCGAGGTGACGAAGTGCTTGGCGGGGTAGATGTCCACCGCGTCCAGTTCGGCGAGCAGTTCCCCGGTGAGCGGGTCTATCCGGACAATGCGGTCAATATCGTTGCCGAAGAACTCGATGCGCAGTGCCATCTCTTCATAGGCGGGCTGTATTTCCAGGGTATCGCCGCGGACTCGGAACCTGCCGCGGGTGAAATCAATGTCGTTGCGCTCATACTGCATATCCACCAGCTGGCGGAGGAGCTTTTGCCGGTCGTTATTGCCGCCTCGCTTCAGGCTGGCGACGAAGCTGTGATATTCCTCCGGTTCCCCCAGTCCGTAGATGCAGGAAACGGAAGCCACGATGAGCACATCGCGGCGCTCGAAAAGGGCGCGGGTGGCGGCATGGCGCAGCTTATCAATCTCGTCGTTGATGTCCACCTCCTTTTCAATATAGGTATCCGTGCGGGGGACATAGGCTTCCGGCTGATAATAATCGTAATAGCTGACGAAGTATTCCACGGCGTTGTCGGGGAAAAAATCTCTGAACTCGCTGGATAGCTGGGCAGCCAGGGTCTTGTTGTGGCAGATGACCAGGGTGGGGCGCTGCACCCGCTCGATAACATTTGCCATGGTGAAGGTCTTGCCGCTGCCGGTGACTCCCAGCAGGGTCTGCTGCTGGAAGCCTTTATTGATGCCTTCCACCAGCCTGTCCACCGCCTGCGGCTGGTCGCCGGTCATCTTGAAATCGGAAACTATTTCAAACCCGGGCATATTGACCTCTGCGGGAAAAGACGTCCCGTGAATAGTATATCGCCTCAGGGGGATGGTGGCAATTCTGGCGGAAGTTTGCTGTTACGGGGCGCTCTCTATCTGAAAGATATCCGGATAGTTACTGCCGGCGAGCTTCCTCTCGATGTCGATAAGTTCATCATAGTTCCACTTTTTATCGTCCACAGGTGCGGTAATTCATTGGCTAGCCGGTCTGGCTTGCTTCGTCGAAGCTGGTCTTCAGCTTTACCCTGGTGGGAGTGACCTCGAGCAGGTCTTCGGTTGAAAAGAAGAGGTCAGTATCTGCGTGTGGCGTGTTTACCTTAAAGCTTCTGATTTCGCCGGTTAAAGTGTCCCGTACCGGATAATCGACTGTTCCCACCGTCTTTCCGTCCTTGTCGATGACCTCGGCGCCATATTTCACTTCCAGGGACTCTCCTTCATCCAGAGCGACCTTCAGTTTCACCGTCGTGGTTGTGGCCTCTTGCACTTCTTCAGGTGAAAAGAACAGGTCGGCCTCGGCTACATCCGTACTCACGGTAAACTTGGTAATCTCCGTGGTGTAAGTATCCCGTATTACCCGGTCGACCGTGCCCAGCCTCTTGCCATTCCTGTCGATTACTTCGGCACCATGCTCTATCTCCATTCTTCACCTCCCTTTGTCGCTCAGAATACACCCCGCACATAAATTGTGCCACACCCATAATTTTACCCCAACTTCACCTTCCACCACAATGCGCGGTGGCAGCTTAGGGAAGGAATTTCTTCTCATTCTGCGTTCTGTTCACCGGCTTTGAAGATAGCCAGTTTGGTTAGCGGCGGCCCGACGATTTCGTTCAGGACCACGGTGGCCAGAATGGCGTTATAAATCATGCCGCCGAGTTCAGGAAAAGTGCGCTGTGCCAGGAGTGCCAGGCCTATGGAAACGCCCGCCGCCGGCATCAGAGCCAGGCCGAGGTATTTTTTAACGTCCCCGGGTGAGCGGGCGATTTGAGCTCCGGCCATGGTGCCGAAGTACTTGGCGGTAAATCTCGCCGCGAATATCAGCAGTGCTATCAGACCGGCGTCCTGCATCGCCGCAAGGTCAAAATGCAGCCCTGCCAGCACGAAGAAGATGGCGAAAATGACGTCTTCGATGTCATCAATTACGCCGAACATTTCTTCCCTGTGCGTCATGTTGCAGACTATTGCGCCGAGCACCATGGTGGCCAGTATCAGGGAGACTTCCAGGATTTCGGCGATGCCCACGCACAGCATAATTGTGCCGAGGATTATGACGAGGAGCAGTGAACGGCTTTTCACCAGTCTGGATGTGTAAATCAGGGCGAGAGCCAGAACCGCGCCTATGGCCATTGACTCCAGTACCTCCAGCAAAGGGGAAGCAAGCATTCCGTATAGGGAAAACCCTCCCGCCATGCCCGCCAGGGCGGTGGCAACGCCTGTGGCAACGGAAAAAATTATGATAGCCACGGCATCGTCAATGGCAACCACGGAGAGGAGGGTCGTGGTCAGCGGCCCTCTGGCTCTGTATTCGCGGACGATGGCCATAACAGTCGCCGGTGCGGTGGCGCTGGCAATGGCGCCGATGACGAAAGCCATCGGGAAGTAAGTTTTTATTAGAGCAGAACCGGAGAGGTCGATAATGAGCGGGGCCACCAGAGTAACTATCAGTGCGGTAAGAAACCAGGTGCCGACAGCCTGGATGGGTGTAATCCAGGCAATGCTGTTTTCCAGCTTTTTGATTTTATCCAGTCGCAGGCTTCCGCCGATGGAGTAGGCGATGATCCCCAGGGCGATGGAGGTAAATATTTTCAGGTTGCCCGTTGTGGGTTCGGAAATGATACCGGTTAGCGATGGACTGAGCAGGATACCGATAACGATGTAGCCGGTGACTCTGGGAAATTTGAACCGGTGAGCCAGCATGCCACCGAAGAAGCCGATGACCATCATGATGCCCAGAGCCAGTATCAAGTTGGTTACCATATAGATGAAGCATAGCACCCATTGGGGTAAAATTCCACCGCTGGATTATGCAGTTCCGATGTTGTTCACAATGTCCGGGCATATTCATTGTGAATCAGGGGTTTCTGTATCTACCTCACCCCCTGTGTCCCCCTCTCCTTACGAGGGGTCAAAGGAG
>CAZRBS010000096.1:0-3764 GCA_964598405.1 uncultured Dehalococcoidaceae bacterium
CTGGTATCCATACCACCAGCAAAGATGCAGTTCCGGCCATTAACCAGAATAAAGGCAATCTCTCTCATCAAATATTCTTTCTCACCGAATGCTTTTTCAATCAGTTTCTGGAGTGTGAGGCTGTCCTGACCTAAATCAAACTGAAATAAAGCACCGTCATTCAGAGCCTCAAGTAGACGACCGTGAACTTTGAAAGTAACCATCTCAAGGCACTAAGTTTAGTTTCCGCAGAGTTTGTGGAGTGGGGCTACCATTTTCGTCCCAGCCCCTCAGAGTGTAGTATTCTTTCAGCATCATTTGGAAATCGGTTTCAGTTAATTCCCATCCCGTATCAGTCCGGGGTTCCCGCAGTCTTCTTGGAAGGCAATCATCTTTCCTTGTAAAACCTTCCCTCAAATTGAAAAGACGCGTCATGTTATAAATCCTCTCCCCGATTGCCAGCAACTCTTCTCCGGTCATCTCCCAGCCTAAGGTTTCTCTCCAGCCAAGCGTATTCAGGGCAGTGAGAGAAAGCTCAACAAACTTTGCCGGGTCACCGGTAGTGTTGGCGAGAATATTATCACAGCTAATCAGGCACCAGAGAGCGCTGTTCAAGTCCTGTAACCCTTTGGTTAGTTTCGCTTTTCCCTGGATGGTAAAAGGTTTTTCCAGTTCGGCAGTTATGGTCCAGGCTCTCAAATGGTCACCACCACGGTCGGCGGTAGCATAAGCCAGTGCCATGCCTGCCGGGCCTCTAACATCGTAGCCCGGAATCTCAAGCCCCTTAATTGCCACTGCGTACTCGGTCAGACCAAGTTTACCGGCTGCACTTCTCACTCCCTCAGCCAGCAGGTCGCCTATCCCTTCCCGCTTCCCGATCATCTCCACTAACTTTACCTGTCCCCTTGCGTCCCCGTAATCAAGTTTGTAATCAATCAGCCCCCTTTCAGAGCATTCCATCACGAAAGAAGTGATGTTGCCCACGCTAATGGTGTCCATACCGTATTCATTGCAGAGAAGGGCTACTTTGGCGATGACGCTCTTATCTAATTGACCACAGTTGGGCCCATTTAGCGCCACCGTTTCATATTCGATTCTGTCAGCCTCCAGGCCGGCAAAAGTTCCTTCTCTCACTCTAAAGACAATGCCACAGGCCAGAGGACAGAGGTAACAGGTGCTGTTACGTATCCTTAAATCCCGGAAGGCATCTTCACTCACCTGTTCGTAGCCATCAATAGAACCTTCCCGGAAATTTTTCACCGGCAAAACTTTGGCTTGGGCCGTCATGGCAAGCGCCGGTAAGTTGCCTCCAAGACCTATCCCCGGCGCAACTTCTTTCTTTAAGTAATTGGTTATCGCGCTGCGGACTTGACTTACCTGGTTTCTCACTTTTTCGGGGAAGAATTCAACCGGACTTCTTTTTCCCCTGACCACAATTGCTTTCAAGTTTTTGGCGCCCATCACCGCTCCCAGTCCTCCCCGGCCAGCGACACCGCTGCGCACGGGCCTGGCAGCATCGTTGATGATACAGGAAAATCGTACTAATTTTTCCCCCGCGGGCCCGATGGCAGCGACTCGATACTCTGGAAAGGCAGCATCAGTCATGTAAGTGGTTTTGCCCTTGAAATGCGCAGCATCTTCAATGGAGACAGCTCCGTCTTCTATCCTCAGGTAGACCAGCCCGTCTGCTTTACCTTCAATAATGAGACCAGTGTAGCCAGCTTTGGCCAGCTCGACACCGAACCATCCGCCTGCATAACTATCGGAAAAAGTATTAGTCAGGGGTGACTTAGAGGCAACGACGTGTCTTGAGTATCCCGGAAGCCCAATAAGAGGGCCAACGAAAAAAAGGATTTTATTTTCGGGGTGGAAGGGGTCTATTGCGGGCTTGACCTCCTGGTAAAGATAATAGCTAACCAGTCCCTTTCCTCCGATATACTTCTCTATAAGCCCCGGAGGGACAAGCTCCTCTTTCACCAATTTCTCGCTGAGGTTGACTCTCAGTATCTTCTGCTCCAACATCCTGGCACCAGTGTATCCGGCTAAAGCTTGTGAAGCTCTTCGCTTACTTCTTTTACAGTCGCTTCCAGTATCTCCAGACTCGTATCCAGCATGTCTTTGGAGATAATAAGAGGCGGAAATATTCTGACCCCCAAACCTCCAGAGACGGCGAGAACTCCTTTCTTAAACAGCCGGGTAACCACGTCTTTACTGTCTATCGGCTCCCTGGTTTGGCGGTCCTTCACCAGCTCAAGGCAAATTGCGAGTCCCTTCCCCCGGACATCACCGATAATCTCATACCTTTGCTGTAGCTCTTTGAGCCTTTCCAGAGTGTACTCGCCAAGCTTGGTGGCTCTTTCCATCAACTTTTCGCCAGTCAGGATATCCAGAAAAACCTGCGCAGTGGCACAGGCAACAGGATTACCTCCGGTAGTGGTGCAATGCGCCCCCGCAGGCAAGTCCATTACTTCCGTTCGAGTACAGGCGGCGGACAATGGTAAACCACCGCCGATAACTTTACCCAGAGTCGCAATATCAGGCGTGATATTCCAATGTTCAATGGCGAGGAACACACCAGCCGGCATGCTGGTATTCACGTATCTGCCGTATTTTCCCATCGTGTCCATGGCTCATCTGTCCTTCTGATAGTCTTTCACTTGCCCAAGAGCGGATTCAGTTGCGCTCAAAGACTCAGTCAATCCAAAAAATCGAAAGTAGACCCCTTTCCTTTTTTTGCGTTCTCATAGACAAGCTTTGCACAGACCATATCCTGAATAGCCAGTCCGGTTGAATCAAAAACGGTTATTTCCCCGGCGTTTTCACGCCCCTTCTTCATGCCAGCTGCCACCTCCCCCAGAATGCTGTAGATATTCTCAACTTTGAATTGCCCGTTTTTTAATGGTACATTGATTTCACCGGAGTGGCAAGCTTGTTCCATATCGTCAATTACAACCTTGGAAACGTTCAGTAACCCGGCATCAAGTTCCTGTTTGCCTTCAGCATCAGCTCCGATCGCGTTAATGTGAGTTCCTGGTTTGATATGCTGTCTCATTATAACCGGCGCCGTGGCATAAGTTGTGGCAACGACAACATCAGCATCCGCCGCCATTTCAACACTACCGACAGGGTGGATATTCAACTCCAACTGCTCCCCTACTTTCTTGACAAATCTCTGGCTGGTCTCTTCGGGTCGAGAGAATACCTTTACCTCCTTGATTTCTGGCAGGACTTCTTTTATCGCCATTATCTGCGCTTCGGCTTGCTTACCAGCTCCCACCATCCCGATAATAGAAGAGTCTTTCCTGGCGAGATACTTGACAGCTATGCCACCAGCGGCTCCGGTCCTCATATTGGTGATAAACGTGCCATCCATGATGGCAAGGGGATAACCATTGTCGGGGTCACAATAAATAATCATGGCGATTACCGTTGGCAGGCTGTACTCACGGTTATTGGGATACACGCTTACCCATTTTATTCCAGCGCCCCCATCAATGTAGGCGGGCATAGCCCTGAAGTCACCCTGACGTTGGGGAAGCTCTAGGTATGTTTTGCAGGGCATAACGGCTTTCCCCTGTGCTTTGAGGACAAAACCATTCTCAACTGCTTTCAATACCTCGCTCATAGGGAGGAGCTCTTTTACTTGACTCTGCCCTAACAATAATGTTTTGTGCGGGAAAGACTTCTTACTATCCTCACTCGTCGAACCGAGACCACTTGTCATAGTTTCCCTTCTTGCCGGCACCAGCGGACAAAGTCATCTCGCTCAGCCTCGGCCGACTCAC
>CAZRBS010000097.1:0-3736 GCA_964598405.1 uncultured Dehalococcoidaceae bacterium
CCCGGCCGGGGCGGGCCGGGGTAGGGCCGACATAATACAGGGTTTGCTTCTTGAGAGGAAATGGGGGCTTCTCCCCCTTTTTCAAAGCCTGGATAAGCCGGCGGTGAGCCGCATCCCGGGCAGTATAGACGATTCCGGAAATTCTCACCGGGGTGCCTGCGGCCAGCGTCTCGATTACTCTGGTCTCAATGGGAGAAGTAATATCTATTGCTTCCATTTATAACTCTGCCTCTCTGTGGCGGGCACAATGGCACTGGAGGTTGATTGCCACCGGCAGGCTGGCAATATGGGTCGGTCTGACCTCAGCATGCACTGCCAGAGCAGTGGTAATACCACCCAGTCCCAGAGGCCCGAGCCCCAAATCATTGACGCGGGAAAGAACATCCTTCTCCAGCCCGGCGACCTCGGCGTCAGGGTTTGGCTTGCCTATCGGGCGGAGCAAAGCCTTCTTTGCCAGCAGCATCGCCCCGTCAGCGGTGGAGCCTATGCCCAGGCCGATGATAAGAGGAGGACAGGGGTTGGCGCCAGCTTCATCGACAGTCCTCGCCACCAGGTCGATAATGCCCTCCCTGCCGTCCCCCGGCTTCAACATGGCCAGTTTGCTCATGTTCTCCGAACCGGCCCCCTTTGCCAGGCAGGTAATCTTGACCCGGTTTCCGGGCACGATTTCGGTATAGACCACCGGAGGAGTATTGTCCCCGGTGTTCTTTCTATCTGAGAACGGCCTGCTGACCAGAGATTTGCGGAGATAGCCCTGAGTGTAGCCCTGCCGGACTCCCTCAGCCACGGCAGCATACAGGTCGTCACCAACGATATGAGTATCCTGACCCACTTCCAGGAAGATAACCGTCGTACCGCAGTCCTGGCACAGGGGCAGGTTTTTCCGCTCCGCAAGGCGGGCGTTCTCCAGAAGCTGGTGCAGGACTTCCCTGCCAATGGGGGACTCTTCCGCCTGCTGCGCCTGCTTGAGCAAGGCTAAAACTCCGTCCGCGAGTTCAAAATTTGCCCTCTGACAGAGCTGGGTGACCGTTTCCGTGATATCGCTGGCTTTAATTTCTCTCAACTTAGAGGCTATCTGCTCCACCCCCTTGTTGACCGGGCGGGCAATCTATTTCCCTGCCAGGCCCATTACTTTTATCAGCTCCCGGACCGCTCCGGCTGACCTGACCAGGTCCGTTTTCTCCTCCTGAGTCAATTCTAACTCTATTATCTCTTCAATGCCAGCCCGGCCCAATTTCACCGGCACGCTGATGACAGTATCCCGGATTCCATACTCTCCCTGCAGGTAGACGGCGCAGGGCAGGACTTGCTTCCTGTCCAGCATTATAGCATCCACCATCTGAGTGACGGCGGCAGAGGGAGCATAAAAGGCGCTGCCGGTTTTAAGCAGGCCCACAATCTCCGCTCCTCCATTCACGGTACGCTCCACCAGCCTGTTGATGGTCTCTTTTGGCAGGAGTTCGGTTATCGGCACGCCAGCCACCGTAGATAGCCTGGGGATGGCAATCATATTCTTGCCGTGCTCCCCGATGACGCAGGCAAATACATCCGACACGGCTACACCAAGCTCGGCAGCGATAAAGCTCCTCAGGCGGGCGGTGTCCAGGCCCCCGGATAAGCCCAGCACCCTGCCCGGAGGGAACTCGCTGGTCTTCAGCGCCAGGTAGGTCATGGCATCCACCGGATTGGTAACCATCAGGATAATGCCGTTCGGTGAATATTTCGCCACATTCCGGGTAACGCCGGTAAGGATTTCCTTGTTCGCCTGAAGTAATTCTTCTCGGGTCATGCCCGGCTTTCTGGCCAGACCAGAGGTAATAACGACGACATCAGAGTCAGCCGTTTCTTCATAGCTGTTGCTCCCCGTAACGCGGCAATCAAAGTTGAGCACCGGCGCCGATTCAAGAAGGTCCAGGGCTTTCCCCTGCGGCAGACCGGGCACTATGTCCACCAGAACTATATCCGCATAGCCTTTCTCCGCGATTCGCTGCGCACAGGAAGCGCCAACATTCCCGGCACCAATAATACTGACCTTACTGCGCATAATTATTACCTCCTGAGCTTCTCGATTACAGCATCAGCCACCTGTGAAGTGCCGACCCCCCCGGTATTATCCGGCTTCATATCACAGGTGACGTTCTTCCCTTCAGCAATAACTCCGGCTATAGCCTTCTCCAGCTTATCGGCAGCCCCCTTTTCACCAAGATGGTGGAGCATCATCACGCCGGAGAGCATCATAGCCATGGGGTTGACCCGGTTCCGTCCGGCATATTTCGGCGCGCTGCCGTGAGAGGGCTCAAAAACGGCTATTTCATCACCGATATTGGCTCCGGGCGCCAATCCCAGTCCACCAACCAGCCCGGCGCACAGGTCAGAGACGATGTCCCCGTAAAGATTGGGTGCCACCACGATATCAAATTGCTGCGGCCTCTTCACCAGCTGCATGGTCATATTATCGATAATCCTGTCCTCAAACTCAATATCATGATACTCCTGAGCCACCTCTCTGGCAACCGTCAGGAATAGCCCGTCGGAGAACTTCATAATGTTGGCTTTGTGCAGGGCGGTTACCTTCTTTCTATGGTAATCACGGGCATAGTCAAAAGCAAATCTGACAATTCTTCTGCTGCCCGTCTCCGAAATCACCTTCAGGCTGAAGCCGGTATCTCCCCTGACCGCGCCCCTCCCCGCCTCTGCTACCAGCCGGATAAGTTTTGCCGCTTCCGGAGTCCCCCTCTCGAACTCAATGCCCGCATAGAGGTCCTCCGTATTTTCCCTGATGACCACGATGTCCACGTTTCCATAAGGGGAGGGGACGCCGGGATAGGTCTTGCAGGGGCGGACGCAGGCATAGAGATCCAGCTCCTTGCGCAGGGCAACGTTGACGCTGCGGAAGCCCGAGCCGACCGGGGTGGTAACCGGCCCCTTGATGGCTACCCCGTTCTTCCTGACCGATTCCAGCACCGATGCCGGCAGAGGCGTACCGTGCTCTTCCATAACCTCCGCCCCGGCATTGACCAGGTCCCACTGAAAGGCGACTCCGGTTGCCTCCAGGACCCGCCTGGTCGCTGCCGCAACTTCCGGACCTATGCCGTCGCCCGGAATCAGGGTCACATTATATGCCATTTAACCGGTCCTTTTCTGCTCCACATTAAAGTCGCCATGCTTCTGAATGTAAGGGATAAGCCCGCCTTCGTCAAGGATGCGGAGCATCGTCTCCGGAATCCTGCCGAAGGTAAACTGGCTGCCATTGGTTAAATCTCTGACTTTACCGCCAGCCAGGTCTATTTCCAGCTCGTCACCATCATCAACCCCATCGGTATCGCATATCAATACCGGCAGCCCGAGGTTGACCGCGTTCCGGTAGAATATCCGGGCTACCGATTTGGCGAGTATGGCACTTACCCCGGCTATTTTCAGCACCAGAGGGGCGTGTTCCCGGCTGGAGCCAAGGCCGAAGTTCTTCCCGGCAACGATGATGTCTCCCGCTTTTACCCTGGAAGCGAAGCTAGGAGCAGCATCTTCCAGAACGTGTTTCGCCAGCTCGGGGAGGTCACTTCTGAGGTGGGCAAAGCGCCCGGGGATAATGTGGTCAGTGGAAATGCCGTCGCCAAATTTGAAGGCCCGCCCTCTGAGCACTTAAATTACCTCCCTCGGGTCGGTAATCTCTCCGGTTAGCGCCGTAGCTGCCGCCGTCGCCGGGCTGCCCAGATAGACAAAGGCTTCCGGGTTGCCG
>CAZRBS010000098.1:0-3406 GCA_964598405.1 uncultured Dehalococcoidaceae bacterium
TGGAACAGCTTTGTCGAGACCGTGCCCGCGGCTTCGGTTGCGGCACCCAGGTCCCTCTCTGCGGTCAGTCCGCCCCAGGAGCTATCCCAGGTTACTCTGGCAGCGGCAGACCGTTTTCCCTTACCGCTGGCTGAGCTCAACCGGGTGCTTGGCGGCGGGGTGGTATCCGGCTCCCTGACACTTATCAGCGGCGACCCCGGCATCGGCAAATCCACCCTTTTGCTGCAGGCTTCCGCCGCAGCCGCACAGGACAAGAGAAAGGTAGCCTACATCTCCGGTGAAGAGACCCTGCACCAGATTAAAATCAGGGCGGAGCGTCTGGGGGTGCGGGGGGAAGGGCTTTACCTTCTTGCGGAAACCGGCCTTGAGGTCATACTCGGTCAGTTAGAGCAGCTGGCGCCGGGGCTGGTAGTCATCGATTCCATCCAGACGGTTTATCTCTCCGAGCTGGGGACTGCACCGGGCAGCGTCACCCAGGTGAGGGAGTGCACCCTGAGGCTTATGCACTGGGCGAAGCTCCACTCCATACCTGTTTTCATCGCCGGGCATGTCACCAAGGATGGCTCTATTGCCGGCCCCCGCGTTCTGGAGCACATCGTTGATGTGGTGCTCTACCTCGAAGGGGAGCCCTTCAGCGCCTACCGCCTGCTGCGCGGCGTGAAAAACCGCTTCGGCTCGACCAATGAAGTCGGCGTTTTTGAGATGAAAGAGCAGGGGCTGCTGGAAGTAGCCAATCCGTCCCGGGTGTTCCTCTCACAGCGGCGGGACGGGGCGATAGGTTCGGTGGTGGCCCCCACCCTTGAAGGTAGCCGCCCTTTGCTGGTGGAGGTGCAGGCCCTGACCACTCCCACCAGCTTTGGACTTCCCCGGCGCACCGCCAACGGCGCAGATTTTAACCGGCTGCTGCTGATTACGGCAGTGCTGACCAAGCGGGTCGGTTTTAAGCTGGGCAACCAGGATATCATCGTCAACGTTATCGGCGGGCTCAGGATTGGCGAGCCGGCGGCTGATTTAGGCATCGCCCTGGCTATTGTCTCAAGCTTCCGCGACCTGGGAGTTGACCCCGGTCTGGTAGCGGTGGGGGAGGTGGGGTTGAGCGGTGAGCTGAGAGCCGTTTCCCAGCTGGACAGGCGGATAGCCGAGGCAGCCAGGCTGGGCTTCAACCGCTGCCTGGTGCCAGACACGGGAAGCAGAGTCAGTCCCTTACCCGGGGATATAGAACTTATTCCGGTCAGCAGCTTGCGGGAGGCGATAGCCAAGGGGATTCGTAGGAAAAGAGTTTAAGGGGCTTGAAAAATCGATTCTGTGCGTTTTCAGGGGAGTCCTGGCAGAGATTAACCCTTCCGATAACTGTTGGGAGAAGTATCAGGAGTATGCGATATTCAATAAGGCTATTTAGGCTTGGCACTTATAGCAACCGCGGGCGGTTTATCTACAGTAAATCCGAGAGCTTCTCTGGATTCGTTACGAAGTCTCGATGCTCTTTTGGCGAAGCGTCATGTATTTGAGTCTTACCTAAAGTCCTAATGGATACACATATGCCCTGGCATCTCTCATTTCTGGAGGTATCTGCCCTAATTGCCAACCCTCAGCCGTTGTTTCAAGGTACCAGTATTTTACCCCTTGATATTCATAATAGTATCCATATGAGACTGATGTATCAACACCTACCGCCATATGTTGTTTATTTTCTAAATGAAGTAAAACAACATTAACTCCTAGGTTATCTAACAAAGTAGCAACAAGAATTGATGAATCTTCACAATCACCGCCACGGTCAAAAAGCGTTTCTACGGGATATCTTGGATACTCATCATAGCCCTTAGTCTCGTAGTCTATGGTATAAGGCATGCTCTGTACAAAAGTTGCTACATTGTTTACTATTTGCCTTTCGGTTAATCGATTTCTGGTTGCCATTTCACTGAATTCATTAACCAAGTTAATAATACAAGGGTCATGCTGGGATTCTAATATCATATCGACAAATTGTGATGCATAATGGGATCTTGGTCTATCATAATATTCGACATAGCTTGAAAGAGGTATAGATATATCCCATGACCAAGAACCACTTGATGTCCATTCATAATGCTGGGTTACACTGATGTCCAGTATTTCATTATATCTATTACGAAGGGAGGTCAGTTCAATAGTTTTATCCTGCAATTTGTATTCCGTTTCATCTAATTCACCTTGTATCTCATTCAGATCGTTTGCCAGTTCAGCATTTTGAATCTCAAGGGTTGAGATGTGGTCTTGCAGATTGACAATCATTGTTTCTTGATTAGTTGATTCTTCTTCCAGTTTATTAATTTCTATTGCTTGGTTGATAATGAAATCGTCCTTCATATCGAGTGTTTTCCCAAGACCATTATTTATTTGTACGAGGTTCGATACCTCACTTGTTAGATTATTTATCTTATTCACGTGACTTGCAATTGTAGGCATATATACCATATAGCCTATTGCATAACCAATTCCGCCACCTACAAGAATTGAGACTATAACGACAAGGATGAATATACGCTTCATCTCGTGCCTCCAAAAGTGGTTTCTATTTGTAATTGTAAATTAAAACTATACCTAAAATGAAGGAGTGTCAATAGATGGAGAGAAAAGAGGTGGGACAGAGGTTTGAAGCTATTTGGCAGCTGTACGTAATGTTAGCAATAAGCACATACTCAGATACTCATCAGCGCAATTGCGCAATTACTCTTTTGAGCAGTTCCTCATCCGTCCTCACTCCACGCACATCCAGCTTTGACTCACGAAAGGCGCGAACCATGGCCTCAATGAGCCTGGTCTTGCTGAGCTTCTTCCCGCCGCTGAACTTAGCCGTTGACGCCAGGTTCTCCAGGTAGGCATCTTCTTCCCCATTCAGGAATACGGACAGTTTAATTGTTGCCGCCCTGGTCTGTCCGGCAGGTTCCTCCGCCGGGGAAGGCGTTTTGGTCCCTTCCGTCCCGGTGAGGCGGTCCAGCGCGCTCCCGTAAGCAAGTTCCTCAGTTATGCTGGCTCTTTTCATTTCTCATTACCTCTTTCGTCAGTAATCGGTAAGCTCTGGCTCCGTCTGACTTCGAAGCGTAAGTCAGTATCGATTTGCCGGCGGCCGGGGCTTCCTTGAAGCGGACGCTGATGGGAATAACGGCATCAAATATTCGTATCCGGTCGCTAAAAGCCCGCCGGGTAACTTCCATGACCTCTCTGCTGTGCAGGGTGCGGAGGTTGGTCATGGTAAACAAGATGCCGGCAATCTCCAGAGACGGGTTAACCTTGTCCTGCACCCGGATAATGGTACTCAGCAAGCGCACCAGTCCCTTCATCGCCAGAAAGTCAGCCTGCAGGGGTATGATTATCCTGTCGGCAGCGGAGAGGGCATTAACAGTCAGCAGGCCCAGGCTGGGCA
>CAZRBS010000099.1:0-3337 GCA_964598405.1 uncultured Dehalococcoidaceae bacterium
AAGCGGTTGAAGGCTGGTGCGACTTCTTGCACTAATCGCCTATATTAACCAACATCATACTATCCTCGGTTTAGTGCAATCTCGCCCTTCGGCAACTCAATACGGGTAGAAACCAGCGGGGGAGCTTGATATAATGGTATCATAGTTAATGTAAACGCCCTGCAGGTGGTCAAGGGAACCCATACCTTGGAAAAATCTGAATATGGTAACCTTGTGCTCTCTGGCGCAGGGCGTTCTGCATCATAGAAATATTCCCCCTATCCTATCCCAATGCTGGGGCTACCTCACCGAGGGACAAGAGAAATTCAATGAATAACACCAAGCACTGGTATCAAGTCCCGATTGAACAGGCATTCGAGGCTCTGGAAACAAGCCGTGGTGGCTTGTCGACAAGCCAGGCGAAGAAGCGGCTTGAAGAGTACGGATACAATGAGTTGAAGGAGGAGAAACGCAGTCCCATCATCCGCTTCCTCTCACAATTTAATAATCCCTTGTTGTATGTTCTCATAGCCGCGGCGGTATTAACCACCGTTCTGGGCCATTATATCGATACCTACGTGATTGTCGGCGTCGTATTGGCTACGGTGATAATAGGGTTCATTCAAGAGGGCAAAGCCGAAACGTCGCTGGAAGCCTTGAAATCCATGATGGTGCCGCAATGCGTCGCGCTACGAGACGGCGAGAAGCGGATCGTGCTCACGCGAGAGCTTGTCCTCGGAGATGTTGTAGTGCTTGAATCCGGGGACAGGGTTCCGGCTGATTTGCGACTGTTTTCAGTCAGACATTTCTACGTGGACGAGGCGGCGCTGACGGGAGAATCCAAGCCAGTTGAGAAGCATACAGAATCGTTGCCACGACCTAACCTGCCTCCCGGCGAGCAGCGTTCCATGGCCTTCAGCGGCTCCTTCGTGACAAGGGGGCGCGCCGAAGGGGTAGTTGTCGCAACGGGCAAAGATACTGAAATGGGCGAAATCGCCGGCATGATGACCGAGACCAAGAGAATCATGCCTCCCATTGTGAGGAAGATCGGCGACTTCACCAAGTTCATTCTGGCAGCCTGTCTGGGCTTTGGGCTGATAATACTGATACTGGGAATCTTGCTGGGCTACGAAATCGGCTACATGCTTCTGGCGGCAGCGGGAATACTTGTAGCGCTGATCCCCGAGGGACTTCCGGCGGCAATAATTACAGCTTTTGCGGTAGGCAGCATGGCGATGGCGCGGCGTAACGCTCTCATCAGGAGACTACCAGCCGCCGAGACTCTGGGTGCCACGACGGTGATTTGCTCAGATAAGACAGGCACCCTCACCCGTAATGAGATGATGGTGGTCAGGATCTATAGTGGTGGGAGGCTCTATAGCGTAACCGGAGTTGGTTACGAGCCCAAGGGGGACTTCTTCCATCATGAAGAGGAACTCCATAGCCCCACCGAGGACGAGGCGTTGATAAAAACGTTGACGGCGGGGGTTTTATGTAACAATGCTGAATTGGTCAAAGGCGAAAAGGGTTACAGTGTCAGAGGTGACCCAACAGAGGGAGCCCTGATCGTATCGGCGGCAAAGGCCGGGATTACCGCAGAGGTTCCCCCGCTGGACGAAATACCCTTTGAGTCTGAAAACCAGTATATGGCCACGCTCTACCGGGGCGAAGACAGAAACGTGATGTACGTCAAGGGCTCTCCCGAGCGAGTGCTGAAGATGTGTTCCGACCAGTTCGCTGGAACGGATACAGTACCTCTCGATCCGGACACCATCGCCAAAGAAGCCCGCGATATGGCGAGCGACGCTCTACGGGTCCTAGCGATGGCCTACAAACGCTGTGGTAAGGATAAGGCATCTCTTGATACAAGTGATTTACAGGGTCTGACCTTTCTCGGCCTGGAGGGGATGATTGATCCGCCGAGGCAGGAAGCCATTGAAGCGATAAAGAAAGCGCGTAAAGCAGGAATCAGGACTGTGATGATCACTGGTGACCACCTGGTGACGGCGAAAGCGGTAGCCAAGCAGATTGGGATTGCCGAAAGCGCGGAAGAAGTCCTTACTGGCGAAGAACTGTCGGCAATGAGCGACGAGGAACTGTATGAGGCTGTCGAGAGGGTTTCAGTATACGCCCGGACAGCACCGGAACATAAATATCGAATAACCAAGCAGTTGCAGAAGAGAGGCCATATCGTTGCAATGACAGGGGATGGCGTGAACGATGCGCCGGCATTGAAGGCCGCCGATATTGGGGTCGCCATGGGTATCACCGGTACCGAAGTGAGTAAAGAAGCGGCCGATATGGTTCTTACGGACGATAACTTCGCATCCATTGTCGCGGCGGTTGAAGAAGGAAGGCACATATTCAATAATATCTGGAAGGTTATTCTTTACCTGCTGCCGACGAACGGCGGGCAAGGTCTAGTACTAATCGCGGCGATACTCATGTCCCCGTTCATCCCCGTTTTCACAGAACATCTGCCGATGGAGCCTGTACAGGTTCTGTGGGTGAATCTGGTGGTGGCTATTGGTTTCGGCATTCCGCTTATCTGGGAACTCAAAGACAGGGGGCTACTTGACAGGCCACCCCGCGACCCTGAAGAGAAGCTTTACAATCCGCTATTCTTGCGCCGGGTTGGAATTGTATCTCTCATATCGGCAGCAGCGGCGGGAGCGATGTTCCTGCTCTTTATCGATAGGGTTGGAAATTCGGAGGAATTGATTGGCCAGGCGCAGACCGTTGCATTTACAACGCTGATCTTTGTTCAGCTCTTCTACCTCTTCACCGCGAGAAAGATTTACCGATCAGTATTCACCTTTAACCCCTTCAGTAACCGATTACTACTCTTAGGCGCAACGATCACCATCGGGCTCCAGCTTATTATCATATATTCAGAGAACCTGTTTGGAATGAGCCCGCTAAGGACGGTGCCTTTCCCCGGAATATGGTGGCTGCCAATCATCGGCGTATCAATTGCCGGGCTCTTGTTCGTAGAGATGGAGAAGTTCATCGAACGGCGAATGGGAAAGAACGCCAATGCCGAAATCTAATCGACCTTCCAGAGCGTGCTGATAAAAGGCAAGGCTTCTCGGCCACAACCGTAAGGCATGACGAACTGGAGTACTGTCGGTACTATTGGATACTGGAATAGTGTCAAAAACCACTGCCGCCTATTCGTAACATACGCCAAGTATCTCATTCCGAAGATCGATACCCAAGGCCAATAGTCGCGTTACACAATTTAGATATCCTAATAAATGTCAAGCGTTATTTTATTGACCTCTCTCCTGCTCTCAGTTAAACTTAGTTTTGGGAGGTGGCTGTAGCGACTACAGGTTGAGGAGCATCTGCTGCCTCG
>CAZRBS010000100.1:0-3208 GCA_964598405.1 uncultured Dehalococcoidaceae bacterium
TGGAGCAGGTTTTGGCATCTTTGAAGCGCAGTGGCTGCACAATCACTTCTTCGCCTCCGGCTGGAGCCTGGCCATGATAGGAACCCGTGGCCTGGAGGTGCTGTTCCCATTCTGGGAGAGGTTTTTTTCGGTAGCTTTTCACGTTGCCGCCACAGCGCTGGCGGGATACGGCCTGGCGAGGGGCTGGGGGTGGCAATTTTACCTGCTTGCCGCTGGCTTGCACGCCTTGTTGAATTACGGCGTGCTTCTGGCGCAGTCCGGGGTCTTTGCCACAATTCAAGCCGAAATATACATCGCCTGGGTGGCGCTGCTGGTGACGGTGGGTGCCCTCTGGCTGCGCTGGGGGAAGGCGGACGGCGTGGACAAAAGAGAGAGTGCAGCCAGATTTCGGACGGGATAAGCTGCCAGCCTGCTGTCCTGAATAATCCTTCTTTTGCTTACATTTTTTCCGGTGCTGTCATCCCCATAAGGTGAAGGGTGCGGCTGAGCACCGTTTTGGCTGCCTCGACGAGCGTCAGGCGTGCCCTGGTCAGGGCTTCATTCTGGGAAACGACCCGGCATTGTTTGTAAAAGCTGTGGAATACCGTGGCCAGGTCCTGTGCGTAATAGGTGAGGTGGTGGGGTTCCAGAGTGTGCGCTATCAGCTCGACCATTTCGGGCAGGAGCAGCATCTTGCGGATTAGCGTCAGTTCCGGTTCGGTGGTCAGCAAAGAAACATCGCCAGGCTCCTGGCTGATTTCCCTTTCCCGGGCGAGGCGGAGGATGCTGGCAATCCGGGCATGGGCATACTGAACGTAATAAACGGGATTGTCTGCCGAGTGTCTTTTGGCCAGCTCCATATCAAAGTCCATCTGGCTATCGGCGGTGCGGGATAGAAAGAAAAAGCGGCAGGCGTCAGCACCCACTTCCTCTACCAGCTCACGCAGGGTGATGATGTCTCCGCTTCGCTTCGAAATACGGACCACCTCCCCGCCACGGCGCAGGGTAACCATCTGGGAAATGATTACCTTAAGCTGTTCCGGGTCTATGCCGAGGGCGCCGACAACCGCTTTCATCCGGGATACATGTCCCAGGTGGTCGGCTCCCCAGATATTGATTACCGTATCGAAATTGCGCTTTAAAAACTTGTCGTAGTGGTAAGCGATGTCGGTGGCAAAGTAGGTAGGTGAGCCATCGCTGCGTATCACCACGTTGTCTTTGTCCTCGCCGAGGGCCGTGGAGACGAACCAGGTGGCGCCTTCCCTCTCGCTGATGTAGCCACCCTGGCGGAGCAGGGATAGCGCTGTCTGGTACTGCCCGTTATCATAGAGGCTCCGCTCGCTGAACCAGACGTCAAAGTTAACTCCCAGCAGCTCGAGGTCGGCTTTAATCTGCTCTATTATCTTCTCCAGGCCGATTTTGCCCAGTTGCAGGGTTGCTTCCCCCTCGGGCAGGGTGTGAAACCTGTCTCCTTGCTCGACGGCAATTTCTTGCGCCAGGTCAACCATGTAGTGGCCGAAGTATCCGTCGGCGGGCATCCCGGCATCAATTCCCAGGCACTGCCGGTAGCGTGCGTGGAGTGAGCGGAAGAAAGCGTCTATCTGGTTGCCGGAATCATTGATGTAGTATTCCCGCTCAACTTTGTAGCCTGCGGCGGTAAGAGTGTTGGCCAGAGTGCTTCCCAGGACCGCTCCGCGTCCGTGCCCGACGTGGAGTGGACCGGTGGGGTTTACGCTGACGAACTCGATTTGCACCCGCTTGCCCCCGCCAAGCTCAATATTGCCGTAAGATTTACCGGCGTTCAGAATGGAATTTACCTGGCTGGTCAGCCAGTCGCTTTTGAGGGTGAAGTTAATGAAACCCGGCGGCGCTATGACAATGCGGTCAATCTCGGGGGTCGGCGCCATCAGGCTCGCCATATCGTTGGCTATGGTCAGCGGGTTGATGCCGGTAGCCCGGGCCAGTTTTAACGGTATGCTCGAGGCATAGTCCCCGTGCTCTGAGTTCTGGGGGTGCTCTACCGTCACCTCGGGCAGGGTAACCGGAGGCAGTTTGCCCTGTTGCTGTGCCCTGGTTGCTGCCTGCGCCAGCAGTTCAATAAGGGTTTGCTTGAGCATCAATATTACGGTCCCTGTTTCCTTGCCTGTATTTTACGAGTAGATTATAACACAGGGCGGGTGGAAAAGATAAATTAGACCCCCTTCAGAAATCCATCCCCCTGGCCCCCTTCCTGTGGTAGGAGAGGAGGCTATTTGAATCCCTCCCGGTCTCCCTTTATCAGAGGGAGACGATACGTTTAACCCAGACCGTTTCCCCCTTTGCCAAAAGGGGACCAAGGGGGATTTTAAGAGGGAGAAGCCCCTCTTGGGATGTGCCCCTACATTACTGCTATCTCTTTTTTCAAGCGCTCTATTTCGCTTTTTGTATCAGCTACCTTATCTAAGTAATTGCGGCTAGACTTAATACCTTCCGATAACAACCATTTTACGGCAGCATTTCTATTGGCAAACTTACCTACAATAACAAGGTTATCAATATCTTCTAATTCTTGCGTGGAAAGAGATAACTGTACAACGACTTCTTCAATAGAATCTGTGGTAGATGGTTCTAATGCAAGGAAATACCTGTAAATACCATTAACGCGCTCTCTTCTGATGCGCTTTTCTAATCCCGTCTGCACTTGCTTATTTAATGTAGTCGCAAAAGACTGCTCTGGATTTTCCGCACTGCTTGATATAACGCCACTATCAAGAGCCTCTCGCGCAACCTCTAATGAGGTTAGTCCCGGATATTCTCTAATAATTTCTACCGCTAAATCCATAAACCCTCTGTTCATTCCCTTCCTCCATTATTCTTGTTAATCCTTCAATATTTTAAAACTTATATTCTTTTTTGTCAAGTATTCCAAAGAAATTAAGTACAAAAATGATATGAGGAAGCCTGTTTTTATAGAGAGTTTAAGATGGGATAACGTCACTCTCTTGTATTTTTTCTCTTCCCTTCAACAATCCCTAAGGTAAGAGGGGCAGGGAATTTGCCCGGGGGACAAATCACAGACGCCCCGAGGGTGGGTTTGGGCGGGAAAAGCTATCAGTCGTTGGAAGTGGAGGCCAGTCTATTTTGAAAATATTTGTGATTTGTTTGAAAGATGTTGTAATTGGCCTCAAAATACTGTGTTAGGAATTTTTGAAAGCTGGACTGTCTAATGATTGAAAGTTGGACTATTTGG
>CAZRBS010000101.1:0-3094 GCA_964598405.1 uncultured Dehalococcoidaceae bacterium
CCGGCTGGCCAGGAAGGTTGAGGAGCAAAGGGGAATAATTGCAAACATGAGGGGGGAAAAGTTTGAGATGCCAGAGCGAAGTGGAAAGGAATGAGCTGCTGCGGAAGGTCATGCAGGTCTGCGCCTCGTGCAGCCATGGGAAGTGGGTCGGTGGGACGTTGACCTGTGATAGAAAAAAGAGTCAATGCCATAGCGGCCGGGTACGCAAGTGGTTAGAGGAGATAAAGAGGTTGGAGGAAGGACAATGACCAAGAAAAAGTTGTTGGTGAAGGCTGACAAAGACATCTCTGTGGATTTGACTCGGAAATCGGATGAGGAGCTGGAGGACATACTGCTCGACCTGTGCGGGCGTCTGGAGCTTGACGACTGGGAAGTGGACCTTCTTCGGGCAGTTGAAGAAGAGAGGGAAAGGAGGAGCCAGGCATGAAGTGCCCACTGCTGAAGACAGAGCATGAATTTTCCACGGTTAAACATGGAATGACGGAAACCGTGGAGGCTCAGGACTGCATGGGCCTTGATTGTGCCTTCTACGACGATGAAAAGAACGCGTGCAGCGTCAAAGTCATCGCCAAGGAGTTGAAGCGTATTCAAGGAAAGGAGGAGCTGTGACTGAACCAAACTACTGCCCGAACTGTGGGGCACCGTTTAGTGGTGAGTTCAGCGCTGTCGCCATAAGCAACCCCGAGAATAATTCATGTGGCTACGACTGTTACTGCTTCGCTTGTAAGTGGAGCGGCGATATCTGGCCGGATGACGAGGCGGAAGGGAGACAAAATGACCAGCGACCAGATTAAAGCCGTCATCGCCTCGTACTGGCGCTACGGCAAGCAGTGCCCGGTAATTGCTCTGGAGGTGCGAAGGTGCAAGTTAAGATAAACGGCAGGCCCGGCGATTTGATACTGGACCAGTGCCCTGATGGAAAAGAGGTCGAGGTGTCCATCTGCCATAACGATTTGCAAAATAGTATCACTCTAAACGCGGATGAATTTACCAAAGCGGTTAAATTCCTGGCAGAGGTCAACAGGAAAGACGATTTTTAACGCCTGGAGGGGGAATGAGCAATAAGCCTGGAAAACCGATAGGCAGGTGCCCGGCATGTAAGTCTCGGCTCATTCTAGAGATTGTGTACGGAGCCGAATGGGCCAGGTGTGTGCAGTGTCAGGCGAGATTTCCGTTTGTCTCGGGCTATAGAGAGATTAAGAAGGAGAAGAAGTGCCGGCGGTAAGCAGTGCCTGCGGAAAGAAACGGCACTATGAGTGCAACGGGCTGGCGGATACCGCTTCACCATTTGCGATTCCGTGCGCATGCCCCTGCCATAAAAAGGAGGGAATTATGACTGAGAAGACCAGATGCCCACTTCATCGTGCTGAAGAGATTGCCGACGAGGTGGTGCGGCTACTGGAGCCATATTGCGAGAGGGTTGCTATTGCCGGCTCAATACGCCGACGGAAACCAGAAGTGGGTGATATAGAAGTCCTGGCCATTCCGAAGTACGGTGGGCTTTCGTGTCATGTCAATCTCTTAGACCAGGAGATTCTTGACTTGATGCACTGCGGGATTCTCGATTTCCGTCTCAGCAAGCACGGCAGGCGCGCCTTCGGACAGAAAAACAAGCTCATGGTGCACCTTCCCAGCGGACTGGCGGTCGATGTATTCAGTACGGACGAGCAGTGCTGGCCGGTTGCTCTTGTTATCAGGACCGGCGGCGCTGTGACCAACAAGCGAATAGCCACGGCGGCGATAAAGAAGGGGTGGCGTCTACAGGCATATGGCGCCGGCTTCTCGACTCCGGAAGGAGACGTCGTCTGCAAGTCGGAGAGGGACGTCTTTGAGCTTGTTGGCCTGCCCTACCTGCCTCCAGAAAAGAGGGACTAGATGCTAGATGATGGATTGGGGCATTGGATTGCAGGATTAACAGATGGAGAGGGGTGTTTTCAGCTCCGGGTGACGAAAGATAAAAAGTTTCGCCCTGGCTTCCAGTTAAAGTTGCGGGACGACGATTCTTCCGTGCTAGTTGATATTGTCACAGTCCTTAACTGTGGGAAAATCTACCCAGATAAGAGAGAAGGTAGAAATCCAATGGTTGCCTATGAGGTTTTTGATATTGACTCACTGCACGGAATTATCATACCACTTTTTGAAAGGTATCCACTCAGAGCCAAAAAAGCTCGAGAGTTTGAGGTCTGGAAGACAGCTGTCGAACTAATATTCCAAATTACACGAAGGCGAAAAATTAATACACGATGGGGCTGGTTTCCACGTTACACAAAGGAAGAAAGAGCAAAGTTAGCTGAGTATGCAAGGCTGTTGAAAGAGCTAAAGCGTTACCAGGTGAAGAGCCTAGAGACTGAGATAGTTCCGCTTGAATCGCCGAAAGAAGTTCAACTCGCCCTGGAGTCGTGGGAGAGGAGTCGATGCTGAGATGGCTGGCGCTAATAATTCTGACTACCATCTGTCTGGGCGCAGCGGCCTGGATAGTGTGGGCAGCGATAACCGGCTGGGCGCTTTGATGGGCGATGAAAGGATAGAATGCCAGGGTTGCGGCATGATGATCGGGCGTGGCTACATGGAGCAGCAGGTTTATAAGATAGGTGGCTATAAAATTTGCGGTCAGTGCCTGGAGCAAATGAAGACGCGGGGACGTTTGTGGGTTCAGCCCTATAACGCGAACCTGTACCTGCACCCGGACGGTAGGGTGGTACAGGCGAAACTGAGAATGGGGAGAAGTGATGTGGATACGAAAGAAGAGGCTTCATGAACTAATGAAAGCTGCCTATGTGCAGGGTTACAACTGGGGCTTCCGGATGGGTGAGCTCCACGCTATGAAGCAAATTCTGCGCTGGAGGCGGATTCCGGAGAGTGAGCCGATGGGCGCGGTCGCCAGCGAGATAGAGGAGATACTGAAGCGAAAGGGGTTTGAGGAATGAGAGAGATCAAGGCCGCCCACGTCTTCTGGCATGACCAGGCGGAGTACTACTTCATCTGCGATGACTGCTACCTGGCCTTTAAACATCTCCAGTGGACAGGTAGCGCCAGTGCGGACAACTGGGAGGCCCACCGGAGGTGGGTCTACCGGGAGCTGGCGAAGGGGCAG
>CAZRBS010000102.1:0-3067 GCA_964598405.1 uncultured Dehalococcoidaceae bacterium
CGAGGGTCGCCGCCAGGACCAGCCGCGTCAGGAACGCCGGTCGCCCACCGTCCCGGAGATAGTCACTCAGAATGTCAGGGGTATTTGGCCACAGGCTGGGACGGAAGAACTCCCGCACCTCGGTCTGGGTCAGTTCGGTAAAGTACCGGGTGAGTTCCCACTTGGCATTGCGCCAGGTGAAATAGGTGTAGGACTGGGTGAAACCCAGCTTGGCCAGCCGGTACATAATCTTGGGCCGGGTAAAAGCCTCGGACAGGAAGAGCACATCAGGATATTCCTTTTTTATCCCCTCAATCAGCCATTCCCAGAAAGAGAAGGGCTTGGTATGGGGATTGTCCACCCGGAAGATGTGCACTCCCTGCTCTATCCAGAAAAGGACTATGCTCCTGAGTTCCTCCCAGAGCTGCGGCCAGTTCCCGGTTTCAAACTCCAGCGGGTAGATGTCCTGATACTTCTTGGGCGGGTTTTCCGCATACTGCACCGTCCCGTCCGGACGCCACCTGAACCATTCCGGATGTTCTTTAACGTAGGGGTGGTCGGGCGAGCACTGGAAAGCCAGGTCAAGGGCTACCTCAATCCCGCACTCCCGTGCCCTGCCGGTGAACCTCCGGAAGTCTTCCAAAGTGCCAAGCTGAGGATGGACCGCCTTGTGCCCCCCCTCCTGTGAACCGATGGCCCAGGGGGTCCCGGGGTCATCCGCCCTGGCTCTGGGACTGTTATTCTTACCCTTCCGGCTTGTATGGCCGATGGGGTGGATTGGGGGGAAATAGAGCACGTCAAAGCCCATCTCCGAGATATAGGCAAGGCGTGTCTCGCAGTCCTTGAAGGTGCCATGGCGCCCGGGCCGGGACGTGCCGGAACGAGGAAACATCTCGTACCAGGTGCTGAAACGGGCCTTTTCACGGTCAACCACCACCGCAGCTCTTTGGGGTAGGTCACAGCAGACCTCCTGTCCGCATACCTGGCCATGACCGCCCTTACTCTATCATCCAGCGCCAGCTTTGCCTTGGCTGACGGAGATATCTGGTCAGAACGCAGTGACTCCGCCCATTTCTGCATGCTGGCCGCATCACGCTTCCCGGCATGCCGGGCTGCTTCTTCGATGAGTTCAGCGCCGACCGGCAAATCCACGGAAACGTCCTGTTTCGCCTCAACTTTTTTGGCCACGGCCTGCCGCCAGGTCCCGAAACGGTCAATCCAGGCGACAAGCGTGTACCGGTAGCGCCCCGGTTCGGTGACCACAAAGGAACCGCGCCAGCGGTCATTAACCAGAAACTCCATGGGCACCTCGTTCCAGCCAGCACCGCCTTCCTTGCGGTACAGGAGGACAGCAGACAGAACGTCATGACCGTCGGCGAAAATATCAGCCTCCACAACCACCCTGTCACCAGTGATTCGTTTAACCGGAAACCGGCCGCCATCAATCTCAGGTTTTACTCCCTCGATGACTGTCCGTTTCATGCCCTCTTCGTGCTTCATCACAGACTCCTCCGCCACTTATCTTTGCCCGATATATAATGCCCGCACACGGTTATATTATACCTGCTTTGACCTTGATTGGTAATCTGCCCGCAAATGGCGGAGCTACAGCTCAGCTCCATCCCCCTCAGTGAATCCCGGATTCAGAGCCATTTCCTTCTTTTAAAAAGGACCAGCAGGGAAACGCCTACCACTATGATTACGCCCCAGACGACAAAGTACCCGTATCGCCACTGAAGCTCGGGCATGTTAGCGAAGTTCATGCCGTAAACACCGGCAATAAATGTAAGCGGTATAAAGATAGAGGCAAAGATGGTCAGTACCTTCATTACCTCATTCATGCGGTTGGACACCGAAGACAGGTGCGTGACAAGCACACTGTCAGCCAGGTCCCTGAGGCCCTGAGTGAGCATCTCAATTCGCGTCAGGTGGTCATATATGTTGCGGTAGTAGATATATGACCTCTTGCTTATCAAGGGACAGTAACCGCGGGCAAGGCTATTTACCAGCTCCCTCTGAGGAGACATGATGCGGTTCAACGCCAGTATGCTTCGTTTGAGCTTCATGATAGTCCCCAGCGTTTCTTTCCCCGGTCGTTCAACTACCTCGTATTCGATATCGGCGCACTTCTGGTCCAATTCGTCAATTGCTGGCATAATATTGTTCACCAGAGCATCCATTATATCATGAGCCAACATATCGGCCCCCCGGCGCATGGGCCTGCCGTCAACGTGCAGTCGTTCCTGAACGGATGCTACCGATTTCAACGGGACATCATGACTGGTAACAACATAGTTTTTCCCGAGGAAAAGGGCCAGTTCTGTGGTTTCAACTACGTCAGACTCGATGTGATAGTTGATTCCATGCAGGATAATGAAAATGTGGTCTTCAAATTGGTCTATCTTGGGCGTATGAATATTCTTGCTGACGCAGTCGGCCACAGCCAGGGGGTGAAAATGAAAAGTGTCCATCAAAAACTGCGTCTCTTCAGTTGTAGCGCCCTCCACATCCACCCACAGCACCCCCTTGCCGGTAGCAAGGAGGTCATTTATTTCACCCGCGCTGACCTCCCTGGGCCGCTTTCCGTCAGGAGCAAGATAAAAAGCCGATTTTATCAAGGGTCACCTCCTTTCCCCTTTTCTCCCCTCTCACAGGGCCTCAACAGGGGAAAAACCATGGCTTCGCAGCCGTGGCCTCCCTTCATCGAACTGCCCGCCTCCGGGGTGGGCGCAGCCAGGTGAGCTGCGCGGCCGCACTTGATTGTACTCTTTCCGCCGCTCTTCAATCAATCTATACGGCTCGGGTGAATAAGGCAGGCTTGGAAACGGCTCTGACCCTGGCAAAGCAAACGGGCTCCCTCTGGCAAAGGGAACTCAGGTGGAGGAGCGGATGGTATGTGAAACCGCAGTCAAGCGCATTGATTTGAAGGATGGTAGAACATTAAAAAACCGAATTCCGCTCGCCGTTCGCCCCGATCGGCTAATGCGCCGGAGGGAATTCTGGATTCTTCAAAATTGGTAGCCCACATTGGAAGCATTCCGAACTTTTCTTTGAGAGGAAGGAGTTGATACCGGATTTACAGCAACTG
>CAZRBS010000103.1:0-2836 GCA_964598405.1 uncultured Dehalococcoidaceae bacterium
TAACCCAGAAGTCGACTGGGATGGAACAAAATCTAAATTAACTATACGAGGAGAAGATGTTCGACCAGCTACAGAAGATGATGGCAACCCCTCAAGCTCGTGACATGGTATTCAAGATGATAGCCCAGCAGGTGGCACAGGCGCCGCCGGAGAGAAGGGAAGCACTGTCCAGGGTAACGGTAACCATGGAAAGGACAGGAAGAGGCATGCGCCTGGAAGTCAGTCACTCCGACGATGAGCAGGTTGAGAAAATAATCAGAGAAGCCATAGATAACTGGACTGAAATGGTATCCCGCGGGTTCCAGTCGATGGGATTCCAGGTGGAGATAGTGGAGTGATGAACCAGTCTGTGGGGCCGGGAAACCCAAGTGACATCTTCTATCTTACCCGGGTAATGCTGTTTATCACTCTCCTGTGCACAGGATATGTACTGAGCCAGCCCGATCCTGATACCAGGAAAGAAGAGAAATTATTGTTGCCTCAAACCACGCCGGAGTGGCCGGGTATCTGCCGTGGCAGAGGAAGGCTTCCGAGAAGGCTGTAGTGAAATATGCCGAGTCACAGGAGAGAAAATGGCAGCGCTGGAATGAGGCTATGTTCGAGAGGTCAAGCTGATGCCGATAAAGGTGGAGAGAACCTTGTTCAAGATTGGAGAGGGTGGAATTGCCGTTACCCTGCCCAAGGCCTGGATAAGGTATTACAACCTAGAGCCTGGAGACCAGGTAGAAGTCATAGCTGATACGGAGATTATAATCCGGATCAAGACCAGTAAAGATAAAGAGGGCGTCGCACCGGATGGATAGTAAGATTTTCCATTTTAACACGGCCTATTTAAGATAACCTTTCGTTTTCAGCCACGGAATCCAATCCAGCTCGCTACCTGATGATTTCCACTCTGAAACTATCTTTTCTACCAAAGCCGGCCCATATGTTAGCTTGTTCATCCAGAAAGACCAGCTTGCGTATTGACCATCAGGGGTCACCACAATGCTAACGACCGACTCCTTAATGGGTGCATGGAGCAACCATGCATTGTGCAGGGGGCTTTCGACCCAACTGCTCACTATGGCCATCGCGAGATCGTCGGTGTTATATTGATAGTAACCCAAGCCACCCCAGGCATTCTCGCCAACAACATCACCCGAGCCATGGAATAGCTCTCCTCTTGTTGCCATTTCTTGTGTATGCGCTTTAGACAATTCATACAGTTGGTCATCCCATACGGTAGGCGGAGCGCCGTTTTCTTGTCGGTACACGTTAATCAGCGTAAAAGCCGCCTCTTCTGCCTGCCTGACATTCATCTCTTCTTGTGTAGATATGGAGCTTTCCGGACTCTTTGTGAGAGCTTCGCTGATGGCGGCAGGAACCATGGCAATAGCTTCAGCTACCTTTTCCTTCTCTTTTGCCTGTTCGGCAGCTTCCCTTTCTAACCTCGACCTCTCCAGGTCATGCATCCATGCGGAAAAGCTTGATGAAATGGAAGTCTTATAGTTGCTTAAGGGGCTTACCCCGGCGAATGCAAAGACAATAGAAACAATTATCAGCGAGAATACGGTCAATTTCATGCTGGGCCAGCGCCAGCTATTTTTGGCGACGACTTTCCACATCCAGATAAAAAATGCTATTTCAGCGAGAAAGACCAAGCTACCAATTAATGGGCTTTGAGTAAATTCGCCTGAAAACAAATTGATGCCAGACCAGACAATTATGCCAACAGAGGCTAATATGACCAGATTCAGGAACAACCTGTATAATTTCCCGACGGATTTTCGCCTTCTCGTCCAATACAGAAACCATTTTTCGATGGAGAGAATGAGAGAAAAGCCAAGAAGTATCCAGAATGGTACATATGTTCCGACGAATGCGCTAATCGCCAATCCAACAAGAGAAAGGGCAAAAATAAGCAGCAGAGCAATTACCCAGCTTGGCATTCTGAAATCGTGTCGCCTCGAAGGTTTGTTCATGCTATCGCTTCTTCTGGATCCGCCTTCTCGGGTGAGTGGGCTGCCGGAGTGCCCGGATTTATTGGCTGAGGCGTGTCCACCTTTATTCCCTCGTTGTTTTTCACTCGATCCAACGTTAAATGTCGCTGGACTCTGGGAATTGATGAGCCTCATCAGGTTTTCCCATTCCGCTGGTGTTACCTTTGATTTACGCGCCGGTATCCAGTGAACCGGCTCGTCGCCTGAAGCTGCTCTACAATTTCCACGATGCTCCCGAGCGGCTTCTATACTTGAGAAATGTTTCCCGCACTTTGCGCATATTATGTCCATAAACTGCGCCTTCATATATGATAGCCTATTTGACTAGCCCTCCGAGTTGCTCCACAATCCTTATCATTCCCTCTGTATCCATTTTGCAGTAGGCAAGAAGCTCCTCTCTCACCCTCGCAACTTCTTCCGGCGCATCCCCAAGTGTTGTGGCTAAGTAAGCCAAGCTGGCATCATTACCATTGGCGACCGGCATTCCGTCATAGCTGAGCCCGGTTACCGCGGGGAGTACGCTCTTCAAGGAAGCGCTGCCCTTCTGAGAAGGATGGTAATAAGAGAAGTTGCGGAAAGGAACAATCAGATCGACAAGCCTGGAGAGGACATTCTCTACCCAGCCCGCGTATTCGGGGAAGGCATTGCCGAGATCCTTCAGTATACCTTCTTCAAACGATTTGTTGTAGGCAACAATACTGCCTTTGCTACCAATTAGCCTGCTTAATGATGCCACAAGCTCTGGACGCGGGTCATGCCTGCCTTCAGCGAGGAATGAGAAATGCCTTGGCTCACCGCCTGGCACTTCCTGAATATGCAGGGAGAACTGGAAGGGGATATTCTGGTAAGGCCTC
>CAZRBS010000104.1:0-2809 GCA_964598405.1 uncultured Dehalococcoidaceae bacterium
GGCAAACGCCCTGCCTTTCCATTCGTGTCCAGATTTTACCGCAACGGCTACAGTGTCCTTTAGGGTCGCTGTTATCGCCGTTAAGCGGTGCTGGTGGTCGTGCTGCTGTTACCATCGCTTGACCTCACTTTGTGCTTATTTGCCCACTGATGAGGCAAGCGTTCAGGCTTTGAGCTTCGCCATATTCAGTTTTTAAGGTGCTTTGCTTTTTTAGCTTCATTATCAGTTTTGCACAAAAAGGCTTAAAGTAAAATTTGAAAACCTAGCTAGTATATAGTCTCCCCCCAGAGCGGGACAATTTTTCAAGAAAAGCAAAGAAGGCGGCTGCGGGGAAGATGGCAAGGGCCTGTAGTCAAAGACCGGACGGTGGGAGGGCCCGGAGAAATGACGTCACTGACGTCATGCCGGACGTGGGCAAGCGTAGGGTATTGCTACTTGACAATAAGTCCAGAACTCAGGACATAGGGGTTGACGGATGTTACGATATAGTGTGCAGCTTCCATTCCCGTGTCCTCACCGTCAGGAGAGTGAAAGGTGTCTCACAGGTTCGGGACATGATAATTCGGGAATCACGCTCGGAAATTCGTGCACACTCAATTATCTTCTACTTGGCAAGCGTGACTCACTGCCTATGTCCTGAGTTCTGAAGTCAGGCCCTGAAATGGAAAATTGGGGGGGTATTGTCGCTGATCAGGGGAAAACTACTTGCCGGCTCTCTCCATCATCAGAAACTACGTCCCGTCAAGGATGAGGCGGCCCCTGGTGGTGAAGCGGCACTCCTGATAGCACCTTATCGCCCTGGCGTTGGTGGGCAGCACGTTGAGCCAGATGCGCTTGAGGCCGTTTGTCAGCCAGTGTTCCACCAGGGCGCGGACGGCACTGGTGCCATAGCCATTTCCCCAGTAGGCTTTGTCTCCTATCTCGATAGCCAGCTCGCCACTTTCCCCGGTTACATTCATCATGAATGCCGTGCCGATGTGTTTGCCATCGGTGTCTATGGCGTAGGAAGCCCCAGTACGATAGCGGCGGTGGGATTTGGTCCCACGACTTGCGGGTTATGGGCCCCCCGAGCACAACCAGACTGCTCCACGCCGCAACGTCGCTACTTATACCCTCTCGCCCTTCATGTCGAACATTGTATACAGCATTTGGGTCACGCTGCCCACGATGCCTTCCTGAAGCTGGGGAATCATCTGGGCCGCCTGAGGGTCAGCGGTCTCCAGGCTGACCTCTACTTTAGTACCCTCGGTGTGGATGATATACTTCACGTTTTTGGTAAACTGCTGCATCTTGGCCAGCTGCTCTTTCTGTTGAGGGCTGGCGAATGCCATCGGATTGAATGCCATCATTAACCTCCCTGTTGTCCTCTCTTATCAACCATCCCTGGGGTAGGCCCGGCTAGCTCCTGACCGCCCTGACCGCCGCCAAGCATTTGCCCGGTTAATCGGTTCATAAGGCTCTCCATAGTCCTCGCTATCAAACCTTTCATTGGATCCTGGACCTCGGCAATATCCTTCTTTCTCTCTTGCATCTGGCTAAACCGCTGGTCGATATTGGCCATTATTCTAGCAGCAACTCCAGCTGCCGCCTCGGTAGCAGCCTGCTGAGCCATTTCCATGCCGGACTCTCTGGCCTCTCTCAGGATGTCAAGCTGATTCTTTATGACCTCAGCTTGGCCGGCAGCCGTGAGTTGAGAATACCTTGCCCCCAAAAGGAGTATCCCCACACCGTCCAAGACGCCTCTTCGCCACACTTCAACGGCGTCACCATTGCGTGGCAGGTGAATGACGTCCAAGATGGCCTCGGGTGGTATCACATCCTTGGCGCCAACCTTTGTCAATTCCTGCTTACCTTTACCCGCCAGCCCGCCTGACGAGCCATCTCCCTGTGCGCTTCCCGCCGGGTCGTTTTCCGGCTGCATCCTCAGCTTGGCGTAGTGGTAAGCCGTACGCCGCTTGAAGCCGAGCGCTATGATTTGCTTAACGCTGTAGCCCTCGTCGAGAAGCCTGTTTATCTCGTCTCCCTCATCAATCGGCTCCTCTACTTGCGCAGGCTCCTTCGCATCTTCACGGACTTGACTTCTCTGTTCGTCTCTTGGGTTGTTGCTCTTTTTCTTCTTCATGATAACCTCCCATCGGTGGTTTCTATTGCTTACCTATGCTCACAACCTCATGTTTCACCTCCGCTCAGGTTATTACTTGCTGCATGTCTTCATTTCTTGCTTTCTTCCCGGCTGGCAGCCGCGGCCAGTGCTGTCAGATCAGGCAGGTGATGCTTGATTACGAGTGCTATAACTTCATAGGATTTCAAGTCTTCGGTCGCCTGATCGTCATGCTCCTAAAGATGAAGACCACATGTGGTCCGACATCGGGCGGTTGTGGTCCTGTGTTACCAAAGTAGAGCACCTGCAGGTCTTTCTCCAGATGATAAAGAGCCCACCGCTGATTGAGACGGATGAGAGCCACAACGTGAGTATGGGTTCCTGGGACATGGGCATCGAGCCGGTGACCGGGAAGGAATACGCCGAGTTTGTCCGTGAGAACGCCTCTGTGTGGCAGGAAGCCTGGCGTAAGGTCATGGGCGATAACGCTGTCATCCGCACCGATGAGAAGTGGGACGGGCTGGTCAAGCACCTGGGCTACAGGTCGGTATCGGTGCAGCATTACGTCAGGGATACTCTCTCCAGGGCTATCACAACCGATAGAGAGCTGGCCAGGGCTTCCCAGGAGAGACTGAGGGAGGTGGAGATTGTCCCCGACGACCGCCTGGAGCCGGTACCGCTTATCCACCTGAAACTGGCCAGGGAAAT
>CAZRBS010000105.1:0-2733 GCA_964598405.1 uncultured Dehalococcoidaceae bacterium
GCACACCACCGGCTACGATGGCAAGCCCAAGCCGGAGGACTACGGCCTGGCCAAAAACCTGGCCGGGCAATGCCCGGAATGCAGCAATATGCTCATCTACCAGGAGGGCTGCTTCATCTGCCCGGCCTGCGGCTACACCAAGTGCTAGGCGCTGGACAGATGGCTGATGGCTACCGGTGCGTATGCCGGTAGGCCGTTTGCCCCCTCACCGTGGGTAGTGCTTCTGAACCGGTAGCCAGTCTGGCTGCAAAGCCCTGAGGTCAGATAGAGAGCTTACTTGTGCTTCTGGTCCCTGTAGTGCACGTTCCACTTTGCGCACGCCAGCTCGACAAAGTCCCTTATCTCTTTGCTCGGGGCGCGGTGGAACTCGGTCAGGAACCCGTGCAATATCTCTGTCCCGGCCATCCCCGGCGTCGGCTCCTCCGGACCGGGCAGATTGATATAAACTATCTCGGTCATTACTTTCTGGTACTCTATTGCTGGTGATGGCATCCGTCCTTACCCCTTCTTTATAGTTTGTTTTTGTACCATAACCCCCTGAAGGCTCAGCCGTGCTTACGTTGGGGATGGGGAGCGCACAGACCTTCTAACCCCGGACAACTGAAAAGCCCCGAGCCGGATTTCACCTGATGCCCGGGGTGGTGAGGGCGCCACGCCCCTGGTTATGTTAGCCCCCTTTTCTATGGTACAAGTCTATGGTACAAGGAAATCGCCCCTTTTTGCAAGGTTCCGGACTTATTGATTCATATGGCATCCGGTCAACCGGGTGGCATAACGGGCGGGGCGGTTTCGATATGATGGCAGTGTCAGGACTTTATGGCTTCAACTGCTGGCATACACCTGTTCGGGTTATCTAACCGGTGCTGCCTGGACTTTCTGGAATAGCGTAACGCACCTGCGCGGAAATACTGCTTTCCAACCGAATACGCCTGCAATCCAAAGCATGGTCTCCTGCTGATAGAAGCAGACATGGGTCGGGTCGCGATGGTACCACCAATCTTTGAATTTATGCTCTGATGTAAACATCTCAGTCATTATCCCCAGCCACCCCTCGGGTTTGAGCATGGAATCGAGCCGGCCGAATTCGCAAGACGGATTAAAGAAATGCTCCACTGTCTCCGTACACGTAATGAAATCATACGTATCTTCCAGCACTGAAGTATCCGGAGCAAAGAAAGGGTCGTAGATATTCATATGGTAGCCCCGTTCCTCAAGCATGACCGAAAGAGTTGGGCCCGGCCCGGCGCCAAAATCCAGCCCACGCGCTCCTTGTGGCAGGTGTGGCAGCAGGGGGTTTAATAGACGGTTAAGAAACTGGCGGTACTTCCGGTCATCAGGGTGATTGTTGTGCTGGAGGTAGCGTTCTCGTTCCCGGTCCACGGGCAAACGTTGCTCAGGCGAGAGGAAAATAAGACAACATTCCCGGCAGCGCCAGTAAGTCCGGTGATTGATATGGACTAAGAGAAATGGCTTTTCTTGCTGGCAAAGTGGGCAAATTGGCATACGGGTACTCCACAAGAGGCAATTATTCAGGCAAAGGGGCTAGCTCTCACCCAAATCTCTTGAGCGGCGCTGAGCAGCCCCCGCCTCCCCCTCTACAGTCTCTAACTCCTGCTCCAGACTTGTCTTCAGGGACTGTAAGCCGGGGCTTAATTGCACAGGAAAGATATCCGGGTTCCGTATCGCCCTGTATTTCTCCTCCAGATGGTTGAACTCTTCCTGGAATAGTTCCCTGATTTCTCTCAGGGGAGGCAGAGCTGCTACAATACATCCATCAGCCATGACCTGCTTTAGAAGCGGTTCGGCACCACCTATCATCTCTTCGCGCAGGGCGATAACGTCGTGGTGCAGTTGGCCGGTTCCGGTAAACCGAAAAACCTGTTTTGCATCAGGAAGGGAGACCTTGCCGGAGCTCAGCTTCATTATCGGGCGTTCGCCGTAGCGGACCAGCTTGTAAGCCATATCAGTCCAGGGCGCATCTCCCGACACCCCCATCCTGGTACCGACGCCATAGGCATCATAGGGGGCATTTTCCTGTGCCAGCTCATCGAGGTCCAACTCGTCCAACCCGCCGCTGCCCACGATATTGACGTCGTGGAAGCCGGCCTCGTCCAGGATACGGCGCACCTCGCGCCCCAGGGTTAGCAGGTCACCGGAGTCGATACGCACTCCCTGCAGGTGCTGGCCCCCGGCAGCCATCTCCCTAGCTACCTCGACCGCTTTGTGAGCTCCGGCGATGGCATCATAGGTCTCAATAAGCAGAATGGAACGTCCCGGAAAGTTACGGGCGAAGGCGCGGAAAGCATCGATTTCATGCTCATAGCTGCTGACGAAGGAGTGAGCCATAGTACCCGAAAGAGGGATACCATATGTTACGCCTGCCAGGACGTTGCTGGTAGCATTAAACCCCGCGATATAGCTTGCCCTGGCTACCTTCATTCCGGCGTCAATACCCTGAGTGCGGCGCAGGGAGAAATCAACAACGCTGCGGCCTCGTGCCGCATGAACGCAGCGGGCAGCCTTGCTGGCTATGAGGGTCTGCAGGTTTATCTGGTTGATAATGAATGTTTCCACGATTTGAGCTTCGATTATCGGGGCCGTTACCTCCAGCACCGGCTCGTCTACAAAGAAGAGATGGCCCTCGGGAACAGCCCGTACCTCTCCGGTAAAGCGCAACCCCTTGAGATAATCCAGGAAGTCATCCGAGAATATTTCGGTGCGGTGCAGCCGGTC
>CAZRBS010000106.1:0-1648 GCA_964598405.1 uncultured Dehalococcoidaceae bacterium
TCGATGCGCCACCCGGTCAGCTTGGCGGCCAGGCGGGCGTTCTGTCCTTCTTTGCCGATGGCCAGCGAGAGCTGCCTGTCTGGGACCACCACGGTGGCTATCCTGTCTTCCTGGTTGAGGGCCACGCTGACGATCTGCGCCGGGCTGAGGGCGTTGATGATGAAGGTAGCAGGGTCCGGGCTCCACTGGATGACGTCTATCTTCTCTCCGTTCAGTTCATTGACGATGTTCTGTATCCGGATACCCCGCAGCCCCACGCAGCAGCCTACGGGGTCGATTCCCGGCTGGCGCGCCGCTACGGCCACCTTGCTGCGGAAACCCGCTTCCCGGGCGATGGCCTTTATCTCCACCGAGCCGTTATGGACCTCCGGCACCTCCAGTTCCAGCAGACGACGCAGCAGGTCAGGATGGGAGCGGGAAACCACCACCCGGGGGCCCCTGGGAGTTCTTATCACCTGCACGATGCATATCCTGAGGCGCTGGCCCACCCGGTACCTCTCGGTGCGTACCTGTTCCGCGGCGGGCATTATGGCCTCCGTCCGGCCCAGGTCTACATAGATCTGGCCGGGCTCGATTCGCTGAACGAGGCCGTTGACCACCTCGTCTTCCCGTTCCGCGTATTCCTCCAGGATGGCGCTGTGCTCGGCTTCATGAAGACGCTGCAGGATAACCTGCTTGGCCGTCTGCGCCGCGATGCGCCCGGCGTTGAAAGGCGTGTCCTCTACCATAACCTCGTCGCCGATTTCAGCATCGGGCTTGTAGCGCCGCGCCTCTTCCAGCGATACTTCCGTGCGCTGGTCAGCGGGACGCTTGACCACCGTTTTCTCCGCCCATACTTCTACCCGCCCGGTGGAAGGATTAATCTTTACGGAGAGGTTCTGATTTGGGGCAAAACTTTCCTTCCGATAGGCCGATATCATTGCCGACTCTACCGCAGACAGAACCACCTCCCGGGGGAGGTTTTTCTCCGCCGAGAGCTGTGTTATGGCCAGAAGAAAATCGCTTTTCATCTCAGGCTTTCACTCCCGTAATCTCCCTCACAATTAAAAAAGTGGGATAAACCCACTTCTTGAAGAGACGTTCCTTTTTCAGGATTAGTATACCACTGTTTACCGCAAATTACAACCCGCGGACAAAAAGTTTATCTCCTTTCCCCGAATATGGCGGTGCCTATCCTCAGCATGGTGGCGCCCTCTTCCACGGCGATGCGGTAGGAATGGCTCATCCCCATGGAAAGATGCTTCATCTCCACTCCGCTGATACGGAGCCTGCCCAGGTGGTCGAACAGCTCCTTCATAACCCGGAACAGGGGGCGGCAACCCTCAGGGTCCCCAACCATAGGCCCTATAGTCATCAGGCCCTGAATTCTGATGCTGGAGAGCGGGGCGATTTCTCTGAGCAAAGGCTCGGCATTTTCCGGGAACGTGCCCGCCTTCTGCGGCTCACGTGCGATGTTTACCTCGATAAGGACCGGCATTACCTTGCCTATCTCCCGGCACCGCCGGTCGATCTCTGCTGCCAGGTCGAACGAGTCCACCGCCTGGATCATGTCGAAGAGCCTGACTGCTTTCTTTACCTTGTTTCTCTGTAAATGCCCGATAAAGTGCCATTGCGCTCGCTGCCCGAGCAGGGCGCAGGCCTTTTCCGC
>CAZRBS010000106.1:1658-2688 GCA_964598405.1 uncultured Dehalococcoidaceae bacterium
CCGCCTCCTGAACGTAGTTTTCGCCGACGAGGTTTACGCCCGCCTCGATGGCTTCCAGGACTTCCTCCGGTGACCTGCCCTTGGCTACGGCAACCAGTGCCACTCCCGCGGGAAGTTCAGCCAGAATCTTTTTCACGTTGCGCGCGATGGACATGCTGATTTGTGCTCCGGATTTTCTCGCCAATGTATTCTACCGCACCGGCGCAAGCGGCTCAATCCGCGTGACTTGTGATACAGCGAAACGAAGTGCTATAGTAATTACGCAGCTTCCGCGCCTGCGCATTTCCATGCGGGGAAGTGCCGGAACTGGCAGACGGGCCAGACTTAGGATCTGGTGTCGCAAGACGTGGGGGTTCGAGTCCCCCCTTCCCCACCACCCAGAATCGTGCAAAGAGGCAACGTGATTACCCTCTGTTGGCTTCGGATTTTCTATCATTCACCGCAATTCTGTTAATCCAGTTTGGCTTTTTGGGAATGATATTACCTGATTGATAAGACGTGGTATACCTTTTCGAGAAGAAGGCCACTTGCCTTGTTTATACGAAAGGGAATAGCCGAGATAAAGACCAAGGTGATACACTCAATCCGTTACGTATCTGGTGTCAGGATAGTTGCTTTTCCAATCGGCCCAGGTAGAAGCCGATAAAAATTCTCCTTCGAGCACTCTGTCAGCAAAAAAGCCGGCTATCCCCACCAGACCACAACGGCCTTCACTAACCGGCTCGAGAGGCAAAGCACAACCCTGTTCGCCTGCCGGGAACCAGAGGCTTTCTGTCTCCTTATCCATCAACACAAAAGTGGAAGCGAACACATCTTCGCCGTATGTCCACCCGCTGGCCGCCAGCGTCAGTACATCTCCATCGATTTCACGACTGTAAACTACAGCCAGGTTTACCAGCGGTCAGAACGTTACCGCCACATACCGGTCCGATTCACCCGGTGGAAAGATATCATTGAATACCTCGTGCCGAGTCAGACTCAAGTTCTACAGTAAGCCAAAAAAATAAAGCTATTTTCAGGCGTTTTTAAG
>CAZRBS010000107.1:0-2687 GCA_964598405.1 uncultured Dehalococcoidaceae bacterium
GCCAGTGCCCGCTTCCCATAGAGGTGAAGGAGCTCGGGAGCCGTGCCCAGACGTTGTTACTGGCACTAGTCAGTATCAGGTTGATGAAGTGGACCGGCGAATTCTTGACCTTCTGAGACAGGACGGGCTCACCCGTGTGCCAATTTTGAAAGCTAAATTAGGCCTTGGGGAGAATACCATACGCAAGCGAATGAAAAAGATGCTTGCTCATGAAGTGTACAAACTTGAAGCAGTCTCCAATCCGAAGATACTGGAATATGAGGCATGGGCAACAATCGGTATTACGGTCAACAAGCGGCCGGCTCATGACATTATAGACTCCATTCTCAAACAGCCTGCTGTGTATCTGGCTTCTGTCTCTCTGGGTAGATTCAATATCATCATTGCTGTTCGCTTCCACAATGCCAAGCTACTCAGCCAGTTCGTCATGGAGAGGCTTTCTGCCATCCCCGGGATTAGCTCTACGGAGACTTTCCTGCACAATAAGCCACTCAAATACCATAATATTCACTGGTAGCGTATCTTAAATCAAAGGAGGAAGCAGTCTTAAACTAACAGGCCCAAATAAAAAGGAGGCTCAGATTATATGGCAGTTCTAGAGGAACCGATGAAAGATGTAGTGAAGGTGAGGAACTACATTGATGGGGAATGGGTTGAGTCAAAGGGGCAGCTTGTGGATGTGGTCAATCCAGCCACGGGAAAGACCGTTGCCAGGGTGCCAATTTCAACCGGAGAGGAACTGGAGGCGGCGGTAAAATCATCTCAGGCGGCATTTCCTGATTGGAGAGCCACCACTCCTGTGGCGCGGTCCCGGTGTCTTTTCCGGATGAAGGAATTGCTGGAAGAGAATTTTGAAGAGCTGAGTCGTGTCCAGACCATGGAACATGGTAAGACGATTGACGAGTCCAGGGGTGAGACCCGGCGCGGTATTGAGAACGTGGAGGTTGCCTGCGGCATCGCCACCTTGATGCAGGGCTACTATTCTGAGGACATCGCCAGCGGCATAGACGAATGGCTTATTCCCACGCCCCTCGGTGTATTCGGCATAATTACCCCCTTTAACTTTCCTTTTATGATAGGTCTATGGTCAGCGCCATACGCTGTTGCCACCGGGAACTGCGTGGTCATCAAGCCATCGAGCGAAGTTCCTCTCAGTCAGATGAAGATTGCCGAACTGGCAGAAGAGGCCGGCTTTCCTCCCGGAGTGTGGAATGTAGTCAATGGGGGCAGAGATGTGGTCAACGGTATGCTTGACCACCCCGATATTGTGGGCGTAACTTTCGTTGGCTCTACTCCGACAGCCAAGGAAGTCATTTATCCCAGGTGCGGAGCAACCGGTAAGAGGGTTATTGCCCAGGGTGGGGCCAAGAACTTCATGGTCATCATGCCGGACTGTGATGTGGACCGGACCATCCCCGCTCTGATGACTTCGTTTTTCGGCAATACCGGCCAGAGATGCCTTTCCGGTGCTGTTCTCCTGATGGTTGGTGAAGATGATAACTTCTACCACAGCTTCCTGGATAAGGTCACTGCCGCCGCTTCCCGCATGAACATCGGCTACGGACTTGACGAATCGGTGCAGATGGGGCCATTGCGTGACAAAGGGAAGAAAGAAAGAATCCTTGGCTATATTGAGAGCGGAATTAAGGAGGGAGCAAAGCTTTTGCTTGACGGCAGAAAGCCGGCAAAGATAATCGGTCACTATCCAGAGACCTGCTTCCTCGGCCCAACTATTTTTGAAGGCGTACTTCCGGAAATGAAGATAGGCTGTGAAGAAATCTTCGGGCCGGTGATGAGTGTGATGCGAGCCAAAAGCCTTGAGGAAGCGATAAGGATATGTAATGCCAGTCCCTTCGGCAACGGCAACGCCATCTTCACTTCCAGCGGACGGAACGCCCGGCAGTTCCAGTACAATATCACCAGCGGCAATGTCGGCATCAATATCGGCATCGTGGCGCCCATGGCATTTTTCCCCTTCAGTGGTATGAAGGACTCGTTCTTTGGCGTTTTGCACACTCAGGGACGAGAAGCAGTCCGTTTCTTTACCGAAAGCAAAGTGGTCATCCAGAGGTGGCTATAGGAAAGGAGATTGACGAGTGAAGATAAATACCTGCTCCGAGGTCATCAGCCTGGCCAGAGAGTTAGAAGACAAATCAGCCAGGTTCTATCAGGATTTGGCCCGGAAATATTCCGATGGCGAAGAGTTTTTCCTCTCCTTGGTCAAAGAAAACAAGAAGAACGTGGTAAACATTGAGCGAGCTTATTACGGGGTGATCAGCGATGCCATTGAGGGGTGCTTTGCTTTTAACCTGGACACGGATGGCTATGCCATAAACACGGCTTTGCCAGAAAAGGCCAGCTATACAGGTGCTCTGAAACAGGCAATAGAGATGGAGGAGAAAATCGTTAAATTCTATTCCGAGGCAGCGGAACAGTCCCGGTCCCTGATGGCTGATGTCCCGAGAGCCTTTGTTCTGGTTGCCAGAAAAAGAGGCGAACGCATCCCGAGACTAAAGTCGCTCCTGGGCAAGTGAAAGACTATCAGAAGGACGGATGAGCCATGGACACCATGGAAAAATACAGCAGATACGTTAATACCAGCATGCTGGCTGGTGTGGTGCCGGTGGTTTTTGAGCGGGCCAGCGGGGCTGTGGTCTTTGGAGAGGATGGGCGGCAATATATTGACT
>CAZRBS010000108.1:0-2668 GCA_964598405.1 uncultured Dehalococcoidaceae bacterium
AGGCCGGCCCGTGCCGTTCGTGATGAGGTTGGCACCAGCCAGCCGAAGAAGCCCGGAGCCACCTCCTGGCCGAAATAGACTTCTACCTCATCTATGCCTGTCGTCTCTACCTCCGCCTGGGCGCCGACGGCAAAATCGGCAAAACTGCCCAGCCCCAGCTTCTCCGTTAGCCTCGAGCCGAAACCGGCGGCAACAATCGCTGCTCTCGCTTCGAAGTTTGACCTTTCTCCTCTGCGGGTGGCCGTAATGGTAACCTTCTCTTCCTCAATCGTTATCTCGCTGACCGGGCTCTCCAGTGAATATTCCGCTCCATTGTGCCGGGCCCGGTTAGCCATAGTCCTGTCAAAGGCCGGGCGGTCCAGAATACAGGCTTGCGTTTCTGTTCGGTGCAGCCTGAGCGGGGTTCCCGAGGGCGAAAAAAGCCTGGCGCTGTTTACCCGCCTCAAAATAACGTCGTTTTCAATGGCAAAGGAGCGGACGCATTCCTGCCCGATAATGCCGGTGCAGCAGACGGACTCTCCTATTTTTTGTTTCTGTTCCAGAACGGCTACCTTGTGTCCTCTGCTGGCCAGCTGGCTGGCTGCTTGGCTTCCTGCCGGTCCCCCGCCGACGATTACCACATCATACAATTTTTCATACTCCGCCGTGACTTATGCCGCATCTTTCTTAACTCTGGCAAACTTATTTTTCAGTAATCTCTTGAGGTAATAGACCGCTACGGGTATAATGGTGAGAATAATAATTGTCAGGAGAGAGTTAAGTCCGGTAATTTTAACTCCGAACAGTAAATTCAGGGCAAGGATGCCGAGCGTTACCACGGCAATGGACAGTCCGAAAGAAAGGGCTATTCTTTCCACCGGTTTTATCTGCCTGAAGAAGACAAGCGTCCAGGCAAAGCCGGGTAAAAAGAAAACGATTACGAATCCCAGAAGTTCCCTGACGACGGGCACATGGGCAAAGAAAGGAAGAAAAAGGTCGAAAATTTGTCTCACCGGTGATGACCAATCCATGTTTTACCTTGACTCTCCATCAATATTCATCCGGGCGGGGGTATGAACTGGCGCGTTTTCCGTAAAGTGCCGAAGTCTGCTTTTCTGATGCTGCCGGTAATGGCATTTGCCTTTTACACTGTCTTTATCCCGCATCAGGGCTATCCGTATCCGGTACATATCGATGAATGGGTGCATCTGGCTTACTCCAAAGCAATGCTGCAGTCAGGCGATGCTATCTTCATCAGTCCTTTCCCCGGACAGTTAACCGCGAGCCCCACCCCTCACCTGGAGGCAGGCTTCCACCTGTTCTGGGGTGTATTTCACCAGGTTAGCGGCATCTCCTGGCTGACCATTTACAAATATTTCCCGGGCGTTATCTTTATCATCACCGTGTTATCGGTCTACGTGCTGGCTCAAAGACGGGGATTTGGCTGGGAAGCTGCCTTCTTTACCTGCCTGATACCGACCACGGTGGGTATTCTGGGTCCCGGTTTTATGGTTCCGGTTGCCCTGGGGCTCCCTTTTATACCCCTCTCCCTTTTCCTCGCCTTTAATTTGCGAAACTGGTGGAGCTACCTGGCGCTCTTTGTTTTCACCTGCTTTCTGCTTTCAATTCACGCCCCTTCGGCAATTTGCGTGGTGCTTGTTCTTTTTCCTTACATACTACTCAATCTGAGGGGTAACTTCAAGCATAGCCTGGGGATTACGCTGGCGGTGGTTATCCCTTTTCTGGCTCCTTTTCCCTGGATATTCGACCTGTTGCTGCCTACGGCCAGGAGCCTGCTTATCCAGCAACCCCTACCGGCATATGTTGACTTTCCGAAGATTGTGCAGGCTTACGGCTACATACCTATCGCCATCTGTCTGCTGGGCACTTTTTTGCTGGCGCTGAAAGGCGGGAAGGAGAACTACGGCCTGGCACTGGGCCTGCTGGCCCTGCTGGTGATGCTGGTCAGCTTTTTCTCTTTCCACTACGGAGTCCCGATAGTATATGAACGGGGGCTCATGTTTATGATGCTGATGGTGAGTATTGTTGCCGGGGCGGGGCTGGCGGGAGTGAAGAACCTATACTTACCGGCGAGGCTCTCCACCTGGCTGAAAAAGCCTTTCCCGGCCAGGTATGCCGGTGCTTTCCTGTGTCTGGTACTCGTCAGCGTGACGCTGGTCATTGCCATCCCGGACCGCCAGGACATTGCTTATTACCACATGATTGATGAGGAAGACTACCGGACCTTTGTCTGGATTGACGAGAATTTAGATGAGAGCTACGAGAAGGCAATTCTCGATCCGTGGAAAGCCACCGCCTTTACCGCCATCACCTTGAGAGGCATTTACACTAGGATACATGCTTTCCCCACCGCTGTCGATGAGGAGGCTTATGAATTTCTGGATGACGGCTGCCGGGATACGGACTTCCTGCGGGAGAACGGGATTTCCATTGTTTACACCAGAGGGGAGTGCCGGAACCCTGACCTTACCAGAGTGAGAGAGAACGTCTACCTGCTGAAAAACGGCAGATAAGCTATCTGCCGGTGGTTGCCGGGCGACTTCTCTTCTTTGCTTCCCCTCAGCCTGTCTCTTTATTGCTCTCAGAAGCAAATTATGATAGTATATTGCAGAGTCAGAAGTTGAATCGGGGTGTAGCGCAGCCTGGTAGCGCACCTGAATGGGGTTCA
>CAZRBS010000109.1:0-2527 GCA_964598405.1 uncultured Dehalococcoidaceae bacterium
CCATGCGCTACCGCCGGGTTGCCGGCAAAGAATTAAAGAGATGGTATGAAAAGCTATGGGGAAAGGAGGAGTGAGATGCCAGGACAGGCGATAATAATTATAGATGATAAACAGTGGAGCGTGGCCGTGGCCAGCACTCCGGCCGAGCTTACCACTGGGCTGAGTGGGGTCCAGAGTATTCAACCACAAACGGGCATGCTGTTCGACCTGGGCACGGACTACAGCACCATTCAGATTGATATGTCTCGGATGCTGTTCCCCCTGGACATTGTGTTCATCAACAGCACCCAGGGAGTGGTGGGCGTGATGCACAACGTTCAGCCGGGCGAGACAGATGTTCGCTTTGAGAATGTTAACCTACCCGGAGCCAGGTGGTTCCTGGAGGTAAACGCCGGGGAGGCGGAGGACATAAACGTTAGCGACGATGTGGTCATCCAGGGCGGCACTGCCCCTGCTCAACTGGACATATCCACCATTCTCAACTTTGCTATCACCATGATGATGGTGATGTTTGTGGGCAGGATGGCCATCAGGGCGGTCTCTCCACCGAAGCCAAAACCGAAGCTATACGGCCCCAGGGGAGAAAGGCTGCTGCCGCAGACTGGGGCAACAGGGCAGTACGAGATAGACACCGACTACATGGGCAACATCATCATTTCCAGGACGGACGACCCGGGTAAAGATGTCTTCCTGCAGTTTGAGGCGGACAAAGGCCTCGTTTATGACTTGCTCAGGAAAGGGGAAAGGAAAGACCTGGACGAGGGCTGGTCGGTCACCATAAAGCGAACTGAGCCCAGGGCGTCGATACTCGACGAGTTGTGGGAAAGCTCGGCGCAGCCTCAAAGCCTGCCGCAGACCAAGGGTAAATTTCCGGAGACCTACAGGGTTGGGGGTGAGACGCTCTATCTCCATGCGGTTTATCTTGACAAAGCGGCAGCAGAAGGAGAAGCGGACTGGATCCGCCGGGTTGAAAAAGTAGCCGTTGCGGTCCAGCGGGTACCTGGAGGCTGGGCCGTATATCGAGCAAAGGGGAAAGCGGAGGTAAAGCGGACGCCGCCGCCCAGGCATGCCGTTGAAATAGGGACTTGGGCTGAGCGAGACCGCATGGGAATATGGCTGACTGACAAGCGCACCGACAAGACCATCGCCGAATGGTGGGACGAGGATGCCAGGGAGATGTTTGAGCAGGGCTTCTTTAAGCCGGGCGATATCCGGCACCAGACCATAACCGGGCGGGCCTTTGAGGAGAGTGTTCTGGACTATGCCGAGAGCGTGGGTTTGCTGGCAGGCACCGAATTTCAGCCCCAGGTCATGATTGAGGGCGGCGAGCCGATGCCGCCACAATACCGCCATCTCATCTGGTGGATTAAAGATCCGTTGCCGGAGTATAGCTTGATGACGGAAGAGTTGCTGCCCGCAGTCAAGCCGGAGCGCCGGTACAGCGTTGAGGATATAGCCAAAAAGCTTGAGGATGGTGTCAAGGCAATTCATGAGGACAGGAATTTCCGTCTCTTTCTAGAGACGATGTCCAAGTTCCACGATTACAGTTTCGGCAACCAGATACTGATAATGCTCCAGAAGCCTGACGCCACCAAGGTCGCCGGCTTTGTCACCTGGAAGGAGTTGGAGCGGCCCGTTAAGTGGGGAGAAAAGGGCATCGCCATACAAGCCCCCGTCTTCCCAGGCCGGGAGGCGCTCTGGGAGCGTGGCGACGGCACGCAGTGGACAGTGAGGCGGGTCGACCGCGAATGGGGCATTTACCTCATACGCACCGCCGGAGGACGACAGCCAATGACCCTTCTAGACACATTCCGCAACAAGTGGGAAGCGGAGCGCCAGGCGCGCGCCTGGGGCGGCAGAAGGATAGCAGTTGAGGAAGAACTGGGCGATCCGTCCTGGTTCAAAGTGGTGTATGTTTTCGATATATCGCAGACTGAGGGCAAGCCGCTGCCGGAGTTTGATGTCCCGGTGCTCACTGGAGAGGTAAATGAGGAGCTATTTGCTAAAATGATGGCATTAACCAAGACTCAAAGGCTTGAAGTCAGCTTTGAGTCCAGACCACATCAGGACCCGGGTATCAAGGGGGCGTACCTGTCGCCCAACCGGATATGGATTCGCCCCGAGGAGCCGAGGGCGCAGCAGCTAAAGTCCCTGCTGCACGAGGTAGCCCACTACTACTCCGAAAGCGTATTTCGCATACCAAGAAGAGATGCCGAGACGATTGCAGAGAGTGTCGCCTATGTCGTAGGAGCGCACCACGGCTTCGACACTGGGGTGAGGTCGTTCCCCTACGTTGCTTTGTGGGCTAAAGAGGAGAAGGTGCTCAAACAAAACCTAACTTCAATACGGGCTGTAGCTAGAACAATGATTGAGAAGCTGGAAGGGGTAAGTGAGGCGGTGTCGTTCCCACCGCAAGTGGAAGCAACTGGCGAGGCAATCGAGAAGGTGAAGCGCCAAAGAAAAGTCCACGAGCAACTCGCCCACGAGAGCTTCGGCAAATCCTATGATGAGCTTACCCCGGTGGAGC